>JBJFHL010000055.1:0-40257 GCA_051893555.1 Anaerovoracaceae bacterium
GTTCATATGACCGATGAGTTCCGCTCATCAAGCTCAAGATTCCGAGAGCCTATTATAGCTTATTCTTTTTTATCTTATTCATCAAAGCCTTCTGCTGTTGCCTTGTCAAAAATCGCGGTAACTTCTTCTCCCGGCTGCCGGTCCAGAAGAGTAACAATAACGGCTGCCGCCAGACCACACAGGAAGCCCGGTATGATTTCATAGATACCGGTACCTGACAGGAATGTCAGCCAGAGCACATCGACCACAGCCCCGGTCACTACGCCGGCCACCGCCCCTTTATAGGTAAACCGTCTCCAGAACAGAGACAGAATGATCGTCGGACCGAAGGCCGAACCGAATCCTGCCCAGGCATTTTCCACCAGATTCATAATGGCCTGCGCACCCTCTGCCTTGCTGGAGGCAATGAAATAGGCGATAAACGCTACCAGCAGAACCAGGATTCTGCCCACCCAGAGGATTTCACCGGTCCCCGCGTCCTTGCGGAGAATCGGTTTATAGATATCTGAAGTGAAAGAACTGGAAGCAACCAGCAGCTGGGAGTCCGCTGTGGACATGGAAGCTGCAATAATGGCGGCCATCAGAATCCCTGCGATGAAGCCAGGGAAAAGCTTTCTGGCGAATGCGATGAATACGGTTTTCTGTGCGCCCACCGGAAGCAGTTCTTCTGCCAGCAGGATTCTGCCGAAATAAGCAATGAGGCAGGCCGCACCCAGAGACAGAATAACCCAGATGATGGCAACCACTGCACTCTTCTTCACCATGGACGGTTTTTCAATGGACATGAACCGTACCAGGATATGCGGCATGCCGAAGTAACCCAGACCCCAGCCCAGTCCGCTGACCACGTCCTTCCAGCTGGAATCCATTAACCCGGAACCGAAGCTGCAGACCACTTCCTGTCCGCTGGCACCGTCTACATAGGTATATATGTTTTCCAATGCGGCAGAATCCGGATTCTGTGTGGTCACAATGACGATAGGAACTGCCAGCACAGCAATCAGCATAAGAATGCCCTGGAAGAAATCCGTCCAGCATACGGCTTTGAATCCGCCGAAGAAGGTGCAGATCAGCATGGCTGCCACAAACACCAGCATGGCGGTATCCGTGCTCAGAGAAGGAAATACCGTGGTGAACACGGAGGCTCCTGCCACGAATCCGGATGCCACATACACGGTGAAGCATACAAAGAAGATAACCGCGCAGATGATCTGCAGGGTATGGGTTTTCGCCGCAAACCGGTTGCTCAGATATTGCGGCAGGGTAATGGCATCCCCTGCAGCCCTGGAAAACTTACGCAGCCGGGTGGCAACGAAAATCCAGTTGGCCGCTGTACCCAGCGCCAGGCCGATGCCGATCCACATCTGACCGAAGCCGAAGGCCATGATACTGCCGGGCAGTCCCATCAGCAGCCAGGCCGACATGTCCGACGCCTGTGCCGACATGGCCGTAACCCACGGTCCCATAGCTCTTCCGCCGATGAAGTAGTTCTTTTCGTCACTTGCCTTCCTGTCCTTCAGGAAGAAAAAGATTCCTACACCGATAATCGCAAAAAAATATAGTGCAAACGCAATGATTTCACCGTTCATCATAACTGTATTCTCTCTTTCTGTGTTTTTTACAAGTATAAAGCTATTCTACCACACTTTAAACAAGAATGAAACACAGAATCAGTTCTATACAAATTATTGCATTTCAATCACAATAAATGCATAAAATCATTGCAATTTGCACTATTTTATTTCTGTACTATAGTCTATATGTATTATGATACGAAAAATAAATTTTATCTTTCTTTTCTTTCATACACGGTTTTGCCGCCCACCACCGTCAGCACAGGCAGAATGTCCTTGATCTCCAGCGGGTCGCAGGTAAAGATATCTTTGTCCAGTACCACCAGGTCCGCATAATATCCCGGTTTGATTCTGCCCTTCACATTCTCCTGGAATTCGCAGTAGGCGCTTTCCAGCGTATAGGCATCAATGGCCGTTTCCACATCGACGCATTCCTTCGGATAGAAGCCGCCTTCCGGGTCTCCGTTCTGATGGCGGCGGTTGATGGCCTGGTGCAGATTCAGGAACGGATTGCAGTCCTCTACCGGACAGTCGGTTCCGTAGGACAGGTGCACCCCGCGGCGAAGCATGGTGCCGAAATTCAGGCTGGTGGAAATCAGCGGTTCTTCCATGATTTCCTGCATCACTCCCATATCAGACCCCATAAAGATCGGCTGCGCCTGAACCAGAATGTCCTTTTCCACGATCCGGTCGATAAGGCCCTGATCCGTAATCTGGCAGTGGATCACGCTGTGACGCAGTTTGTTTTCTCCGTCTACGAATGCCTTCTCATAGGCATCGATGGTTTCCTCAATTGCCAGATCTCCAATGGCATGGGTCACCACCTGCACGCCGTATTTCTTTGCAATGCTGCAATAGCGGTCCATCTCCTCCGGCGTGATGCAGCTGACCCCGTGGTTGTCCGGATTGCCCACATAGCCGTTTTTCATCATGGCGGTCCGGGCACCCAGGCTGCCGTCCATATACAGCTTCAGCGGTCCCAGGGTCAGCCAGGATCCTTCTCCGTAGCCGCCCCGGCTGCCTTCGCCCTTCGTCAGATATTCTTCGAATTCCTCCGGGCTGTCAAACAGGGTCTGATGGCGGAACCGGAGCAAAGCCTCTCCCCGCTCATAAAGCTGGCTGTAGGTTTCAAAGGCACCTTCTCCCTTGCATTCCGGATAACCCACATCATTACACTGGACCGATGTCAGCCCATGGGACACGGCATATTCCATGCCGGCCAGAATGGCATCCTGCCGTTCCTCCATGGTCGGACCCGGAATCAGGGCATTCACCACATGACAGGCATTTTCCGTAAAGATACCGCTCGGGAATCCATCCTCCTCCAGACGGACCTCTCCTCCCGGAATCTCCGGAATCTCCCGGTCAAATCCCAGCATTTCGATGGCTTTCGTATTGGCCGACACCATATGACCGCAGATGCGTTCCATGATCACAGGAATCTCCGTACTGATGCGGTCCAGATCGTGACGCGTCAGCATACGCTTTTCACCCTCTGTGAAATTGTCCTGGTTCCATCCGACGGAATGCATGCCGTTTTTTACCCGCTCCGGATGCTCCTTTAGAAAGTCGCGGCACCGCTGCACCAGTTCTTCGATGGACTTCACATCATCCGTCTTCACCTTATACAGACTTCTGCCGAACATCAACAGGTGCATGTGAGAGTCATTGAGACCCGGCAGCATGGTCCGTCCGCCGCAGTCCACCTTTTCATAAGGCAGACCATCCGCATCCGCCGCAGCCAGTACCTCTTCATTGGTGCCCACCGCACGGATGATACCGTCTTCTGCCAGAACCGCCTGCGCATAAACACCCTTCTCCACATAAACCTTCGCATTGAAAAATACTTTCTTCATTCTGTGAATTCCTTTCTTATTTCAGGATACTGTCAATATATTTCAGGTACAGATCCGGCAGCACATCGAAGTTGTAATGCTTATGCAGCCGTTCCGTATACTTGTGAAGATCCTTTCCATAGGCACCCAGCACCAGTGCCGGTACTTTGAATTTCTTCATGGCTTCGCCAGGGAAGTTATAAAACAGGTTCACACCCACCAGATTCTCGAACAGTCCGTCGAAGTTCACACCATCTGCCAGCCAGGTATAGCACAGGTCAGAAATCCCGTAATACTCGCTGGTAGCCAGCTTTTCTCCATGCTTTTCCGCCGCATAGGCGATCACTTCATCAATGGACTGCAGCATTTTCTTCGTGTCCGCATCCTCCGGATCAATGTTCACATCCGGGTAGTACGGCGGGATGATGGAGACGATGATCATCGGATTCTTATCGTCCTGCATCTCATACAGCCGCTTTACGATTTTCACGCAGGCATCCTGCATCTCCGGATTAACCGCCATCAGTTCCTGTGCGTAAGATTTCAGGTATTCGTTCAGGTCTCCCTCATAATTCTTCGCGGCTGCCTCATAGATCTCGCGGAACGTCTTCACCCGCGGCTGCGCCCGGTATGCTGCAGGCGGCTGCCCTGCAAAATCCGTAAAGCCGGCGATTTTTTCGTCGATGGTCTCGTTCACCGCGCGGAACGCATCTTCCGCCAGTTTCAGCAGCTTTTCCATGGTTTCTTCCGGCTGCATTTTGATGGTGGCGATGTTGTAATAGGATGCCGCATACAGAGACGAAGAGAGGGAATAATTGGTCTTCAGATCCTGCAGTTTCAGGCCGGCAGGAGGTGCTGTGGTGATGCCGTGATTCTGCTGACAGAAATCCGGATTCAGATGCATCCGTTTGTACACTTCCGCATTGAGCAGATTGGCATCCAGTCCCAGGAACGGTTCCTCCCCATGGGTCATGTGACCGACACAGAAGAACATCGGCATCACTTTGCCCGCGCCGCCGTACTGAATATACATGGTGCCTTCTTCCGCCTTATCCACCATGAAGCACTCTGTCAGCAGCATGACTTTATAGTGGAGATGATGCTGCGCAGCAAATTCGTTGAAGAACGGAACCGCTTCCAGCATGCCTTCCGAATTGGTTTCCTCACCACACACGGCCACATAGAGGATGTTTCCCTGAATGCCGCCTTCCTCGCTGTAGTGCTCCATCAGTTCCAGGGAAAGGGCATGGCCGATCTTCATATCTGCGGTACCGCGGCCGAAGATCCACTCTCCGCTTTCCAGATCCGTTCTGCTTGCATCATCCATATGCAGCTGCCCGATCTGTGCCGTGATTTTCTCCACATCGAAGGCGATATCTTTCAGCGGACCAAATTCATCCACATCCACTACATCATAGTGCCCGGTCAGAATCACAGTATCCGGACAACCCGGCGCCAGCTCCAGATAGGCCGCCACCAGTTCTCTCTGCAGCGGATCATTTTTTACCGGAACGCGCATTACGGCATCTCTGTGCGCCTGGAAATACGGAATCTCATACAGCAGCTCCTCGATTCTGCGGGCCGCCGTCATTTCCTCCGGCGTACCGGAAATACTCGGCGCTTCCACCATGCGTACCATTCGGTCATATAATCTCTTTTTATCAATCATCGTCCCATCTCCTCCTGTCAGTTTTATATGCCCAAAGGGACGCCAGGATGGCCATTTCCGCCATCTGGCGCCCCTTGTACGGCTCGAATTATTTATTATTTTACATTATCTGTTGCTTTCAGACCAGTATTTTTTACAGGTCCAGATTTGCAGCTTTGACATTGTGCTTCTTGGTATAGATGTGTGCAATCACATAAGTAACGATATAGCAGACTGCACAGAATGCCATAGCGACTCTTTCGCCCGGATCCATGATGGTTACAATCAGCATGATACCAAAGGCAACCACACCTGCAATCGGAACCAGCGGATAGGCAGGTACTCTGTACGGCAGATCTTCCACCTTACCTCCTTCTGCAATATATCTCTTGCGGAAGCGATACTGGCAGATACAGATCACGGAATACATGAAAATGTTTGCGCCGCCGATGTACCAGATAATTACCAGATAAACGGTATCTGCAGCAAAGAATTCGGACAGAATACCGATCAGAGCGAATGCCATGGAAATGCACAGTGCGATGACAGGAACGCCCTTCTTGCTGGTCTTGGCGCAGACCTTCGGAGCCTGGTCAAACTTGGCCATGGACCACAGATATCTTGCGCACGCATAGGTGAAGTAATTTCCGGAAGTCAGTGCGGAAGACAGTACGATGATGTTTACGATCAGCGCCGCACTGTTCAGACCTGCGTGTCTGAATGCGTATACAAACGGGGAGCCCTGCAGAGAAGCTTCTTCCCAAGGCAGAATTGCTGCTACGATGGCGATGGAAATTACAGTCGCACCGACCAGAATGGCAATCGTCAGGTTGATCATTCTAGGGATCTTCTTGACATCCTTCAGCTCACCTGCGGTGGAAGCGACGACTTCCGTTCCTGCATATGCATAGAAAGAGGACAGGAATACTGCACCCATGCCGGCCAGTCCGGTCGGGAACAACCCTCCGTTATTGGTATAGTTGGACAGGCCGATGGCCTCGCCCTCTCCGGCACCAAACAGGACAGCAACACCAACGATAACGAATGCTACAATCATCAGTACCTTCAGGCTGGATACCCAGAAGGACACCTGACCGAATACCTTGGCATCCAGGATATTCACACCAAACAGTACCACTGCGAAGACAACGATCCACAGCCAGGTCGGCGTGCCCGGAAGAATATCCTTCATGATAATGGCGGATGCGACAATTTGTGCCGTAATGGTAATTGCACCGCCGGACCAGTTAACCCATCCGATGGTAAATCCCATAGCCGGGCTGATGAATTCTGTGGAATATGCCTGCAGGGAGCCTGCAACCGGCATGGCTGCCGCCAGTTCGCCCAAACAGCTGGTCATCAGGTAAATGATCAGGCCGCCGATCAGGTACATTACGATAGCACCGCCGGGACCCGCAGTAGAAATAACGTCACCGGAGCTTAAAAAGAGACCGGTACCAATGGTTCCGCCTACGCCGACCATGATGGCTGAGCTTGTACTCATGTTCCGCTTTAGGCCGATACTCGTTTCCATCACTCGATCGATGGAAGTCTTTTTCTTTTCCATGTTCTACCTCCTATTATAAGATCATGTGAAAAATAATATAATAAAAATAATTGCAAAATTATTTTTATACAACTTTTTTTGCCGCAGCCTCATGGTTTTTTCGTTGAAAATGTCCTGTAGTTATACTATACTTTTCATATGCCGCAGGTATATTGCCAATGGATCCTGCGAAAACAGAAAGGATTGCGACTCTGTCATGAAAAAGAAAAACGCCAGAAACACAAAGAGCAAAATTGTCTCGGCAGCCTGGAAGCTGTTTTACGAGCAGGGCTATAACGATACCACGATTGATGAGATCGTCGAGGCCTCCGGTACCTCCAGGGGGTCCTTTTACCACTATTTTGAAGGGAAAGACGCATTGCTGAGTTCTCTTTCCTATCTGTTCGACGAAAAATATGAAGACTTAACCGAAACCATGGACCCGGCACTCAGCCCGGTGGATAAGCTGATCTTCCTCAATCAGGAGCTGTTTCTCATGATTGAAAACACCGTGTCGGTAGATCTGCTTTGCCAGCTGTTTTCCTCCCAGCTCATTACGAAAGGAGAAAAACATTTGCTGGATACCGGCCGTACCTATTACAAACTGCTGCGCCAGATCGCTGCGGAGGGCAAGGAAACCGGCATGTTCCGCGAGGACCTGTCTATCAACGATATTACACGGGCCTATGCCATGTTCGAGAGAGGACTTATGTATGACTGGTGCATCGTCGGAGGAAACTATTCTCTCTGTCAGTACGCATCGGTTATGATGCCCATGTTCCTCTCTGGCTTTCTCCGGAAATAAAATCTTTTCTGCTTTTTATGCTGCATTATATAGCAATTACCGTGCCAACCGGTCCCTGTCAGAGAATTCATTGAAATTCTAACAATTTCGAAGCATCGTAAAAAAATGAGCTTGCAAATAAAAAAGAGAGTAAAGGAAATTTCCTTTACTCTCAAATTTTTTATTTCTCCTTCAGTTTGTATCGCAGCAGTGACGGAGAGATCTTCAGTTCTCCGGCAGCCTTCACAATGCTGCCGCCTGCACGCTGCAATGCTCCGTCGACCAGGCGGGTTTCTTCTGCCTGCAGATAGTCCTTCAGCGTCTGGCCGCTTGCAGCAAATTTCTGAAATATATCGTCCGACTTCTTTGACGCAGGCTGCAGAATGTTTTCCCCCAGCTTGATGTACTCGTTTACATCGCTTTCCTCGATGGTATCCTTTTTACTGACAGCAAAGAATCCCTCCACAATATTTTTCAGTTCCCGAACATTTCCCGGCCAGTCATGTTTCAGCAGCAGCTTCCGGGCATCTGCAGAGAACCCCTTCACCGTTCGGTGCTGTTTTTCGTTCAGACATGCCACGTAGTAATCTGCAATTTGCAGCACATCACTGCCCCGGTTCTTCAGATTCGGAAGTTGAAACTGAATGACGGAAAGTCGGAAAAAGAGGTCTGAACGAATCTTTTTGCTCTCCAGAATTTTTTTTGCGTTGCTGCTGGAGGCTGCAATGATGCGCACATCGATATAGATCACCTCTTTGCTTCCCAGCGGCCTTATGGATTTCTCCTCGATGGCTTTCAGCAGCTTGGCCTGAATTCTGAGGGGCATGGAATCCATTTCATCCAGAAAAAGCGTGCCTTTATCTGCCATTTTGAACAGTCCGTCTTTTTCTTCTGCATCGGTAAAGCTTCCCTTCTTAATGCCGAACAGAAGCCCCTCCAGCAGATTTTCCGGCAGAGCACTGCAGTTCACATAAATAAACGGGGCTTCTCTGCGATTGCTGAGTGCATGAATGATCCGGGCCGTCAGTTCCTTCCCCGTGCCTGTCTCACCCATCAGAAGTATGGCGGAATCCACATCAGCAACTTTGGAAATCTTGCGTTTCAGGTCGGTCATTTCCGGGGAACTTCCCACCAGAGAGTCCAGGCTCAGCGTTTCATCCTCGTCACCTTGCCGGCTGACTTCCATCGTCCGGAGCAGATCCACCGATTCATCATAGTTAGCCAGTTCGATGGCTGCAATGCTTTTGTCGCCTCTTTTCACCACATACACGTCTTCATATTCTCTGACAATCATCCCATCCTGCCGTTCCAGAATCTGCTCGTGATTGTGAATCATTTCCCCCTTATGGATTGCACGCATACAGGTGCTGGTTTCCTGACTGAGATTCGTATAGATCTGACAGAAGTTCCTGCCGATGGCATCCTCCGGCACAAAACCGAAAAAATCCGGGTTATACACATATGCATACTCTATGTTTCCGGCACGGTTTACGATGGTAAAATCCTTAAACTCTTTCTTCAGCTTCATCCTTTTCCTCCTGATAGCTGTCCAGCTTGTATCTTAAAAGCTGCTTGGAAATCCCCAGCACTTCTGCTGCATCCGTCAGGTTCTGGTGCTTCCGGCTGAAAGCATCCAGGACGATTTCCCGCTCCAGCTGTGCCATGTGTTCTTTCAGGCCGCTGTCTCTGCCTGTTCTGACTTCACAGGAGGGTTCGGCTTCCAGTACATAGGACGGAATATCGTTTCTTTCGATTCTGTCGTCTTCCGCAAAGGCAAATGCCCCTTCAATGACATTTCGAAGCTCTCTGACATTTCCGGGCCAGCTGTATCTCTGAAATATTTCGATGATCTCTTCCGAAGGATATGCAATATGCGAATGGGTTTTTTCATTAAAATAATCTATGAAATGGCGGGTCAGAAGGGCAATATCTCCTTCCCGCTCCACCAGATCCGGAAGCTTGATGTATACCACCGCCAGCCGATACAGCAGATCCGGCTTCAGTCGTTTGGCCCGGATTAAATCGGCCGGATCCTCGTTCACCGCCGCAACCACTCTGAAATCCACATAGGTTTCTCTGTCAGAACCGATCCGGCGGATTTTTTTACTTTCGAGGGTCTTCAGCAGTTTCGACTGCATCTCCGGGCTGATCGAGTTGATCTCATCCAGAAAAATCGTTCCCCCTTCTGCTTCTTCAAACAGTCCCATACTGTCTACCGCGCCGGTGAAGCTCCCTTTCGTGGTGCCAAAAAGAACACTTTCCAGCAGGCTTTCCGGAATGGCACTGCAGTTCTGGGAAAGAAATTTCCTGGAATACCTGCGGCTGGAGTTATGAATTGCCTGTGCCACCAGTTCCTTCCCGGTACCGGTTTTCCCGTAGATCAGTACATTTGCATTGGACAGGGCGATGCTGCTGATTTTGGACTTGATCTCTATCATGCCGGGATCCTGGGTAACAATGTCATCCAGAATGTAGCGGGTCTGGTTTTTTCGATAAAACATATGCCCGGAATGCTGCTCGATCTCCCGCATATTTTCCTTGCCATAATAAAACTTCCCGATTTCTATGGCTCCCACCAGTTCCTGTCCATCGTAAACCGGATAGCAGGAGCCGGTCTTGGTCAGCTTCACGCCTCTGCCGGTGGTCAGCACTTCCCTGAAATTTTCAACGGTTTCGCCTTTCCGGCAAGCTCTGAGCAAAGGATAATCCTCCGGGAGATCGCAGAACAGTTCCCGGATATTTTTTCCCCGGGCACTGGTCATGCCCAGCTGAAAATAGCGGTAATTGCCGATGTCATCGAATACAATCTGACCCTCCGTATCCACCAGAATGATATCTGCATCCGTCGAATCAATCAGCATTCCGGTTCCTTTCTCGTTCATGCCGTGTACCTCCACAAAAATCAAATTTCCTCCCGAATGGCAGAATTCTTTTAAAAAATTCTACTACAGGAGGAAATGGATTTCAAGAAAAGATATAACAATTATTTGCGTTCAAAGAACTTATCCGCCAGCTTGTAGCCATCCGGGAAGTGGTTATGCGCTGCTTCTGCGGATTTCTCCGTGAACTTCCTGCTGGGATCCACAGGTGCCTCGTTCCTGCTGTCATATAATACGAAGGGAACGAAATCCGAGGTGTGAATCCTGCCTTCCACGGTGGTTCTGTGGTCAGGAAGCACCAGAATCCGGAAATCCTCGCCGGAGTCCCGGAGATACGCATAGAGAGGTTTCACCACTCTGTGATCGATGTATTCCGCACAGCGGATCTTTGCCTCCACATTGCCCTGATGAGAAGTTTCATCCGTTCCCTCTACATGCAGGTAAACCATGTCCTGGCCCCTTTTGAACTCTTCGATGGCATAAGCAACCTTCGCCTCATAGTCCGTGTCGATGGTTCCCGTAGCTCCGGGAACCGTTACGATATGCATGCCGGCAAAGGTGCCGATTCCCCGGATCAGATCGACGGCTGAAATGACAGATGCTTTCACACCATACTTCTCGTAGAAGTCCGGCAGGTCAGGCTTTTTGCCCTGTCCCCAGATCCACAGGGTATTTCCGGGATGAAGACCTCTGGCTTCTCTTGCCTTGTTCACCGGATGATCCTTCAGCAACTTGTAGCTTTCCTTCATCATATTGATGATGAAATCTGCGTTTTTACCCTTCGGAAGGTTGTCCCCGACTCTCTGGCCCGGAGCATCATGCGGAGGCATACATTCATAATCGGTGTGGGCATTGGGGTGTCCTTCGTGGATCAGCATGCAGTGTCTGTAACCTGTACCGGTGTAAAAACGCAGTTTTTCATTGGCAAATTTTTCATTGATCACCTGCAGCAGGATATCGGATTCCTCCGTTGTGATATCGCTGGCACCATGATCCAGAATGATATAATCTTCATAGTTTTCCGCACCGGCAGGATCCACCGTGGCGAGATTGGCCCGGAATGCCACGTCGGTGTCGTTCATCTCCACGCCGATGGCCACCGTTTCAAGCGGGGAACGTCCAGCGAGATATTTCCGCGGATCATAGCCCATAATGGACAGATTTCCGGAATCGCTGCCCGGCTTGATCCCGTCCGGAATCGTGATGACTGTTCCGATCTCTCCTTTGGAAGCCAACATATCAATGGTTTCCAGGTTCGCAACTTCTAAAGGAGTCCTGCCGCCCAGAGAGTGAACAGGATCGTCTGCAGAGCCGTCTGCAATCACAATCAGATATTTCATGGTTTTTCTCCTTCTCTACTTGTTTGCTGCTTCGAATTCCTTCATGAATGCAACGAGGGCTTCTACGCCTTCCTTCGGCATGGCGTTATAGATGCTGGCCCGCATGCCGCCCAGGGAACGATGCCCCGCCAGGTTGATCATGCCTTTTTCTCTTGCTTCTGCAATGAATTTTTTATCCAGCTCTGCATCGCCTGTCATGAACACAACATTCATGATGGAACGATCTTCTTTCGCAACCGGACAGCGGAAAAGTGCGCTGCTGTCGATGCAGTCATAAAGAATTGCTGCCTTTTCCTTGTTTCTTCTTTCCATTTCGGCAATGCCGCCGATGGACTTCAGATACTTGAAAACCTCTCCGGCCACATAGATGGTGAACGTCGGTGGTGTATTGTACATGGATCCGTTATCCGCGTGGATTTTATAGTCCAGATAGGTTGGAATTTCAGCACTTGCGTAACCGATCAGGTCTTCCCGGATGATAACGATGGAGACGCCGGCCGGTGCCACATTTTTCTGTGCACCTGCCCAGATCAGGCCAAACTTGCTGACATCGATCTCCTCCGACAGGATATTGGATGACATATCCGCAACCAGCGGAATCTCACCGGTTTCCGGAATATAGTTGAACCGGGTTCCATAAATGGTGTTGTTCGTCACGATATATGCGTAATCCGCATCCGGACGGATGTCCGCTCTGGTAATCTTCGGAACCCAAGTAAATTTATCTTCCTCCGAAGATGCAATCACCCGGATATCTCCAAACTTTCCTGCTTCCTTGTAAGCCTTCTTAGCCCAGGTGCCTGTTATGACATAATCCGCTTTCTTTGAATTCCTCAGCAAATTCATCGGAACCATGGCAAACTGTAAGGTGCCGCCGCCCTGCACGAAGAGGACCTTGTAGTTGTCAGGAATGTGCATCAGTTCTCTGAGATTGGCTTCCGCCTCGTCAATGATTTTCTGATATTCCTTGGATCGATGGCTCATTTCCATGACGGACTGCCCGCTTCCATCGTAATTCAGAAGCTCTTTCTGCACCTTTTCCAGTACCTCAAGGGGCAGCACAGACGGACCTGCCGAAAAGTTGTATACGCGATCATATTTGCTCATGTTTTTTCCTCCTGAAATCTATTCCCGAAACGATTGTCTCCTACTCTCTTCTGTTTCTCTGTTGAAAAAAACATTGCAAATTATGTGCCACTGTTTTTGCAGCAGAAAAGCGTAATCATATCCGCATTTTTCGGCATTTTTTCACAGGATTCTGCTTCTCTCCAGACGAAAAGTAAAAAAAATTATTTTACTTTAACCGAATTATTTTACTTCCTGTATGAAAAATACCGTCCCTTGCAATTTGCAGAAGACGGTATTATTCTTCATTCCTATTGGGTAATTTCGGACTGTTATCATACTACATACTATATTATGTACTATACTGCATTTTCTATGTTAAAAAATCAGATGTGCCAGCGGGCAGATGATGATTAAGCTGATGATCGTTCTCTCCAGGAAGAGCACGAAGAGCTCCCACAGCTTCACCGGCAGCTTGGAACCCAGAATCAGGCCGCCTACTTCAGACAGATAGATCAGCTGGGTTACAGAAACAGATGCTACGATGAAACGGGTCATTTCGCTGGCGATGCCTTCTGCCGCAATGATGGACGGCGTGAACATGTCCGTAAAGCCTACGATCATGGTCTTGGATGCTTCCGCAGCTTCCGGAACCTGCAGCAGCTCCAGCAGCGGCAGGAACGGTTTGCCCAGTATCTCGAAGATCGGTGTGTTGTTGGCCAGTAACAATGCCAGCGTACCGATGGCCATAACCGTCGGCAGAACGCCAAACCACATGCCAACCGCATTTTTCAGTCCGTTTTCCAGGAACTGTCCGATTCCCTTGAATTCAGCAGCCTTCTTCAACGCCAGATCCATGCCGTACTCGAAAGAGTTCTTATACTGCGATGGAATGGTTTCCGGCATCGCCTTTCCTTCTACCACATAAGTATCCGGCTTTCTGGACAGAGGCGGGATACGCGGCACGATGATGGCACAGGCTACGCCGACCAGACAGATCATCAGATAATATACGCCGAAGTACTGCATCAGGTCAACCTGTGCCAGCACCACGATACTGAAGGTGATGGACACGGCAGAGAAAGTCGTCGCAATAACAGATGCTTCTCTTGCGGAATAGTATCCGCCCTCATACTGGTTGCAGGTCAGCATTACGCCCAGCGTACCGTCGCCGATCCAGGATGTGAAGCAGTCTACTGCGGCACGGCCCGGAATCTTAAACAGCGGACGCATGATCTTCGTCAGCAACGCGCCCACGAACTCCAGCAGACCGAAGTCCAGCAGCAGCGGCAGCAGCAGTGCCGCAATCACGAAGATGATGACCAGTACCGTCAGCAGGTCGCCCAGTACGAATCCGCCGGCACCGCCCTCCGTAATCATGTGAATGATACCGGTGTCCTCATCTCCGGCTGCAACGCCCAGATAGGTCAGCCAGATAAAGATGGCGCCCAGTACCCGGACTGCGACCCAGACCGGAGACGTACAGAAGGTGTCCTTCAGAATCGGATGCTCTGTTATAAATTTTGGTTTTCCCAGTGAGATGAGAGACATCACCGCAGAAATTGTTACGATAATGACGCATAACAGCGGCAGCACGCTACCCAGTGCACCGCCTATGATGTCTGCAATGATTTTGACAGTAATGGTCCAGTCACCGTTGTACTTCACCGGAATCATAAACAGAAGAATACCGATGATGGACGGAACCAGGAATCTTGCTGTCAGCTTACTCCTATTTGAACCCATAGTTCTTTATTCCTTTCTTTCGTCCGGAAATTGCCCAACGATTGCATTATACTACTTCTGTTAAGATTTCGTCAAAGAATTATCGAAACATTTTTTATTTTTTTGCGAAAAAGTTGTATTTTTGTGCGCTGTCTACAATTCCTCTCAAAATCCGTCGTCTTGATTCACAAACGAGTCAGACGTTTTTTCTTCCAGCGCCATATTCTGAATCCAGACGCCTTTCCGCACCAGCACGAACCCAATCAGGCATTTTATCAGATCTGTCAGCTGGCAGATCAGGTAGATCCATACGATCCCCATACCTGTATACCGACTCAGCACAAACACCACAGGAATGGTTGCCACCCACATGAACGCACTGTCGAAGAAAAAGGTGATCACGGTCTTCCCGCCGGCCCGCAGCGTGAAATATGCCGCATTGACGAAACCGAAGATCGGCATGCACAGACCGCAGATCTGAATGAAGCGGGTCGCCAGCAGCTGAACGTCCGCAGTGGTGTTATAAATCAGCGGGAACAGACCGGCGATGGAAAAGAGCGCCAGCCCGGAAATCATGCAGCAGAACACGGAGAAAGCAATCAGCTGTCCGTCTTCCCGTTTCGCCTGCTCCAGCTTCCCGGCCCCCAGCAGCTGTCCGATGATGATGCCTACCGCATTTCCCATGGACATGAAGACCACATTAAACAAGTTACAGATCGTGTTGGCGATATTGATGGCAGCCACCACCTCCAGTCCCCGGAGGGAATAGCACTGAGCCAGCAGTGCCATGCCCACGGACCAGAGCACTTCATTGAGAAACAACGGCGTTCCTACCTTCAGAATCTTTAACGCCAGAGCGCCAGGAATCCGAAAACCGCGATACAGCCCCACGGCGAACGGATTTTGTTCCGAATGGCTGTGGGTCCAGATTACCACAATGGCCAGCTCCACGAAGCGGGAAAGAACGGTGGCAATGGCTGCGCCCACCACCCCCAGTGCCGGTGCGCCGAATTTTCCGAAAATTAATATATAATTGAAGACAAGATTCACAAGTACCGCGACAATGCCTGCTGTCATAGGCACCACGGTCTGTCCGCTTTCCCGCAGCGTGCCTGCATATGCCTGCACCAGTGCAAACGGCAGCAGTCCCACCATCATGACGCGCAGATAGTCTCTTCCAAATTCCAGCGTCCTTTCCAGGTCGCCTTCCCCGCTTCCCTCATGAAGGAATGCCTGAATCAGATTGTCCCCCCAGAATGCGAAAACCACCAGAAACGCAGCCGTCAGGCCGCAGCCCACCGCCAGCTTGAAACGGAAGGTATGCCGCATTCCATCGTAATTCCCGCTGCCGTAAAACTGCGCTCCCAGGATGCCTGCTCCTGCCACGATACCGAATACGCAGATATTGAACACAAACATGAGCTGATTGGTGATCGCCACGCCGGACATGGGTTCGGTCCCCACCTGTCCCACCATGATGTTATCCAGCAGCCCCACGAAATTGGTGATGGCATTCTGTACCATGATTGGCATCACGATGATCATAACTTTTCTATAAAAAGCCCGGTCTCCGATGAGGGAGGCCAGGCCGTGTTTTTCCCTGATTCTGTCTGTTGACACTTCGAACGCACCCCTTCCCGCCTTTTTGCAATATCAGATACAGCCAGTATAGCATAAATCCGGTCTTTGTGCAACGACCGGCAAAATCCGTGTTTTCGGACGGTGTATTCTGAAAAAAACAATCCGCTGGCGATTCATCGCGATGAATTAGTAAAGTAATTTCATTGCTTTTGGGTGTATTTTTTCTCATTCCGGATTTTTTGTATCGGAATCCGAAATTTCGGACGATCTTTTTGGAATTTCGAGCCATTTCTCCGTCATACATTCTTTTTTTCTGTTCTCTTTTTTCTCTGAATTTTTTTGACACGGGTTCAATCCATGGTTTGTTTCGAAAAGAATACCTTGCTGGCAGGTATTTCTCTCGTATTTGTTACCCTCTTTCTGTGGTAACTGCAGATTTCTTCCAATTCGCATTTTGTGTCGTTTTGGTGAAAAACAGGTTAATGTTAAGTGAATTATCCGTTTTCATCTTTTTTCATCTTTTTTACTTTTACACTTGTAAAGTTGACGCGTTTCATTCTTCTGTTGAAAATCGGGCATTTGCGGGTATCCTGCTTTTTTGGCTTAAAAATTGCATTTATTTTTAGCAATTCATAAACAGTGCGGAGGCAGAAATCTTCTGCTGTCTCTGTGAAAGGGTTTGGAAATATCCGCAACGAACAATTGTAAGGAGGCGAAACAATGAAAAAGAAGTTATTGTCATTAACGCTTGTTCTCGTAATGATCATGACGTGCCTGGCAGGCTGCGGCGGCGGCAGTGACACAGGTGCCAGCGGCGTAAAGTATGATGACGGATTCGGCGAAAATGTACTTCGTATCACCTACGACCACGAAAACGAGTCCGGTGACCCGAGACAGACTACAGCGGACTACATCATCCAGATCAACATCTTCGATACGCTGATTCAGATGGTTTCCAATGCTGACGGCAGTACCGAACTGAAGCCGGGTGTGGCTGAATCCTACACCGTATCGGATGATGGTCTGACCTACAGCTTCAAGCTGAGAGAAGGCATTAAGTACACCAACGGCGAAGAAATGACTTCCGATGACGTGCTGTACACCATCGACAGCATGATGGATCCGGAAAGAGCAACCAGAAACTCTGACTGGTTTACCATGCTGGTTGGCGCACAGGATGTGCTGGACGGCAAGGCGGATACCGTAGAAGGAAAAGGTATCATTATTCATGATGACTACAATTTCGATCTGATTCTGAACGATTCCTATGCACCGTTCCTGTCCGTACTCAGTGTTCCGGGCTGGTCCATCCTCAACAGAGAAGCATGCGATGCTGCGGATGAAGCAGGCGGCGGCAAGACCGGTACTTACTTCGGTTCTGAACCGGAATACACCATCGGCTCCGGTCCGTTCATCCTGAAGGAATGGGTTCTGAACGACCACATCTATCTGGAAGCAAATCCGGATTACTGGCAGGGCGCACCGAAGATTGACGGTATCCTGATTAAGGTTGTCAGCGACTCCGAAACAGAACAGATGATGTTCGAAACAGGTCAGACTGATATCTTCGACCTGGACAATGCAAGACGTCTGATCAAGGAATACGAAGCATCGGATGAATGGAAAGACAATGTTGTCCATAAGGTAACCTTCGGTACCATGTACCTGACTTTCAACGAAAATATCAAGCCATTTGACGATGTTCGCGTTCGTAAAGCGCTGCAGATGGGTATCAACAGACAGGAAATTCTGGACTCCGTATACGAGGGTGCAGGCGTGCTTGCCAAGGGTATTTTCCCGGAAAGCATGGTTGGCTATAACAAGGATCTGCCGGAAATCGAATATGATCCGGAAGGTGCAAAGGCTCTGCTGGCAGAAGCAGGTTATGCAGATGGATTCGATATGGAAGTTGCATGTACCGCAGATGAAGCGCAGGAAGTATTCCAGATTCTGCAGCAGCAGCTGGCTGAATACAATATCAACCTGACCATTAATCAGATGGATGAAGCTTCCTGGTACGATATCCGTTCCACCGGTGAACTGCCAATGTACAGATCCACCTGGTACGGTGACTTCAACGATCCGGATAACTTTATCTACACCTTCTTCTCCAGTGCTTCCACCAAGTCTCGTTCTTTCAACTATAAGAACACGGATGCCATCAAGAGAATTGAAGCTGCAAGACATATGATCGATCCGGACGAAAGAATTGCAGAATATCAGGATCTGGAAAAGATCGTCGTGCAGGATGATGCTGCATGGGTTCCTCTGTTCCATATGGACAAGGTAAGAGTGGTTCAGGACAGAGTAAAGAACTTCGTACCACACTGGGCAGGCTGGGGCGACTGCTGCTACTACGGTGTAGAGCTGGAACTCTCCGGTGAATAAAGAACAAAAACAATACCAATTTCAACCTTAACTGTTTACAATCACAAAGGAAGGGATTCTCAGCAATAAGGGAGGATCCCTTCCTTTCTTAAAAAACCTGACGAAAGGACAGAAACACAATGGGAAAATATATAACCAAACGTATTTTGATTTCTATCCCGCTGATGATCGCTGTGGTTCTGGTGGTGTTTCTGATGCTGCAGGTGCTGCCTGGCAACCCGATCACCGTAATGATGGGCGAAAAGGCCAGCCCGGCAGTCATCGAACGTGTTACGGAGCAGATGGGTCTCAATGATCCTGTCATGGTTCGTTTCGGCCGCTACATTCTGGATGCATGTCACGGCGATCTGGGAATCTCCTACAAGCTGAACCGACCGATTACAGGGCTGATCATGGAGGCTTTCCCAAATACAGTCAAGCTGGCAATTGCCGCTGCGCTGGTGGCCTGGATCATCGGTATTCCTGCCGGTATCGTATCTGCCATTCGAAAAGACACGCTTCTGGACCGTGGTCTCATGGGCTTCTCACTGGTTGGTATTTCTCTGCCGGTATTCTGGGCTGCCATGTTGATGCAGTTCATTTTCGCATACAAGCTGGGGTGGCTGCCGGTTTCCGGTTTTTCCACCTGGAGACATCTGATTATGCCTGCTTTCGTACTGGGCTGGGCATCCTCCGGTACCATTGCCAGACTGACCCGTTCCAGTCTTCTGGGCATTATGCGGAATGATTATATCCGTACGGCAAGAGCAAAGGGACTCCGGGAATCTCTGGTGGTAATCCGCCACGGTTTGAAAAATGCCATGATTCCAGTCGTGACCATGATGGCCATGCAGTTTGCCAGCCTTCTGTCAGGTGCGGTTCTGACGGAAACCGTATTCGGCATCGGCGGAATCGGCGTACTGATGGTTTCTGCAGTCAATGACAGAGACATGCCTCTGCTGCAGGGTTCCGTTATTTTCTCTACCATGATCATCATTTTAGGAAACCTGGTTGCAGATATTCTGTATTCCTTCCTTGATCCTAAGATTCGCGAACAGTAGGAGGGATAAAACATGAAACGAAAGAACATGAACAACGCTGCCGACATTCTGGCAGATAAGATCGTAAGCGGTTTTTCCATGGAAGGTACTGACTGGATCCCGGAAGGTGCCACAGAGCCTGCCCAGATCGAAGAAACAGCGGAAGCGGAAATTGCACCGAATGAAACACTGAAGGAACAGATCTTCAGCATTTTCCGCCACAATAAGGTGGCACTGGTATCCGCCATTATCATTGCATTATTCGTCATCGTTACGATCGCTGCACCGCTGTTCGCACCTTGCGACCCATATGTACAGGATCTGACCAACCGTGCAGGAACACCGTCCATGCAGCATCTGCTGGGTACCGATCAGTTGGGCCGTGATATTCTCAGCCGTATGATCTACGGTGGGCGGGTTTCCCTGATGGTAGGTCTGATTCCTACGCTGATCTCCATGGTAATCGGCACAGTGCTGGGTCTGGTTGCCGGCTTTATCGGCGGCAAAACCGACAATATCATCATGCGTATTGCCGACGTGCTGATGGCTTTCCCTTCCCTGCTGCTTGCCATGCTGGTTTCCTACACATTGGGCGGAGGCATGCTGACAATCTTCATCGCCCTGAGTCTTGCAGGCTGGGCCGGTACTGCCCGTGTGGTCCGTTCCGAAGTGCTTTCTCTGCGCGAGAAGGAATATGTGGAAGCTGCCACATCCATTGGTGTAAAGAAAAGTGTCATCATGATGCGTCACATCTTTCCAAACTGTATCCCGACACTGGTGGTTCTCTTCACCATGAATGTTCCTGGAAATATCCTGACAGAGTCCAGTCTGTCCTTCCTGGGAATCGGTGCACAGCCGCCTGACCCAAGCTGGGGCCTGATGGTATATGAAATGAAGAAATACCTTTCCGATTCCCCGGTAGCAACCCTGGCGCCTGGTATTGTCATTCTGATTCTGGTCGTTGCATTCAACTTCCTGGGCGACGCCCTCAGAGACAAGCTGGATCCATCTCTGCAGAATTAAGATAAGGCGGTGAAACTATGAGCAACAATGAATCTATATTTCAGATCCGGGGACTGAAAACACAGTTTTTCACCTCGAAGGGTATCGTCCCTGCCGTGGACGGCGTGGATATTACCGTAAAAAAGGGCGAGGCCGTCGGTCTGGTGGGTGAATCCGGCTGCGGCAAGAGCATGACCGCCATGTCCACCATGCAGCTCCTCCAGTATCCGGGAAGAGTTGTGGCAGGAGAGATTTTATTGGATGGGGAAAATCTCCTGGAAAAGACGAAAAAAGAAATGGACGAAATCCGCGGCAACCGCATCACCATGATCTTCCAGGAACCGATGACCTCCCTGAATCCGGTTTACACCATCGGAAAACAGGTTTCCGAGGCCATTCTGATCCATGAAAACGTTTCGAAGGAAGAGGCGAAGCAGCGTACCATCGAAATTTTCCGCAAAGTCGGAATTCCGGAACCGGAAAAAAGATATAACGTTTTTCCGCATCAGCTTTCCGGCGGTCTGCGCCAGCGTGTTATGATCGGTATGGCCATGGTCTGCAACCCGCAGCTGATGATTGCCGACGAACCGACGACCGCACTGGATGTAACCATCGAGGCACAGATTCTGTACCTGATGAAACAGCTGCAGAAAGAACAGGGAACAGCGGTGGTCATGATCACTCACAATCTGGGTGTCGTGGCGGAATCCTGCGATTATGTATACGTCATGTACGCAGGCAAAATTATGGAAGAAGCACCGGTTCGCGAACTCTTCAAGGATCCGAAGCATCCATATACGTTCGGTCTGATGAACTCCATTCCGAAGATGACGGAAGTGAAGGAACACCTTTACACCATCAAAGGTCTGGTTCCAAACCTCCTTCACCTGCCGCAGGGCTGCCGTTTCTGCCCTCGCTGTGAAAAGGCCATGAAAATATGTACCATGTACGAGCCGGATCTTTATGAAACCGAAGATGGCCATAAGGTAAGATGCTTCCTGTATAACAAGGAGGTGATGAACAGTGGAAAATAGAAAAATCCTCGTTGAAACCAGAGAACTGACGAAAGAATTCAAAACGGTTTCCAGTGCCTGGAGCAAGAGCAAAGGAATCGTCCATGCTGTAACGGATGTCAATCTGCAGATTTATGAGGGGGAAACCCTGGGCGTCGTAGGCGAATCCGGCTGCGGGAAATCCACACTGGGTCGTCTGATTCTCCGTCTGCTGGAACCGACCAGAGGTTCTGTTCTCTTCGACGGACAGGATCTCAGCCAGCTGAAGGCAGAAGAACTCCGCGATATGCGGAAACAGATGCAGATGGTCTTCCAGGATCCGTATGCTTCCCTGAATCCGCGGTTAAAAATCCGGGATATCGTTGCAGAACCACTGGTCACACACAATATCGTGAAATCCAAAGAGGAAAGTACCGCTATCGTGGAAGATCTCCTGCGGAAATGCGGTATCCGTCCGGAATTCATGTATCGGTATCCGCATCAGTTTTCCGGTGGTCAGAGACAGCGCGTGAGCATTGCCAGAGCACTGGCTCTCAATCCGCGTCTCATCGTCTGCGACGAACCGGTATCTGCGCTGGACGTTTCCATCCAGTCCCAGATTCTGAACCTGCTGGGCGACCTGCAGGCTGAGCGGAATCTGACCTACATCTTCATTTCCCACGACCTTTCGGTGGTTCGCTACCTGTCTGACCGGGTATGCGTCATGTTCCTGGGTAAGGTCTGCGAACTGGGAATCACCAGAGAGATCTACGCGGATCCGATTCATCCGTATACCAGATTCCTTCTCGATGCAGTTCCTGTTCCGGATCCGGAGCGGAAGAAAGAATCCAAGGATATGCTCACCGGCGAAATCCCGAGTCCGGTCAATCCGCCGAGCGGATGCTATTTCCGTACCAGATGTCCGTATGCGACGGAACACTGCGCACAGGAAGCACCGGAAATGCGCGAAGTACGTCCGGGCCGATTCGTGGCCTGTCACCGTGCCGGCGAAGTATAAAAAAATATTGTTGAAATTCACACCTCATACCATACAAAAATCCGGGTTCTGCTGTTCCATGCGGCAGAGCCCGGATTTTTCATTTCCGTTTTCCTCTTTATTTGAATGTCTTCGTCGCCGTGCGGTAGCAGATGTTGGACCACTTCGTGTAATACGGCTTTCCGTCGATCACCCGCACGCCGCGCACTTTATAGTAATACCGGGTTCCTTTTTTCAGGGCCTTGCTGTTGGTATAATACGTCGCCTTTCCCGTCTTCGTCGTGTAAATCGGCGCTTTTCCGTAGCCGGTGGTTTTCTTCGTGGATCGGAATATCTGGAAGTTGTCCACTTTGTACCCTGCAGTCTTTTTCCATGTCACGCGGATGGCGCCGTTATACATTTTCACCGTCTGCGCCCGGATGGTGGTATTCTGCACACCGGCGACGGTTTTAGCCTTTTGCGCCTCCGTCATTGGAGCTTCCTCTTCCGGCCGTCCGGCTTTATCCCGTTCCAGTGTTTCCTGCCAGGTTTCACCATCTTTCGCGAAGTATACCTGGATTCGATCTCCTTCATTCACATACAGATTCTTCACTGCCCCTACGGACTGGCCGTTGATCACTACATCTGCAATGTAGTTTCCGCTGGCTGCGCCTATGGAATATCGATTGGTATCTGCTTCATCCACATAGCCCCGACTGCCGTTTATCACTTCCAGCGTACGATTATGATATTCTTCCTGGCTTACGCCGCCGCTTTCCCCTTCCGGACCGACGCCTGCCAGGTATTCTTTCTGATTTCTGTCTCTGGAAGTTCCTGTATTGACACAATCCGCGATCTGCACATTCACATCTGCTTTTCCTGCGATTGCACCAATCCAGACATCACCGGAAATCGTTCCCTCATTGGTGCAGCCGCAGATCGATATATCTTCTGCATTCCCTGCAATGCCACCCAGGCCGGAGAATTGAAAATCAATGCTGAATCCGGTCTGTACACCGCCCAGAACGCTGCCCCTGTTTACACAGTTTACCACGGTACCTGTCACCATATTTCCTGTACCGTCTTTTCCCGATGTTGCGTATCCCACAATTCCTCCGCCGTCGCTCATGCTGACAACGATGGCTTGCACGGTGCAGTTCCGAATCGTACTGCCTGCAGACCTTCCCGCGATTCCTCCGGTAAGGATTCCACGGAAATACGAATTGGTAATATTCAGGTTTTGAATGTCAGCAAAGCCGATGTTTCCAAATAGGCCGGCACCGGCACCCATGCCTTTGTCGCAGTACAGGCCGGAAATCGTAAACCCGCAGCCGTCAAATGTGCCGCTGAAATAGGACTTTTCCACACTTCCGATGGGATTCCACGTCTTCAGTTTCGTTTTGGAATTTACTGCTGCCCCGTTATAGGTCGGATTATGCTCCCAGTATGTACCGCAGTGATTGTCTTCTCCAAACGTTCCTTCATTCAACTGGATATTTCCCAGCAGCTTGACCGTCGCGCCTTCCCCGACGCTTCCCGTGCCGTTGTTGACGATCCATGAGAGACAATATAGTTCGTCAATATTCGAAATGGTGTATGTTTTTCCGCTCTCCAGCGTAATAGATGTTGAATTTAAAGGGATTCCGTCTGTACCGGATCCGCTTGCTCCGGCTTCCGCAGCTGCCGCTGTTCCCATGCCGGCTGCTGCCATTGCCAGACAAATCAGTACGCAAATCAGTGCTCTCATTTTCCTTTTCATCGTTCTCCACCTTCCTGAAAATGGTTTTCTATAATATACTCCTTTTTCCCCGTAAAAAGGTTACATGCTGTTTTCACCTTTTCTGTCCATGCCCCTTGCATCTTTTCCTTTCCGGGTGTAGCATAGACGAAGAGCGTACAGAATCCGCGCAGAAATGAGGGCTTACCATGAAACTGATCTATGCGCTGGTGGCATTCACCATCGGCACCTTTATGAACGTGCAGTCCGGCGTCAACGGACAGATCCGAATGATCACAGGCAACCCCGTGTTTGCCTCCACGGTCAATTTCGCCGTGGGAACCGCAGCTCTGCTGCTCCTTCTTCTGATCACCTGCAAAACCGGAATCTACAGGCTTCCTTCCCGAAGACGGCTTCACCATACCCAGTGGTGGATGTGGACCGGCGGTCCGCTGGGCGTCATCTATGTCATGGCTGGCGTACTGCTTCCTGCAGCCATCGGCTTCGGTGCATTCTTCAGCATGCTGGTAACCGGACAACTGCTGTTTTCGGCCATGGTGGATCAGCTGAATCTTCCGCCCGGCCATCGCACACAAATCAGCGGACGCCGGATTTGCGGCATACTTCTTCTTATCGCAGGCGCTTTCATCGTCCAGAATACATAATTTACTTCGCAAAATCCACACTCCCGGAGGTTATCTATGGAAATACTGCTCGGTCTGGTCAGCTTTCTGACCGGTGTTACCGTCATCATACAATCTGCAGTCAACGGACGTCTCCGTTCCATGACTGCCAATCCCATCTTCGCATCGGCAGCCAGCTTCGGCGGCGGCCTGCTTCTTCTCTTTCTCATGCTTTTCCTTGCCCACTGGCTGGGATTTTATTCGATCCCTGCGCTCTCCGTCCTGGGGCAGACCCGTGCCTGGATGTATATCGGCGGTCTGATCGGCACCGCGCTGGTGATCGGCTCCATTGTGATTCCAAAAAAAATAGGCTTTACAGCCTATTTCAGTATGCTCGTCGCAGGCCAGCTGGCGGGTTCGGTTATTGCGGACGCCATCGGCTTTCTGGGAAATCCCGTACATCTTCCGGGTCCGGCCAGAATATTCGGCGTGATCTGCCTCATTGCAGGGGCCGTTCTGGTGCAGAAAAAATGATCCACCTTACTATGACATGATTTCACACGGGACAGACAGATATTCCGGAAGAATATCGTAATCATCATCAATAAAGGTTTTCTTTGCTGTCATGACAAGCATGTCATACGTCGTATCGTCCGGATACTGGAACCCCAACGGCGCTTCCGGTTTTCTGGTGAACGAATACGTCACCTGATAAATCCTGTAATCGCACAGATTGCGATAAGGGATCTCCTTTTGCAGACCGTACTGAAACTCACTGATTTCTCTGTACTGTTCCGGCGACAATCGTCTGATGTTCTCAATGCGGTAATGCGCTACCCATGTGTCCTGCAGGCTCGTTTCTCCCGGATCCGGCACATCCTTCAGAGACGCTCTGAAAAGATCGATGATTCGTTCCATAGGCTTCTCCGTCGGCGTACAAGCCAGCGTAAGCGTCCTCCCGTCACAGGCGAAGTCATAGGGTCCCTCATATTGATAGGTCTTATCTTCCAGCTTATCCGCACACATGCCGGAAAGCTGGCGATAAACGGATTCAATATAAGGAAGTGTATAGTACTTCTGGCTTCTGTGGTCATAATAGAGTCCCGGATAAAAGGTTGCCAGTCCTTCCAGTTCTACCGCGATTCCTTCTTCATATTTTTTTGGAAGAAGGTAACCCCGATATTCTACTCGTTCCATCAGGATCTCCCGGAGAAGCCCCTGTACCTGACTTCTGAATTCTTCTCCCAGACTTCCCTCCAGATCGACTTCCTCCATGACTGTATCACCACTCACCATGCAGATTCTCCGAAAGTCCAGTTCATCTTTCTGAAAATCCACCGGTGTATGGGCGTCCTGCCAGACAGAGCCTGCAGCCAGAAGGGCTGCCAGTATCAGTAGTGCCAGTACTGTCGTGAATGCGGATTTCCAGATGGCTGTTTTCCGACGCGCATCCTGTACATAGGCTCGAATTCCCTTCATGGCAACCGTATCGGCCTCTGAAACAGAAAGTGCTGCAGAACCATCCGGAAGACACACCTCTCTGTCCGCTGGCCTCCGCTCCCCGTCAAGCAGTTCGCTGACGGATACATCCAGTACCTCAGCCAAAGGTTTCAGCAATGACACATCGGGGAAGCCCTTTCCTCTCTCCCATTTGGATACGGCCCGATCCGTCACCCCCAGCCGCTCTGCCAGCGCAAGTTGCGTCAGACCGTTTTCTTTCCGCAGTTCCTGCAGGAACCTGCCCGTTTTTTCATAATCCATTTTCAGCCCCCCTTTGCATCCATCGTACTATTTCCCGCAAAGTAAAGCAACAAACGTTCCGTTGAGTTGAAAAAAGGGGACTCCGCAATGTAGCCTCCCCTATATCGGGCGGTCTTCCCAGGATGCCTTCTTGATCAGGCGGAAGACCACGATGTACATCAGCACCACGAAGCCCACGAAGATGGCAGTGGACAGACGTGTTCCGATCATGCAGCAGGAATCGTAAAACCCGTGGAGAAATACAGCGGACAGATAACCCGCCAGCAGGTTGGATTTTGCGCCGAAATCATTTCCCTGGCTTTCTGCCAGTTTCGCCCTGCCATAAAAGATTCCCATAAACACGGCGAAGCCCATGTGGCCCGGGATCGCCAGAATGGCCCGAGGTACGGCCACAGACAACCCGTAGCTGAAAACATACTTGATGTTCTCAAAGGCGGCGAAACCCAGAGACACGAAGACGGAGTAAACCAGTCCGTCGAACATATAGTTGAAATTGGGATCACGCCAGGACCTGCGCTTCAGGAAAAACAGCTTGGTGCCTTCTTCCACCACAGCCACCACCAGGAAGGCCATGATGATGTAGTATTTTGGATCGCTCTGGTCCACGGTGTTGTTCAGTATGGCGGAGCCCAGAGTCTCCAGCACGATGGAGGCAAGGGCTGCCAGCACGCCGCCCAGAAGCAGCTGCCAGAGCAGATATCCGGGTTCTTTTTCAATGGTATCCTGACGGTAGATATACCGCAAGAGGAAAAATGCTGGCAGCACAGCCGCCAGCACATAAATCGCCAGGATACTCATCATCGGTGTAAAGAATATCATTTCGCGATTCCTTTCTATCCTATTTCAGATCCTGCTTGGTGATCACTTCCAGACCGCCCATGTATTTACGCAGGGCTTCCGGAACCACGACGCTGCCGTCTGCCTGCTGGTAGTTTTCCAGGATGGCGGCAACGGTTCTGCCTACAGCCAGACCGGAACCGTTTAAGGTGTGTACGAACTCCGGCTTGCCGCCTTCTGCCGGGCGGAACCGGATGTTGGCGCGGCGTGCCTGATAGTCTTCGAAGTTGGAGCAGGAAGAGATCTCAACATATCTTCCGTAGCTTGGCATCCAGACTTCGATGTCGTAGGTCATGGCGGAGGAGAAGCCCAGGTCGCCGGTAGACAGTCTTACCACTCTGTACGGCAGTCCCAGTCTCTTCAGGACTTCCTCTGCATCGTTGGTCAGCTTTTCCAGCTCGTCATAAGAACCTTCCGGCTTCACGAACTTCACCAGCTCGACTTTATTGAACTGGTGCTGACGGATCAGACCTCTGGTGTCGCGGCCTGCGGAACCTGCTTCTGCACGGAAGCAAGGGGTGTATGCGGTGTAATATACCGGCAGTTCTGCTTCATCCATGATTTCCTGTGCGCGCAGATTGGTAACAGGAACTTCCGCGGTCGGGATCAGGAAGAAGTCTTTCTGCGGTACATAGAACATATCCTCTTCAAACTTCGGCAGCTGGCCGGTACCCGTCATTGCAGCCCGGTTTACCATGAACGGCGGCAGGATTTCCACATAATCCTGATCTACCGTGTGCAGATCCAGCATGAAGTTGATAACGGCTCTTTCCAGACGGGCACCCAGTCCCTTATATACGGTGAACCTGGCACCGGAAATCTTCGCTGCCCGTTCAAAATCCAGAATGTTCAGGTCGGTTCCCACATCCCAGTGTGCCTTGGCTTCGAAATCGAAGGTGGTTGGTTCCATGAACTTTCTCATTTCCACGTTGGCGCTGTCGTCTTCGCCGATCTGTACTTCAGGATTCGGCGTGTTCGGCACGTTCAGCAGTGCGTCACGAAGGCCTGCTTCCACTTCGGCAAGTTCTGTATCCATTTCCTTGATCTTCGCGGATAATTCTTTCATTTCTGCCATGATGGCTGTTGTATCTTCGCCGGCCTTTTTCAGCTTCGGAATCTCCTTGGAAACGGTGTTCTGTTTGTTTTTCATCTGCTCTACTTCGGCCAGGATCTCTCTTCTTCTCTCATCGAATTTCACCACGTTTTCAATACCGAAGTCGCCTTTGCATCTTCTCTCTACGGCAGCCTTCACGCCTTCGTAGTCTTCTCTGATTCGCTTAATGTCTAACATTGTTTTTCCCTCTCTTCTTCATGATAGTTCATTTATGTATTAGAACAGGTTCTTTTTATACACCAGGTAATATTCAATCAGCTGGCTGATCTTCTGCTGAAGTTCAACCTGAAGGTCCGATGCCAGCGCATAGTCGCCCCGGTCAAGGGCTTCTTTCGCTCGTGTCAGCAGACATTTTTCGGACATGGTATCCTTACCGATATAGAACCGCAGGTCGTTGACTCTGGTCCAGTTGACCACATCATAGTCCGTAGCATCCTCCTTATGGAGCTTGACGCATTCCCGGACGATATCCATGTAGTTTGGAATATCCCGGTTATGCAGTTCCATCTTCCACTGGTTCAGCGTCGCTTCGAAGAACGATTCAATGGCCAGATCGTTGATGACGCCGCCCTGGATTGCCTTCACCTTTTCCGGATTGTTCCGGAGGCCCTGCAGGTTTTCCCATACGGTGGCAGGTGCCACACCGAACAGCTTCTCTCTTTCCTCTTCGGTGTAGTCCTCAAACACGTTGTTCTCGCTCCGGTATTCCCGCTCTGTTTCCAGATAGAAGTCCTCTTCTCCGTATTTCTTGGAGATGGACTTTTCCAGATTTGCCGGCGTCTTTTCCTGCGTCAGAGCCTGACGGATACCGTCCAGCATGGCCATATAGCAGGTTGCCAGGATCAGATAGGTGTTGCTCTTCGGATTCGGTGCACGCAGCTCGAACCGTGTGGCCATCGGATTCTTGGCATCCCGGATCAGACCCACCAGGATGGTTCTGTTTCTGGATGCTTCCGTAACGCTCTTTCCCAGAGAAGTTACGATACATACCGGCGCTTCATAACCAGGCTTCAGCCGGTTCAGCGAGTCGGTGGTGGAGCTTACAAACGGGTTGATCGCCTCGTAGTTTTTCAGGATGCCCATGAGACCGCCCAGTCCCAGCGGACTCAGATAATCTGCCTCCGGATTCTTCGCCGAAAACAGGTTGACCATCTTACCGCTCTTCAGACGGGCTGCCACACCCAGGTGGGTATGTTCACCGCTGCCTGCTACGCCTTCAATCGGCTTGGCCATGAAGGTGGTATGGAGGCCAAACTGGTTGAATACATCTCTTACAATGTATTTTACCTGTTTCTCATTGTCTGCTGCCTGCATGGCATCCGCATACTTCCAGTCGATTTCCAGCTGCTCCATAATGTGTTCATGGGATCCCGCGCTGGTGATCTGCGACTTGACGCCGCCGACCTCCTTGTGGCCCATTTCCACACCGACACCGTAACGATCGATGATCTCCAGGGACTTCTCCAGAGCCGTTCTCACCGGTCCGTAGGTTCTCTTCCAGTACTGCTCCTTCAGTTCCTGGGAAGTGGAAAGCTGCTCTCGGTCTGCCTTGTCCTCCGGTGTTTTGACCCAGAACTCCAGTTCCGTCGCGCTGGTGATGCAGATCTCCTCGATTTCATCTGCTGAATCCACGCCATTGATATACCTGAATGCATAAGGGTGACTGCGCAATAGCTCCATCAGTTCTTCCTTGAATGCGTTGATGGAGTTGCGCAAAATAGATCGCGCACCCACCTCCGTCTTTTCATTATGCACCAGGAACGCAGGAATACGGATCGTACCCACCGGCAGCCCTGTTTTCGGATCGACATTATCATAATTATAGTCCACATACCAGTTTACCGACAGATCCGGCACCAGATCCACCTTGGCATTATTCAGATCCGCAATTTTCGGCAGGTCCACGCTGGAACCGTCGGTCTGCACGCCGTGAATCAGCATGTCGTCCATATCGTCCAGAAACAGTTTGATTGGAATGCGTTCATCCGTGTCATTTCCGGCGATATCCAGGCCAGCGAATGAAACGAACTGGACCTCCGGATGCTCCTCCAGCACTTTGATGATGTCGTCTTTCTCGTGTCTGCCTGCAGGAATATTAAAAAGCATCTTATCTAAGTCAAATCCCAGCATGTTTGTTGTAACCTCCCCAAGTTCAAAGCATAAATGTGCAGGGAGACGGTATGCGTCCCCTTGCACACTAAAAATACCATTATTTAAGATAAAAGTGTAGCACAATCCGGCTTAACTTGCAAGTTCATCCAGATATTTTTCCAGTTCGTCCAGATATTTTCCGTAGTCTGCCCAGTCACCGTTCTGTTGTGCTTCCTGCGCCTTATCGAAGGCCTCGGCAGCCTTCTGGATCAGTTCGGTCTGCGACATCGGTACGTCAGTCTGCCCGCTGCCTTCGCCTTCAGATTCCCCATCGGAATTCAGCCCATCGTCCGGCGTTCCCACGCCTTCTTCCGCCGCATCGCCGAAGAGAGACACAAGACATTCTGCTACCGTATTTTCATAGGCGATCTTGTCATCATACGCCATGATGATACGTTTCACTTCCGGAATACTGGAGTTGGTCGCTTCCAGATAAACCGGCTCCACATACAGAATTGAGGTATTGATCGGAATGATGAACATGTTTCCGCGCCGGTAAGATGTGCCGGAGGAGCTCCACAGGGAGAATTCCTTGGAGATCTCCGTGTTCTGGTCGATCTGCGCTTCAATTTGCTCCGGACCGTAAACCGTCTTGCTCTTCGGGAACTGATAAACCACCAGCTCACCATAGTTATCGCCATCGTTTCTTGCCACCATCAGCGCAGTCATGTTCCACTTGGACTTCGGCGTGAAGGCGATGGAGTTGAAGAACTCCGCCTTGTCGCCGTCTGGCAGCTTGGCGATGTAGTAGTTCGGCTTCATCTGTACCCGCTCGGTGTTATATACTTCATAGGCGATATCCCACAGGTCTTCATTCTGATAGAATACATTCACATCTTCCATATGGTATCTGGTGTAGATGCCCGCCTGGATGGTCAGTAGGGTGTTCGGATACCGGATATGGGCTTTCAGCCCGTCCGGCATCTGATCTGCCGTCTTGAACAGGGTCGGATAGATCTTCGCATAGGTCTGAGCGATCGGGTCCGTCTCATCCACGATGTAGAAATTGACATCACCGTTATATGCATCCACCACCACTTTCACAGAGTTTCGGATGTAGTTCTGCTGTCCGTTAAACGGTTCCGCATACGGATAATAGGAACTGGTCGTATAAGCATCCACCATCCAGTACAGCTTTCCGTCTGTGGTCACCATATACGGATCTTCTTCATAGGCAAGATACGGCATGATGGTCTGAATTCTGTCCATCACGTTCCGGTTGATGATGATTTTCGAATTGCTGTTGATATTGGAGGATACCAGCATCTTCAGGTTTGCTTCCCGGATAGAGAACAGGATACGGTTGAAGAAATTCAGCTTGATACCGGCTGTTCCTTCATACTCCGTGTAGGAGTTACTCTCACCCTTCGGGTAGTCAAATTCCTTTTCACTGGTACCTACAATGACGTAGTCATTGGACAGCTCGCCGAAATAGATCTCCGGACGGTCGATCTGAATCTCATCTACCGTGGATTCCGGCGGAATGTTTCCTATGAGCACGTCAGGCTGTCCGCTGGCAGTTACCTTGTCTACTCTGGACAGGGCCACGCCATAGCCGTGGGTATATTTGATATGTTTGTTCAGCCAGGTATCCGTGATCTTGGACTCGTCAATTTCACGGGTGGTCAGGAAGGTCTGTGTATATTCTCCGTTGATCATATACCGGTCCGGATCCACGTCGTGGAAGGTGTAGTACTGACGGATACTCTGGGTCTGGTTATAAAACTGTTTCGCCGGATCAAAATCGTTGATTCGGATGTTGTTTATAGTCTCGGTGTTCGCATTGATGTCAGCAGCCGTCAGCGTATTATCTGCCGCAAAAGGCTTGACGTTCACATCATCCAGCTGGTATGCATACTGCGTGTATTCAATGTTCCAGTCCAGATATTTGCTTTCCTTGTTGATTTCATCCGGGGATACCACAAAGTTCTGTACCAGGTATCCTGCACCGGAACCAATGACGCCTACCAGGATCATGATCACCGGAACCGTCAGCAGCTTCTTGTAATTCTTTTTCTTCATGTGTACCACGAAGAGAATCGCAGAAAGAATCGAAAGTGCACAGAGGATCCGGTACATCCACAGGGTGATGTTCACATCGGTGAAGCCTGCGCCGTATACCGCACCGGTATGCACATGCAGCAGGTCAAACTGCCGCAGGAAGAAGTTGATGGCCAGCATGATGAAAAAGATAAAGCCCAGCAGGCCGATCTTTCCGGATGCAATGGACATCAGCTGTTTGAAATTGTTATCATCAAACTGCTTCTTCGGTTTCACCGGTCGCGGCGCCGCCTTCTTGCCGAAGAAGGCTTCCGTAAACTTGCTGAACGGATCATTCCCGCCGGCTCCGCCGTTTTCAAACGGATTGGCATTTCCGCCATACCGTTCGCCGTCTTCTGTCTGCTGCCCGAAGGCTTCGCTGCTTTGAGCCGGTTCTTCCTTAAACACATCCGGCGTTCTCACAGTCATCAGAACAATGTAATACAGAATCGTCAGCACCACGAAGCCAACGATCACACCGATGAGAATTTCATTCAGCTGTGACAGGAACTCCAGACGGAAAATGTAGAACGAAATGTCCATATGGAACAGAGGGTCCGCAATATTGAAGTCTGTGCTGTTGGCAAACTTCAGAATATCAAACCAGAGCTCCGTCACTGTCGTCACCGTCGTGAAAATGCCGAAAATCGCTGCGAAGATCAGCGTTGTCTTCTTCAGCTTCTTCAGGTTTGTGTCCTCACTGGACGCAATTTTCTTAAAATAACTTTTCCGCAGGCGGTTCAGATACAGAACCACCAGACCGGTTACCACCAGGAAAGTCGGAATGCCCACTGTAAGCTGCGTTACCAGCTGCTTGAAGAACACATCCACATATCCCATTTCCTGGAACCACATGAAATCAGTAATAAAGCGGATCGCACTGAAAAAAACTGCCAATAAAATGACAAGAATCAGGATCACAATACTGATTTTCTTTTGGACTTTTTCCATTAAATCGTCTCCTCCTTTGTTTCATTGATTACCATGGAATCCTGAGACTCTTTCACGTTCACTGTCACATACTTCACGGCTTCACCGCCGTCTTCGCCTGCAAAGGTCAGCCGGCAAAGCACATAGTACCCCTCTTCCCCTGTTCGAATCTCGCCAATTTCCAATTTATTAATGCCTATCAGGCTGGTATCCTCATTGGTTTCCTTCCACTGGTCAAAATATGTAACCACAGCGTTCATCATTGCTTCGGCTTTCGTGATCGTCTTTCCGTCTTCTCCTGTTTTCCACGTTTCATCGACGAAAGCTTCCGCTTCCGCAAGCTGTTCTCCGAACGCATAGTTCTTCTTATTATCGTATTTCAATTCTGTATCTTCCAGTACCTGACCAATGGTTTCCGGCTCCGGCACCTTATCGCGAAGAATGCCGCTCAGATATGTCTCTTTCGGCAGATCTGCATCGCTGTCTCCATCGGCTTCAGTCGGATTCTCCCCGTCCTGTGATGCGTCGCTTCCTCCGGTGACCTTGTCCAGAATCTTCTCTACGAAAGCATTTGCCTGAATGGAAAACCTGCTTTCCGGTGCGATGAATTTGGCAGCCAGAACGATGCCTTCCAGCACGATCAACAGTACCAACAGCGCTACGATCAGCTTAACAAACAGATTCATCCCCTTCTTTTCTTCTTCGTCTTCATCGAAGATGTCTGAGATGTCTGTTCCCATCGGCTGATTTTTGCTTTCTGCGGTTTTCCCATCCTCTGCTGCAGGCTCTGCAGCACCAGAAGTGCCATCATCGCTGCCAGCAGCAAGGCTTTCCCTGGGAAAGACATCGGAGTACCGGAGCCGCAGCTTCTCATCCTGGCTGTGACTGGGAGTAGCGTCCCCGTCTTCCGGATCTTCTGCCGACGGTTCTTCCACCGACGGTTCTTCATCGACAGGCTCTTCCGCTGACGGTTCTTCCGCCTTTACTTCCTCCGCCGCAATCATTTCAGGCTCCGGCTCTTCAGCCGCAGATACTTCAGATTCCTCTGTCTCCACTGCCTGTTCCGGATCCCGGTCCATCTGACTCCGCAGCTTTGCTTCTTCCCGGATCGGTGAAAAATCTATGGTATCCCCGGAAGCAGTTTCCTGCTGCGGTACAGCCTCCAGTTGGTTTTCTGTCTCCTCGTCCTGCTGCGGGAACAGCCTTCCCGCCCAGGTGAACTCCAGAGACTCCGCATCCGGCTTCCGTTCCTCTTCCATGGATCTGAGCCGCTCATATTCTTTATCTAAAAGCTCCTGAAATGCCTCTTTCTTTTCATTATAGGTATAGAACTTTTCAAGCTGTGCCGTATTTCCGGAACACAGCTCCCCTTCTGCAGATGCCACCGGTTTATAGTTCTTCCCAAACAGTTCGTCTTCCAGGCTGGATGTTGTCCCCTCATCGGTTTCTTCCTTCGGTGGTTCTTCCCAGACCGGCTTCTCATCTGCAGGTTCTTCTTGCACAGGCTTCAGCTCCGCAGCAGGCTCCTCCGTATTTTTCGATCCGTTGATCTGGATCTTATCCACAACCGGAACCGCAGGAATCACCCGTGGTTCTTCTCTGCGCGCATCACGCTTTCTGTCCATGACAGAATCCCAGTTGAAGTCCACGTCCTCCGTTTTTTTCGATTCGCCGGATGGGAACCCGTCAAGATTCCAGTCAAAATGGGCAGGCTCTGTCCGGCGCGGTTTCTCCGGTTCTTCGCTGGTTTCGGAAAAACCCTTAAAAATCTCTGAAGTTCTCCGCTCCGCTTCTGCTCTGAACGGCGGATTGAAAACGATTTCCTGCCGCGCTTTTGGTTCTTCCTCTCTGACTTTAGTTCCGCAGTATGCACAGAACCGGTCTCCCTCATACAATTTTTTTCCGCAGTTGGTACAAAACATCTCTGCCTCCAGTACTTACTCTTTAATCAACTTTCGCAATTCTTCTTCTGTGTACACATGCCCTGACCGGGCTCTGTTCATATTATCCGAACCGAACTTTTTCGGTATATTCTGCTGTTCAGAAAGATCTGACACAGTCTTCATCTCCTGGTTCGCAGGCTGCCGGTCTTCCCTGAGGTCCGGATCCGCGGTTTTATCCTCACTGGAAATCGCTTCGGATCTTTCCTGCATCTCTTCCTTTCTGTCAGAGTAGCGGATGATCAGCCGCGCTTTTTCTATCTCCAGATTGATGGAAGCAACTTCCCTTCCGGCGGTTTCTCCGGCTTTCTCTGCACCGTGAATGATCTGGGTGACCAGACCTCTGGCTGCAGTCTCTGCCGGGCTTTCCGCATCTTTCTCGCTGCATTCTTCTGAAATTCTGTCATTCATGGATTTCAGAATGTCCAGAAGCGCATATGCTTCATCTTTCGCCGTAGATTCTTCGCACAGCATTTTCTCCGTACTCCCATCGACCTCCGGCTCTGCCTCCGTTTCCGATTCCGGCTGGATCATCGGCTCGGATTCCGGCTGCAGTTCCTGCGGAGAGACTTCTTCCTCCTGATCCCGCCTTGCCAGACGCACGAGCCATACCGAAAGCAACAGAATCAGGACCACCAGTCCCGCAGCAATCAGCCCGATCCAGTGTCCCTGACAGTATTCCCAGATTTTTTCCATCCATTCCCGAAAATCCATTCTTCCGGCCTTCCTTACATTTATATACTTCTTTATATTATATAACAAAAAAGCTGCCAATGCAAAGAAAAGAGCAGATTTGCTCTGCTCTTTTCTCATAGTTTTTTTGATACGGGTCAGAATATCAGTATTCAAACTTATTATTCTGCTTATTGGACTGACGGTTGTTCTGCTTGTCCGTCTGTTTCTCCGTCTGCTTATTATTCTGCTTATTATTCTGCTTGTTCTTCTGGCTCTGATTCTTATTTTCGCAATCGTATTCTTTCATGGTTTCTTCCCTCCTCAGTCCTTATTCTGTACCGGGCAGGAGAAAGTATGAAAGGAAATAATTAAAAATTATTTTGCGTATCCTGCAGAACATCAGATGAGATGATGCATCCTGGCTTCTTCTGTCAGCTGATCACGAAAGTCGGGATGTGCCAGACCGATCATTGCACGTACTCTGTCGGACATGTTCAGTTTCTTCAGATTGACACAGCCATATTCTGTTGCAATATACTGTACCTCCGACCGAGGTGTGGTTACCGCAGTTCCCGGAGGAAAGCAAAGGGAGATCTTACTTTTCTTTTCGCCGTTTTTTTCGAAACTGGATGCAAGTGCGATAATAGATTTCCCGCCTTCAGACCACTGTGCACCCTTCACGAAATCAATCTGGCCTCCCACTGCGCTCTGCTGTGTCCACCCCATGGAATCTGCGGCAACCTGTCCGAAAAGATCCACAGACATCGCTGTATTGATCGAGATCATCCGTTTATTTTTCGCGATATTTCTCGGGTCATTCACAAACGGAAAGGTTCCGCTGTAAAGCAGCGGATTTCGATCCATGTAATCGTACATCTCTTTCGATCCCAGAGAAAAAGCAAAAACCGACTGCCCATCCATGAATCCTTTGCACCGGTTTGTTACATTTCCGTTTTTCATCAGATGCATCATGGGTTCGCTGAACAGCTCGGAAAAAATACCCAGATCATTTCTCTTCATCAGACCATATCCTATGGCCGTGGACACCTTTCCCAGACCAAGCTGTATCGTCGCTCCGTCCGGAACTTCCTCCAGCACCAGATCTGAAATTTTCTGCGATACATCATCAATCTCCTCTTCAGGAAGCGGTGCAACCGCAGAATCCGTAAGGATCATGGCATCCGCCTGGGATACATGGATCCGGTGTGCCTGGCCGTTCAGAATATATGGTGTCTGGGCGTTGCTTTCCAGTACCACTACCCGGGCATTCTCCTTCAGAAAAGTAAACATGCTGCCGCCGCTTGGACCGCAGGAAACAAATCCTTCCTCATCCGGTCTGGATACCTCAAAAAAACAGACGTCCGGTCTTCCCACGTTTTTGCACCAGAGATCCACCTGGCTCAGGTGAAACGATGTAAATTCCATTGGCATTCCATGTTTCCTGTGCGCAACTCTTTCCTGCTGTCCCAGGAAAAAGGTTTCCACATGGAAAGGATTCCGTTCATTCCAATCCGAACCCAGCATTTTGGATGGTTTCAATGCCATGCTGCACAGAATCGCCACATCTTCCAGTTCCTCTCTTCGTTCCCAAAGTGCATCCATCAGCTCATAAGCAAAACTGCTTGCTGTGCCCACATAGACCCGGTCTCCGGATCGCACCATCCTGGCAGCCTCATCGGCACGGATGATTTTATCTTTAAACTGTTCCTCTGTCATACCTCTTACTTAACCCCCTGTATTCTGTGAAATGTGCTTCTTCCATCTTATCTTCTGCGCTGTATTTTGTCAACCGATGCATTTCTCCAGCTTCGCCCGGAAGGTCAGCGTCCGCGGTGTCTTATTCTGATCAAACTGAATCACCCATGCCTGCCGTTCCAAGTCGATCTCCAGGATCGTTCCCTCTCCGAAAATGCCGTGGCGCACCCGCTGTCCCGGTACGAAGGCAGTCTGCCCTTCCTCGTCCGTCAGGAAGCGGTCCTTCGCTTCCACAAAGCTTCTGGTCTGCTCCACCAGTGTATCCGCAGGTTTTCGGTCGTACTCCAGTACATCCTGTCCCATGTCCAGAAGAAACCGTGACGGATACCGGGGTGAGCCATCGAAGTTTCTTCCTTCCGCTTCCGTCAGGAAAAGTGCTTTCTCCGCACGGGTCACGGCCACGAAAGCCAGCCGCCGCTCCTCTTCCATGGCCTGCAGCGTAGATGTTTTTCGCGACGGAAAGATTCCTTCATTCATGCCGCAGAGAAAAACATACGGAAATTCCAGTCCCTTTGCGGTATGGACTGTCATCAGCTTTACCTTGTCTTCTCCATCTTCCAGATCCCCGTTGGTAAACAGCGCCACATGGGCAAGATAATGCTCCAGACTGCATTCTTCTCCGCAGGAAATCTCATAAAGATGCACCGACTGCTTCAGCTCTGCCAGATTATCCAGCCGCTGCTGGCTGCCTTCGGTGCGAAGCATGGCCTCGTAACCGCTCTGGTCCAGCACCTCCGACAACAGCTCCGAAACCGGTTTCTTTTCGTAATGCTCGCCGAGACGCTCCACCATCTGCAGAAAGTCTCCGGCTCCCGTCCCCTGAAACAGCCCCGGCTCCTCCGACACGCCGTGACAAAGCGCATCATACAGGGTGCATGGATTTTGCTCCGCATACGCCGTCAGCCACGCCATTCGCCGCTGACCCAGATTGCGTTTCGGCACATTGGCAACCCGCAGAAAGGACAGATCATCCCGGTAGGCGATAAGCCGCAGATAACTGAGCGCGTCTTTGATCTCCGCTCTTTCAAAAAACGGCACGCCGCTGTAAATAGTATATGGTATTTTTTCCTTCAGTAGTGCTTCCTCGATATGCCTGCTCACATAATGGGCCCGGTAAAGCACCGTCATATGCCGAAACGGTACGCCCTCTTCCGAAAGCTGACGCATTTTTGCAGCGATCCATTCCGCTTCTTCCTCTTCCGTTTCGCCGTGATGGCACAGAACCTTCGGCCCGTCCGGCAGGGTGGGAACCAGATCCTTTTCGATCCGGGTCCCGTTCCTGCGGATGAGCTGATTGGCTGCCGCAAGGATCTGCGGCGTCGAGCGGTAATTTTTCATCATCAGGATTGTTCTGGTGCCCGGGAAATTCTTCTCAAAATCCATCAGGTACTTTACGTTGGCGCCGCGCCAGGTGTAAATGGTCTGATCCGGGTCTCCCACCACGAACAGATTCCCGTGATAGCCAGCCAGGACTTCCATCAGTTCATACTGCAGCGCGTCGATATCCTGAAATTCATCGATCATGATGTATTCCAGCCGTTTCTGCCACTTCAGCCTTATTTCCGGATTTTCCCGGAAGATATACAGGGTAAATTTAATCAGGTCGTTATAGTCCAGGCCAAAGCACTTCTTCTGCTGCCAGAGATATCCGTAAAAAATAATGTCATCGGTGGTTTTCGCTTTGATATATTTTTCCTTCAGATCATCCAGCGAAAGACGAATCAGATCCTCGTAATATTCCGGTTTCTTCACCAGCTTCTGGATCTCGATCATGTCCCGGGCCTTGCTGAAGGTCATGTTACGCAGGGTCAGCCCCCGCTCTTCGTAGACGGTTTTCAGCATGGCGTCGATGTCGGAATTATCCAGCACCAGGAAGCTTTTTGGATAGCCTGCGGCATGACTGTCTTCCTGCAGTACCGATACGCAGAATCCATGGAACGTGTTGATATATCCTGTGTCATTGTCGCCGGTCAGGTTGTGGATCCGCTGCCGCATTTCCGCGGCGGACTTGTTGGTGAAGGTCACGCAGAGGATGTTCCCCGGCAAAATCCCCAGTTCGTTCACCAGCCAGGCGAACCGATGCGCCAATGCCCTTGTCTTCCCTGACCCGGCACCGGCGATGACCCGGACGTATCCTTCTGTCGCCGTTACCGCTTCCATCTGCGCGTCATTGAGAACCCCCATAAGCAGTAATCCCGTCTGTTCCTCCATGTCTTGTCTCCCTTGTTTTAAAAACTCCCGTTCCGAACATTTATTCGTATTTCTATTATACCTGAATCTTCAGAAAAGGCAAGAGGAGATGTTAAATCGAGTAGGAGGCGGTGATTAACCGCCGTCCTCTCACACCACCGTACGTACCG
>JBJFHL010000056.1:0-39712 GCA_051893555.1 Anaerovoracaceae bacterium
AAAGAGGGCCGCCGCTCTAACGGTTATTTTCCGTTAATGCGACAGCCCCTTTTCAAAGAAATGATTTGATTGGTTTACTTTGTTTACTACCGTTTCTTCCGTTCCTTCTGCGGAATCAGGAAAATGAAGACAATGGCGCAGACAGCCATCAGCATCGGGTAGAACAGGTACGGGATGAGCGCATAGGTCGTAATGCCGGCTGCCGCTGCCGCATACAAAAGCTGTGCACCGTACGGAATCAGTCCCTGTACCACAGAACCGAAAATGTCCAGGATCGATGCGGTTCTCCGCGGATCAATATCATACTCCTGGCTGATTTCCCGTGCGATCTGTCCGCTCATGACGATGGCGATGGTATTGTTGGCCGTAGCCAGATCCACGCCGGCAACCAGGGCCGCGATGGAGAGCTGTGCTCCCTTCTTGCTCTTTGTATTCTTATGAATGAAATTCAGCACGAAATCGATGCCACCGTACTCCTTCACCAGTGCACCGATGGCTGCAACCGTAATGGAAATCACGGTGATGTCGTACATGGATGTCACACCGCTTCCGATGCTGCTGAACACGGTATCCGGCGTCATGGTACCGGTTGCAAGGCCGGCAATGACGGAAGCCACAGTACCTGCGATGAGTACCACAAATACGTTGATGCCCGCAATGGCACCAACCAGTACCAGCAGATACGGCAGCACCTGCCAGATGTTATATTCTCCCAGTTCCACATTGGATGAACCGTGCATGGTCATAACAAAGTAGATGATTGCTGTAACAATGGCTGCAGGCAGTACGATCTTGAAGTTCATCTTGAACTTGTCGCTCATCTCACAGCCCTGTGTCCGAACCGCTGCGATGGTGGTATCGGAAATCATGGACAGGTTATCTCCGAACATGGCGCCGGAAACCACGGCTGCCAGGCAGAGAGGCATGGCGAAATCCGTCGCTTCGCTGATGCCCACCGCGATCGGCCCCAGTGCCACAATCGTTCCCACGGAAGTACCCATGGAAATGGAGATGAAGCAGCCGATGAGGAACAGACCTACCACCGCAAACTGGCTTGGGATCAGAGAAAGACCCAGGTATACCGTGCTGTCTGCACCGCCTGCTGCAGTCACCGCGCCACTGAAAGCACCGGCTGCCAGGAAGATCAGGCACATGGTTACCACGTTTTCATCGCCGATTCCTCTGGCGCAAACCTTCAGCTTGTCGTGAAATTTTAAGGATGGATTTTGAAAAAAAGCCACCGCCAATGCAATGAGAAATGCCACGATGGTCGGCATGGCATAAAAATCCTTTGTAATGATGCCGCTTCCGATGAACAGCACCAGAAACAGACCGATCGGCAAAAGCGCTGCCGCTCTGCCCTTGTTTGCTTGTTTGTTTTCACCCATAACATAAACTCCTTTTCTTTTGATTAGATTCCTTCGATCAGAACCTTTATATCAGAACGCTGATCAGCTTCGGCTTATAGCCCTCCTGCTTCAGTGCGTTTACGATCTTTTCCTTATGCTCCGTACCGAAAGCCTCGATGGTAATCTTCAGTTCCACCGCCGCCGTCCGGTTGGTGCTGACAAACTGATTATGCTCCAGCTTGATCACGTTGCCCTGCTGCGCCGCGATGACGCTGGCGACCCGTACCAGTTCACCCGGCTTATCCGGAAGCAGCACAGAAACAGTGAAGATCCGGTCGCGCATAATCAGACCCATCTGTACCACGGAGGACATGGTAATGATATCCATGTTGCCGCCGCTCAGTACGGAAACGATCTTCTTCTCGCTGACATCCAGGTGCTTCAGTGCTGCCACGGTCAGCAATCCGGAGTTTTCCACCACCATCTTGTGATTTTCCACCATATCCAGGAAGGCCACCACCAGCTCGTCGTCTTCCACGGTGATCACATCGTCCAGACCCGCCTGCAGATATGGAAAAATCTTTTCTCCCGGCCGTTTCACTGCCGTTCCGTCGGCAATGGTATTCACATAGTTCAGGCTCACCACCTTGCCTTCCTTTAGGGAAGTCTGCAGACAGTTTGCGCCTGCCGGCTCCACGCCGATCACCTTAATCTTCGGATTCAGCAGCTTGGCCAGGGTGGAAACGCCGGTAGCCAGACCTCCCCCGCCAACCGGTACCAGAATGTAGTCCACCAGCGGCAGTTCCTTGAAGATTTCCATGGCGATGGTTCCCTGTCCGGTGGCAACTGCAGGATCATCGAACGGATGAATGAAGGTATAGCCATGCTCTTCCGCCAGCTTCGCTGCATGGGCTGCTGCTTCATCGTACACATCTCCGTACAATACCACTTCCGCACCGTAGCTCTTGGTCCGGTTCACCTTCATCAGCGGTGTGGTGGTCGGCATGACGATGACCGCCTTGCAGCCGTAGGCCTGCGCTGCATATGCCACACCCTGGGCATGGTTTCCTGCGGAAGCAGTGATCAGTCCCTTCTCCCGCTCCTCTTCCGTCAGTGTACTGATTTTATAATAAGCCCCCCGCAGTTTGTAGGCGCCGGTCAGCTGCATGTTCTCCGGCTTCAGATAGACCTTGTTTCCTCTGCCGGTCTGTTCGCTGAGAAATTTGCTGTATACCAGATTGGTGGGAGATGTGACCTTCTGCACGATCTCCGCTGCTTCTTCAAATGCTTTCAATGTGAGCATTTCCATTTCTGTTTTGTCTCCTCCCCTGTTTCTCTGTTGTTATTTTTTCTGTCCCACGGAAAACCCGTTGATGGACGCCTTGGCAACTTTTGTCCCCAGCTCGTCCCGGATATCGATATCATACAGACTTGCCGTTCTGCCGTCCTTTATGCTGCTTGCCACTGCAATGAGCTTCTTTCCTTTGGCCGGGCTCAGGAACGTGATATCCGCATGTAGTGCCACCGTATTCGGCTGCTCCTTTCCGCAGTTCACCGCCACTGCTCCCGCAAAATCCGCCAGCGTGAAAATCGCTCCGCCCATCACTGCCCCTCTGGCGTTGAGATGGTGTGCTTTGATTTCCATGGTGCACCGGGAGTATCCCGGTCTTGCATCTTCTATCACGATGCCTGCCGCCTCAGTGGCAAACCGGTCATTTTGAAAAATGTCTCGGATTCGTTCCAGCGGAGTCTGCCCGCCGTTCTTCTCTGTTTCTGCCATATCGTTTCTGCCTTCTTTCTTTTGCCTCCATGCGAACATCGGACTTTTCGCAAAATTCTGTCTTATTCATCATATCCTACTTACTGCAAAGTGTCAATGCAAATCGCTCTCAGGCCGCCTCACAGCTCCCGCATCACCACCTTGCGGCTCCCGCTAAGTTTCCGCACGCGGAAAAGGACGCCAATCCACTTAAAAAAGAGGCGTTGGCGTCCCGTTTCCGCCTTTCGTTGTACAATTTCGTTGATTTTCGTTAGTTTTAATGCAATTTTTTTCATGTTTCAGCACGAAAACGCCCTTGCTATTTACTTTTTATAGAAATTTGCATATTTATTTCCACAGTTTACGAAGGTAAAATGCTTCTTCGGGACGCCAATCGTCAAAAAAATGTTTATTTGGCGTCCTTTTTTGCTTGCTGAAACATTTTTCCGTCTGCGCCGCATAGCCAAGCATGGCCTGCATTGGCCATGGGCGCACATGAAAACAGCCGCCAAAGTATTTCGCTTCACACTTCAGCGGCTGTAGGTTTTCGTCTAGTCTTCCTTCATCACTGCACCCTTGCAGCTCGGGCCGACCAGCTTCGCATATCTGTAAAGCCAGCCGGACTTCACGTTCGGCTCACGCGGAACATAAGCGGCACGCCGTGCTGCCAGTTCTTCGTCACTGACCAGCACGTTAATCCTGGAAGCAGGAATGTCGATCTCGATCGGATCGCCTTCCTGAATCAGTCCGATGTTTCCGCCGCTGGCTGCTTCCGGGCAGACATGGCCGATGGACGCACCGCGGGAAGCACCGGAGAAACGACCGTCTGTGATCAGGGCAACGGTCTTATCCAGCTTCATACCGGCCAGTGCACTGGTCGGGTTCAGCATTTCGCGCATGCCCGGACCGCCCACCGGTCCTTCATAACGGATGACCACTACATCGCCGTCTACGATCTTTCCATCATAGATGGCCGCGATGGCATCTTCCTCACAGTCAAAGACGCGGGCAGGACCGGTATGCTGCAGCATTTCCGGTGCTACGGCACTTCTCTTGACCACGCAGCCTTCCTGGGCGATGTTGCCCCACAGAATGGCGATGCCGCCGGTCTGGCTGTAAGGTGCGTCCACACCCTTAATGGAGTTGTTATCCTTGATGTATTTGCCTTCGATATTCTCGCCTACCGTCTTGCCGTTGGCTGTGATCAGGGAAGTATCGATCAGGCCGATTTTGTTCAGTTCTGCCATAACTGCACCCACGCCGCCTGCACGATTCAGGTCATGCATGTGGGTCTCGCCTGCCGGAGCCAGATGGCACAGGTTCGGCGTCTTGGCACTCATTTCATTGAAAATATTCATGTCCAGCGGAATGCCGGCTTCATTGGCAATGGCCAGCAGATGGAGCACGCTGTTGGAAGAGCAGCCCAGAGCCATATCGCAGGCCAGGGCGTTGCGAATGGATTTTTCATTGATGATGTCACGGGCCTTGATGTCCTTTTCCACCAGGTTCATGATGGCCATGCCGGCATGTTTCGCCAGCTGAATTCTGCCGCTTTCCACCGCAGGAATGGTACCGTTTCCAGGCAAGCCGATCCCGATGGCTTCGCAGAGGCAGTTCATGCTGTTTGCCGTATACATGCCGGAGCAGGAACCGCAGCCGGGACAGGTGTGAAGTTCATATTCCTCCAGGCCGGCATCGTCGATAATACCGGCTTTATGGGCACCTACGGCTTCAAACATTTTGGACAGAGATGTTTCCACGCCGCCCACCAGACCGCTCATCATCGGGCCGCCGGATACAACCACTGCAGGAATGTTCAGACGAACCGCAGCCATCACCATGCCCGGTACGATCTTGTCACAGTTCGGTACCAGCACCAGACCGTCAAACTGATGGGCCTGGGCCATGGTCTCCACGCTGTCGGCGATCAGTTCCCGGCTCGCCAGGCTGTACTTCATTCCGATATGTCCCATGGCGATACCATCGCACACACCGATGGCAGGAACCATGATCGGCGTTCCCCCTGCCATTCTCACACCGGCCTTTACGGCTTCGGTGATCTTATCCAGATGCATGTGGCCAGGCACGATCTCACTGTGGGCGGAAACCACGCCGATCAGCGGGCGCTCCAGCTCTTCCTTCGTGTAGCCCATGGCATAAAATAAGCTTCTCATCGGCGCCTTTTCAGGGCCTTTTGTTACGTTGTCACTTCTTCTTGACATGTTCTTTCCTTTCTATATTCCGGGCTAGGTCATAAAAAGCGAAAGCCGGGCCGGAAAACCCAGCCTGGCAGACACAAAAATATGCATTTTTCGGATTTTGTCGAATCGTGTCGAGCTGCAAACTATTTCTTCAGCCAGCTCATCATGGCTCTCAGCTCAGCACCAACCTTGCACAGCAGGTGGGAAGCTTCCATCTTTCTGGTAGCCAGGAACTTCGCCTTGCCGCCTGCGTTGAATTCCTGAATGAATTCGCTTGCGAAAGTACCATCCTGGATTTCTCTCAGAACCTGCTTCATTTCCTTTCTGGTCTCTTCGGTGATCAGTCTTCTGCCGGTTCTGTAGTCGCCGTATTCTGCAGTGTTGGAGATGGAGTAACGCATCTTGTCGAAACCGCCTTCGTTGATCAGGTCAACGATCAGCTTCATTTCATGGATACATTCGAAGTAAGCCATTTCCGGTTCATAACCAGCTTCTACCAGCGTATCGAAACCAGCCTTCATCAGCTCGGTTACGCCGCCGCACAGAACTGCCTGTTCACCAAACAGGTCGGTTTCGGTTTCTTCCTTGAAGGTAGTTTCCAGAATACCTGCTCTGCCTGCGCCGATGCCGCTTGCATATGCCAGTGCGTATTCCTTTGCCTTGCCGGAAGCATCCTGATAAACCGCGATCAGAGAAGGAACACCCTTACCTTCCACATACTGAGATCTTACTGTGTGGCCAGGGCCCTTCGGGGCGATCATGATAACGTCCAGATCCTTGGAAGGAATGATCTGATTGAAGTGGATATTGAAGCCGTGAGCGAATGCCAGAACATTGCCCGGTTTCATGTGCTTTTCGATCTGTTCTTTATAAATCTTAGCCTGCAGTTCGTCCGGAGTCAGGATCATTACGATATCGCCTGCTTCTGCAGCTTCTTCGATACCCATCACCTTCAGACCGGCATCCAGCGCCTTCTTTTCATGGGCGGAACCTGGTCTCAGACCAACCACTACGTTTACACCGCTTTCGTTCAGGTTCATGGCATGTGCATGGCCTTGGGAACCGAAACCGATGATGGCTACTGTTTTGCCGTCTAAAACACCTAAATTGCAATCCTGATCATAATACTTCTTAATCATTTTTTTACTATTCTCCTTTTTTTGTTGAAAAAAATATTTATTTTCATGTCTGGAGCGTATTTCTGCCCTGTTCTTCTTCGCAAAACTTACACTCCCGGCTTTTATAAACGTCTAAGGACTATCTGTGGGTTTCGATTCCCGTGATGCCCGTTCTGCAAACTTCGGTAATATCATAAACTTCCATCACATCCAGGAAGCCGTCCAGCTTCTCCGGTGTACCGGTCAGTTCAATGATCATGCTGCCTCTTGACAGATCCACGATCTTGCCGCGATAGATGTCCACGATTTCCTTGATACCGGTTCTCTCTGCTTCCCCTGCATTTACCTTAATCAGCAGCAGTTCCCGGTACAGGCTGTTTTCACGGTTCAGCAGGAAGACATCCTTGACCACTTCCAGCTTTTCCGTCTGGGTGATAATCTGCTGCATGGACTGTTCGGTGGCGCTGAATACGATCGTAATTCTGGACAGATTCGGATCGTTGGTAGCAGATACCGTCAGAGAATCAATGTTAAAGCCACGTCTGCCGAACATGCTTACGACTCTTGTCAGAACGTTTGCCTGGTTTACCACCAGTACACTGACAATTTCTTTCTTTAATGGTTTATACATCTGTTCTCCTCCTAATCAATAATGATATCTTCCACTGTCTTGCCGCCAGGGATCATCGGAAGAACCCGTTCTTCTCTGGAGATCATGCAGTCGATCCACACAGGGCCGTCTGCCTGCAGCGCCTTCTTCATGGCCTCATCGAACTCCTCCGGTGTGGTTGCCCGGTATCCTTCTGCACCGAAAGCCTGTGCCAGCTTCACGAAGTCAGTCTTCCGCTCCGGTGTGGTATTGGAATACCGCTTGCCGTAGAAGATGGTCTGCCACTGGTATACCATGCCCAGCACCTGATTATCGAGGATGATGGTGATGATTGGCAGATGGTTGCTCACTGCCGTACATGCCTCATTGAGGTTCATATGGAACGAGCCGTCTCCGGTGAAGTGAATAACACGCTTGTCCGGATTTCCCAGCTGTGCACCGATGGCTGCGCCGTAGCCGAAGCCCATGGTGCCCAGACCGCCGCTGGTGATGAACCGCTTGGTATTCTGGTGCTTCACGTACTGAGCAGCCCAGATCTGATGCTGACCTACATCGGTAACGTATATGGTGTCCTTGTCAGTCAGATCACAGGTATGGGTAATAATATCATATGGATGGAGGCTGGCGCCTTCTCCTTCATAATTGACAATTTTTTCGCTGTCTTTCCACTGCTGAATCTCTGTGTTCCACGCTTCATGCTTCGCCTCTTTCACGGATGGAAGCAGCATGTTGAGGAAGTCCTTCACATCGCAGACTGCACTGGCATCTACTGTAACATTCTTATTGATCTCGCTCTTGTCGATATCAACCTGCACTCTCTTGGCATTTTTCGCGAAGGCGGCAGGATTCAGTGCAACACGGTCACTGAACCGGGCACCCAGTGCGATAACCAGATCTGCCTTGCTGACTGCGCGGTTTGCCGTATAGGTTCCATGCATGCCCAGCAGCCCCAGGCTGTGCGGATTGTCGTAGCCCACCACGCCGGCAGCCATCAGTGTATATGTAGCAGGAATGTCCGCCTTTTCGATCAGCTTCAGCAGTTCCGCAGATGCTTCCGATGCAGCCACGCCGCCGCCGAAGTAAATCACCGGACGCTGTGCCTCATTGATCATTCCTGCAATCTTTTTCACTGTCTGTCCATCCGGCTGCGGGCTTTTGGTCAGCTCGTACGGTGCCTTGGAGGAATACTCGATGGCGTCTGCCGTTACATCCTTTGTGATATCCACCAGGACCGGGCCCTTTCTTCCGCTGTTGGCGATCCGGAACGCTTCCCGCAGGGAATATTCCAGGTCTTCTATGTGATTTACAAAAAAGTTGTGTTTGGTGATCGGCATGGTCACGCCGGTAATGCAGATTTCCTGGAACGCATCTCGTCCGATCAGATTGTCTGGTACGTTGGCGGTAATGGCAACCATCGGAATGCTGTCCATAAATGCGGTTGCGATACCGGTAACCAGATTGGTAGCACCGGGGCCGCTGGTTGCGAAAACCACACCGGTCTTTCCGGTGGCTCTGGCATAGCCGTCTGCAGCATGGGCCGCGCCCTGCTCGTGGGCAGTCAGTATATGATGGATCCTGTCACTGTATTTATACAGTTCATCAAAGATGTTCAGCGCGGTGCCGCCCGGATAACCGAAGACGGTATCTACACCATGGTCCAGCAGTACTTCTGCCACAATTTGTGATCCTGTCAGTTTCATTTCAGTTACATCTTCCTTTTCTACTTTTAAATTTTCATTTTCACTGTATTTTCGTGATGAGCGGGAGCAACGAATTCTCCCCACATTAATATCCATATCACCATTATAAACGGAATCCGAAAAAAGTCAACACTTTTGTTGATGTTCACAAAAAAATACACAATTTTATATCTTTATTTCACAAATTTTGTATTGACATCTGACGACTTTTCTTCTATTCTAATAGTATATAATATAATAATTCTGCGCATTATGCAAGAAAGGAATAAAGGTATAGATAAGGATTATGAAAAACTTCGAAAAGTACAAGATCGGGTACTTTCCGCCTCCGGAAGAGATGGAATATACCTGGATGAAAAAAGACCACATTGAAAAAGCGCCCCTCTGGTGCAGCGTAGACCTGCGTGACGGCAATCAGGCCCTGATCGTACCTATGAGCCTGGAGGAAAAGATAGATTTCTTCAAGCTGCTGGTAGACATCGGATTCAAGGAAATCGAAGTCGGCTTCCCGGCTGCTTCGGAGACGGAATATGAATTTCTGCGGAAGCTGATCGACGAAGATCTGATTCCGGACGATGTGACCGTACAGGTGCTGACCCAGTCCCGGCCCCACATCATCGATAAGACCTTCGAGGCTCTGAAGGGCGTCAAACATGCAGTGGTACATCTGTACAACTCCACTTCCTTCGCACAGCGCCAGCAGGTGTTCCGTGCATCGAAGGAAGAAATCATTCAGATTGCCAAAGACGGTGCCGTTCTGGTCAAGGAATATGCGGAAAAATATCCGGAATCTGACTTCCGGTTTGAATATTCTCCGGAAAGCTTCACCGGCACGGAAATGGACTTCGCTGCGGAGATCTGTAATGAGGTCATCGATATCTGGCAGCCGACGGCAGAGAAAAAAGTCATCATCAATCTGCCTGCCACCGTGGAAATGTCCATGCCCCATGTGTATGCCAACCAGATCGAATACATGTGCACCCACCTGCACAATCGCGAAAACATCATCGTTTCCCTCCACCCGCATAACGACCGGGGCACCGGCGTAGCCGATGCAGAGCTGGGAATCCTGGCCGGTGCGGACAGAATCGAAGGTACCCTGTTCGGCAACGGGGAACGGACCGGTAATGTAGATATCGTGACGCTGGCCATGAACCTGTTCTCCCACGGAATCAACCCGCAGCTGGATTTTGCAGAGATGCCGAAGATCGTGGAAGCATACGAAGGCTTCACCGACATGACCGTAACCCCGCGTCAGCCGTATGCCGGTGCGCTGGTATTCGCAGCCTTCTCCGGTTCCCACCAGGATGCCATCGCCAAGGGCATGAAGTGGGTGGAAGAAAAGAATCCGGACAAATGGACGGTTCCTTACCTTCCGATCGACCCGCATGATGTGGGCAGAGAATATGACGGTGACGTGATCCGGATCAACAGCCAGTCTGGCAAGGGCGGTGTCGCCTACATTCTGGAGCAGAACTACGGCTACATCATTCCGCCGGCCATGCGTTCGGAAGTGGGCTATATGATGAAGGATCTCTCCGACAAGCATCATGAAGAACTGACGCCTGCCAGCATTTTCGACGCATTCGAAAAAGAATACATCAACGACTTCACACCGATCGACATCACCCACGCAACCTTCAGCCACTTCTCTGATACCAAGACAGAGGACACGGTTGCAGTGAAGATGCGTGTGGTCATCGACGGACACCAGTACAATCTGGAAGCCGACGGAAACGGCCGTCTGGACGCAGTCAGCAACGGCCTGAAGAAAACCGACTACCACTTCGACTACAAGTTCGTCACCTATTCCGAGCATGCCATCAGTGCCGACTCCAATTCCAAGGCTGCGGCCTATGTCTGCATTGAAGGAAAAGACGGAAACAAATACTGGGGTGTGGGCACCCATGCCGATATCATTCTGGCTTCCGTCAACGCTCTGGTCAGCGCATTGAACCGGATGAACAAGAAGATACATTTTGTGAAATAAAGCAATCAAGAATACAATCACAAGGAGGAAAATACCGACTATGGGTATGACAATGACACAGAAAATTCTGGCGGCACATGCCGGCCTGGACAGCGTAACTGCCGGCCAGCTGATCGAGTGCAGTCTGGATGTGGTAATGGCCAACGACATTACCGGACCGATGGCACTTCCGATTTTCCGGCAGATGGCCGACAAAGTTTTCGATCAGGATAAGGTCGTTCTGGTTCCGGACCATTTCACACCGAATAAGGATATCAAATCCGCCCAGAACGCAAGAGATATTCAGGACTTCTCCAGAGAGCAGGGTCTGACGAACCACATGGTGCAGGGCAAGTGCGGTGTAGAGCACGCCATCCTGCCGGAAAGAGGCATCGTGACCGCCGGCCAGGCCATCATCGGTGCGGACTCCCACACCTGCTCCTACGGCGCCCTGGGTGCCTTCGGCACCGGCGTGGGCACCACGGATATCGCAGCCGGCATGGCCACCGGGCAGGCCTGGTTCAAGGTTCCGTCTGCCATCAAGTTCGTGCTGACCGGGAAACCGACCAAATACGTCAGCGGCAAGGATATCATTCTACACATCATCGGAAAGATCGGTGTGGACGGTGCCTTATACAAGTCCATGGAGTTTGTAGGCGACGGCATTCAGCACCTGTCCATGGATGACCGGTTCACCATCTGCAATATGGCCATCGAAGCCGGTGCCAAGAACGGCATCTTCCCGGTGGATGACCAGACCCTGGCTTACATAAACGAACATTCCACCAAGGAATATCACGTTTACGAAGCGGACTCCGATGCAGAATACGAAGAGACCATCGAAATCGACCTGTCTCAGGTTCGTCCGACGGTGGCCTTCCCGCACCTGCCGGGCAATGCGCACACCATCGACGAAATCGAAGCTGACGAAAAAATCTATATCGATCAGGTAGTCATCGGCTCCTGCACCAACGGCCGCATCAGCGACATGCGGAAAGCCGCTGCCATCCTGAAGGGCAGAACCGTACATCCGGAAGTCCGCGTCATGGTCATCCCTGCCACCCAGAAGATCTTCCTGCAGTGCATGGAAGAGGGCCTGGCACAGATCTTCGTGGAAGCCGGCTGTGCATTCAATACGCCGAGCTGCGGTGCCTGCATGGGCGGCCACATGGGCGTAATGTGTAAAGGCGAAAAGTGCGTTTCCACCTCCAACCGGAACTTCGTGGGACGTATGGGAGATGTGGACTCCCTGATTTATCTGGCTTCCCCTGAAGTGGCGGCTGCCAGCGCAGTGATGGGATACATCGCCAATCCGGAAAAGATGGGAGGAGAAGAAGCATGAAAGCACAGGGAAAAATCTTAAAATACGGTGACAACGTAGATACCGACGTAATCATTCCGGCCAGATATCTGAACTCCTTCGATGCGAAGGAACTGGCCAGTCATGCCATGGTGGACATCGATCCGACCTTCGTAGACCGTCTGGAACCGGGTGACATTATGGTGGCCGGCAGCAACTTCGGCTGCGGCTCTTCCAGAGAACATGCTCCGCTGGCCCTGAAAACTGCCGGCGTCAGCTGCGTCATCGCACGTTCCTTTGCCCGGATCTTCTATCGCAACTCCATCAACATCGGCTTCCCGATTCTGGAATGCCCGGAAGCGGCAGATGCCATTGAGGAAGGCGATCAGGTGGAAGTGGACTTCGATGCGGGCATCATCCGCGATCTGACGAAGAACACCGAGTTCAAGGCACAGCCTTTCCCGGAATTCCTGCAGAAGATGATCGAAGCCAACGGTCTGGTAAACTACGTAAATGCGAAATAAACCCGAAATAAATGCGAAAAAAAGGGACACAGCAAAGGAGCAGAAAACATTATGGATTTTAAAATTGCAGTCATCCCCGGCGACGGCATCGGTCCGGAAATCATGACCGAGACCCTGAAGGTGCTGGACAAAGTGGGTGAAAAATACGGACACAACTTCAACTATACCACGGTTCTCGCAGGCGGTGCGGCCATCGATGCCACCGGTGCCTGCCTGCCGCAGGAGACCCTGGATGTATGCAAGGCCAGCGACGCCGTCATGTTGGGTGCAGTGGGCGGCCCGAAATGGGACAACATGCCGGGCGGTGAACGTCCGGAACGTGCTCTCCTTGGCCTGCGAAAAGAGCTGGGACTCTTCGCCAACCTGCGCCCTGCCATGGTCTTCGACCAGCTGGCAGACGCTTCCCCTCTGAAGCCGGAAATCATCGACGGCGGTCTGGATATCGTCATCGTGAGAGAACTCACCGGGGGAATCTATTTTGGGGAGAGAGGCACCGAAGCCGGTACCCCGGAAGAAGGCACCGTAGCCTGGGACATCGAGAAATACTCCGAAATGGAAATCAAACGAATCGCGAAAGTGGCCTTCGACATGGCCATGAAGCGGGGCAAGAAAGTCACCAGCGTGGATAAAGCAAACGTGCTGGACAGTTCCCGCCTGTGGAGAAAGACTGTGGCCGAGGTTGCCAAGGACTATCCGGAAGTGGAACTGGACAACTTCTATGTGGACAATGCCGCCATGCAGCTGGTCAGAGGGCCAAAGCAGTTTGACGTCATCGTCACCAGCAATATTTTCGGTGACATTCTCTCCGACGAAGCCAGCCAGATCACCGGCTCCATCGGCATGCTGCCTTCCGCCAGCCTGGGTGAAGGCAACTTCGGTATGTACGAACCGGTACACGGCTCCGCGCCGGACATCGCCGGTCAGAACATCGCCAACCCGATTGCGACGATTCTATCCGCAGCCATGATGCTGCGCTACACTCTGGGTCTGGGTAAGGAAGCCGACGCCATCGAAAAAGCCGTTTCTGACTTTTTGGACGCCGGATACCGGACACCGGACATCTGCGGACCTGCTGCCAGAGCTGCAGGTCAGTACAAGACAACTTCGGAAACCGGAGACCTGATCGCCGGATTGATTTAGCAGTACAAGGTACATCCATCGAGGGTGTACCTTTTTTCTTACCCGGACCTGCCGCACCTGAACCGCCGCGCCTCTGCCCCGGGGTCCGCACCGGAGCCGTCACGGTTGGCAGTCAGTGAAACTCTTCCCACAAAGGCACCAGAATCCCGTTGATGGCTCGCAGGATGCTGTCCGCGTGAAAAGACCCATCCGGTCCCTCCATGAATATCATCAGATTCTTCGGCGGATAGATGCCGTTCAGATGATAAAGCCGCATGGTCTCCTCATCCCTCTTTCGATACTCCTCATTCTGATACATTCCCTTATACTCCATATAAAACGGAAACCTTGGTGTAATCGGCAGCGTGAAATCCGGATACCTCACCTTCGTATTCCCCTCCTCGTCCCAAATCACCAACTTTTTCTCATAATGGAACGAAAAGCCGCAGGCGTATAGAATTTCCGCAACCGAAGCTTCTGCCTTCGTCCGGGTCATCAGTCCGAAAGTGGTGGCATGGATCAGCTGATCCCTCCGATACGGGTTTTCAGACTGGGTAAACCGCGGCTCATTCTTCTTCCACAGATCTTCGTCCTCCCATGGAATTTCCACGTCCCGATACGCCTTCGGCAAGCAACTGCTGACACTGACATAATCGAACGGTTTGCAGGCAGCTAAAAATCTTTCCCTCGCCTTCACGTTCTGCTCCAGGCGACGGATGCTTTCCTCCAGCATGCGCTTGTATTTCAGTTCGTTGACCAGTGGCGTCATCTGCCGGTTGAGATACTGTGGCGCTGCCATGCCCGGAAGCTTGTGATAGTACTGATCATAAACCGCCTTTCCCGCCTTCTTGCCGCTGCTGTTTCTGTGCTGCAGATATCCCGGCGGACACTGTTCCAGCCTATCCCGAAACTGCCGGAGCAAAAAACGCTCGTATTCCATCTGCCTTTCCACCATCTCTCTGTAAGCCATACACTACACTCCTTTCGTTGTGTATTATTAATACCATATTATCCTTTATTTGTAAATACTGTATAAATAAATCTTTTCAGGAAAATGATTTTCTGCTGCGTTTTCAATCAGCCGATGAGTTTGGTTAATCTAACCCGCCAATAAAAGCCTATTTTTCCTCCAAAAACACGTAAAAATCTCTTAAAAAATTGATTTTTTTCTCGTTTTTCCCGATTTTTCTCCTCTTTTCTTCGCAAAATCCGCATTTTTTACGTGCATTTCAGAGAAAACGCTTCTATATTGTCGGGTTAATTGTAACTAACTGTTGCTGGAGGCTAACCGCAGTGTACAGATGTGCGGATAGAAAAAACGACCGCTCACCATGGGAGATATGTGCGGTCGTTTTTTTGTGTATGGCTGCCGACGGAAACCGTCGTCCTTTCGTCTTCCGCCAGCCGTTGCTTCATGCTTTTATTTTACAGGCTGTCCGGCCTCCCCGCAAGGATTCTGCCGGATTCCTAAATATATTAAGATTTCCATCCCTCTCAGTTAATAATCTAAAGTTCCGGCGTGCCCGGGGGGTCCGGCCCCGCTGACAGCCCCTATACCGGATATGCCTTGTTTTCCCGGTCACAGAGGGCTGGGTCGATGCCATGTTGCCGTGCGTCGCGCTCCTTGAAGAAATCCAGGGCAACCTGCGGGAACAGTGCATAGGACAGCACGTCCTCATCCTGCTGTTTGTAGGCCCCCAGTTCTTCCGAAAGCTTGTGCAGCTCCGGCTTCAGCAGATCTGCCGGACGGCAGGTGATCGGCTCCTCATCGCCCAAGGCTTTTTTCTGCACCTCCGGGTTAAACGGCCGCATGGTGGCGCCGTACTCTCCGTGAAGCACAGCCTTTGTTTCCTTGGACATAACCTTATACCGCTCACCCATGAGCACATTGAGCACTGCCTGGGTGCCCACGATCTGCGAGGACGGGGTAACCAGAGGCGGCTCACCAAGATCGCTGCGGACACTCGGGATTTCCGCCAGCACATCATAGAACCGGTCAGAGGCATTTTGCTCTTTCAGCTGGGACACCAAATTGGAAAGCATGCCGCCCGGAACCTGGTACAGCAGGGTTTTCACATCCACGCCCAACACTTTCGGATCCAGGCGTCCGTCTGCAATGAAACGGTCGCGAATCGGCCGGAAATAGTCAGCGATCTCTGCCAGCAGATTCTGATCCAGTCCCATGTCATACGGCGTACCCCGGAAGGTCTCCACCATCACTTCGGTGGCCGGCTGGCTGGTGCCCATGGCAAACGGTGACATGGCCGTATCAATGATATCACAGCCCGCTTCCACACCCTTTACATAAGTGATCGGTGCCACACCGCTGGTGCAGTGGCTGTGGAGCTGAATCGGCACAGACACGGTCTCCTTCAGTGCGGTCACCAATTCCGTTACATAGTTCGGCGTCAGAATGCCCGCCATATCCTTAATGCAGATGGAGTCTGCCCCCATGCTTTCAATATCAGCAGCAATCTTCACCCAGTATTCCGTCGTATAAGCAGCACCCGTGGTATAGGCCAGTGCAATCTGTGCCTCGCCGCCCTCTTTTTTAATGCTCCGCACCGAGGTTTCCAGGTTGCGCAGGTCGTTGAACGCATCGAAGACACGGATGATGTCGATGCCGTTGGCGATGGATTTCTGAACGAAATATTCCACCACATCATCTGCATAATGCCGGTATCCCAGCAGATTCTGGCCGCGGAGCAGCATCTGCAGTTTGGTATTTTTCACCCGGTCGCGGATCAGCCGCAGCCGATCCCACGGATCCTCCTTCAGGAACCGCAGACAGGCATCAAACGTAGCACCGCCCCAGCATTCCAGCGAGTAAAATCCGACCTGGTCCATTTTGTCCAGGATCGGCAGCATATCTTCCGTCGCCATTCTGGTGGCGACCAGAGACTGATGCGCATCCCGGAGCACGGTTTCCGTAATTTTTATTTTTTTCTCTGTCATAAATAATCTCCTTTTTACACACCGAAGATGGCCATAAATACGCCTGCCGCTACAGCCGTACCGATGACGCCCGCCACGTTTGGTCCCATGGCATGCATCAGCAGGAAGTTGGTCGGATCCTCCTCCGCACCCACTTTCTGGGACACTCTGGCCGCCATTGGAACCGCTGAGACGCCTGCAGAACCGATGAGCGGATTGATTTTGCCCCCGGACAGCTTGCACATCAGCTTGCCGAAGAGCACGCCGGCAGCAGTGCCAAAGCAGAAGGCCGCCAGGCCGATAATGACGATTTTGATGGTATCCCACTTGAGGAAGGCCTCTGCGCTGGTGGTGGCTCCCACCGAAGTACCCAGCAAAATCACCACGATGTACATCAGTGCGTTGGAAGCGGTTTCCGTCAGCTGTCTGACCACGCCGCTTTCCCGGAACAGGTTGCCCAGCATAAGCATACCCACCAGCGGTGTGGTGGACGGCAGCAGACCGCAGACCACGATGGTCACCACGATTGGGAACAAAATCCGCTCTCTCCTGGATACCGGCCGCAGCTGCTCCATCTTGATGGCGCGCTCTTCTTTGGTGGTCAGAGCCCGCATGATCGGGGGCTGAATGATCGGCACCAGCGACATATAGGAGTAAGCTGCCACGGCAATCGGTCCCATGATTTCCGTCTGATGCAGCTTGGATGCCAGATAGATGGAAGTCGGACCGTCGGCGCCGCCGATGATGGCGATGGCTGCAGCCGCCAGATCATTGAAACCCAGACACATGGCCAGCAGATAGGCACCGAAAATACCGAACTGGGCTGCCGCACCCAGCAGGAAGCTCTTCGGGTTGGCAATCAGCGGACCGAAATCGGTCAGTGCGCCGACGCCCAGGAAAATCAGGGACGGAAGGATGGCCCATTCGTCCAGCTGATAGAAGTAATACAGCAGGCCGCCCTCTTCCATAATCGGAGGATAGATATTTACCAGCAGCATGCCGAAGGCGATCGGCAGCAGCAGCAACGGCTCATACTGTTTGGCGATGGCAAGGTACAGAAATCCGCATGCCACCACGATCATGACCAGATTCCCCAGGGTCAGGTCGAAAAACGCCGTCTGGTGAATCAGGTTCGAAAGTGTATTCGCAATATATTCCATAATGTATGTCCTCTGTCCCTTCTACAGGATGGTAGCGACGGCCTGACCGGATTCTACGGCTTCCCCTTCTGTCACCAGGATTTCTCCGATGGTGCCGTCTTCCGGTGCCACCACAGGGATTTCCATCTTCATGGCTTCCAGAATCACGATGCTGTCGCCCCGCTTTACCTGGGCGCCTGCCTTCTGAACTACTTTCCATACCTTTCCGGCTGTACCGGTGGCTACCGGCTTGCCTGCGGCGGCTGCCTTCGGAGCCGGGGATAACCCAGCTGCTTGTGCTGAAGGTGCTGCCGCTGCGGAAGATGCCTGTGCTGCCTGAGATGCGGCGCCTGCAGCCTTCTTTTCTACTTCCACTTCATATTCGAATCCGTTTACTCTGATAATATATGTTTCCATTTCGTTGCTTTCCTTTCTTGTAACTGCACGCTGTATTCTGCTATCTGCGCCGGATGGACCGGACGGTATACGGGCAGGTTCCGTCGGCAATGGCTGTCGCAGAGCCCTCTTCCCCCATGGCTGCCATCAGCGCCGCCATAATCACAGGGATCAGCAGCGGATCATCCGGGGCTCCCGGCTGCGTCAGTTCTGTCTGCGATCGCTGTGAAGCCTGTGAAGTCTGCGGAAACTGCGAATTGCCTGCTTCACCTTCTGCTTTTCCTTCCGTTTCCTTCTTCTTATCAGGAATAAAGCGGAACAGGGAGATCACCGCAATGATCAGAACCAGCATAAAAAACACGGTTCCCATTCCAAGGAGCGTATTGACTGCCGCCTTGGAAAGGATCTCACCAAACGTCATATCACTTCCCCCTTTCCCATATTACCGGTACAGGTTGGCAAAGGTCTCAAAAGCACCTGCCAGATACTGCCTGGTTTCAGAAGGTTTGATTCTCTTATCCGCATAGCCTCGTCTTGCCATGGCGTCGGCGCTGCTGCGGTTCTTTTCATATACTTCAGACATCAGCTGCAGTTTGGAAGGCTCCAGCTTCTGATCCAGCATGTCCAGTGCCTGATGGGTATGAAGCACATTTACATGGGCATCTTCCCACATGAAGACATAATCCGCCCCGAGGCCTCTGGTATTCATCATGCTGTAGGCACTGCCATAGATCTGACCCACGATAAGATTTATCTTTGGTACAGAGGCACAGGTCAGCGCCCGCACCATCCGTCCCGCTGCCTTCGGCAGAAAAACTTCTTCTTTCTCTCCGGAAGCAAACCCTTCTGTGTCAGTTACTGTCAGTACCGGAATGTGGTATCTGTCGCACAGGGAAATAAAGTCGGCCGCTTTATCCAGTCCGTCGGCGGTCAGTTTTCCGCAGGCTGCCACGCCGCCGATGGCAGTTCCGTTCAATTTGAAAAAACCTGTAGTCATGCCAATACCGTGTTCGGCTCCCGTCTCCAGGAAAAATCGATCATCGGAAATAACGTTCAGCAGCATCCTGCTGTCTCCGTCATAGCCGTCCAGTTCCGGACACATCCGGTTCAGATCATCCGCACATGGGCCGATCGGAGGCAGTTCGTCAGCAGAGGACGGCATGATACCAATCAGATTCCGGATTCTGTCTACAATTTCCTCCCAGGATAAAGATCCTTCTGCATAGGTTTCCTGTATGGCAGGATCCCCCTGCAGGAACAGTTCGCCTTTTTCTTTTTCCACGAATACAAAGTCCGCCATGCGCGCTGCAACGGACATGCCGCCACCGCACCGTCCGATGACGGCCATAAGCTGCGGGATGTTCCCGCTGGCTTCCGCCTGCACCTTGTACAGTTTTGAGAAGGTTTCCAGTCCGTCAATGCCTTCTTCGATCCGGATGCCCCTGCAGTCCAGCAGACCAATCACCGGTGCCTTCGCCCGTATGGCCTGTCTGTACAGACGGATGATTTTTTTTCCGTGCATCTCACCGAATGTGCCTCCCATGACGCTGCGGTCCTGTGCGAAAACATAGACCAGCTTGCCATCCACCGTGCCGTATCCTGTCACAACACCGTCTGAGGCCCGTGCACCTGCTGCGCTGCACAGATCCGTACTTCTGGCACAGACCTGTCCGCCAAGCTCCATGAAACTGCCGGCATCGAGAAGCTGCATGATTTTTTCCATACTTTGTTCCTCCATTGTTTTTCGATTCCTTGGTTTTACGCTTTTATCTCAAATTCTCCTGACTTTATTCTACCTTAAAACCCATTGATTTTTCAATGTTTTTCTTCAACACCTAATTATATAAAAAAAACCGGTAGCCAAATTTAAAATATAAAAGTCCCGGCAGACCTTACGGCCCGCCGGGACTTTTCTTGGTATCAGACCAGTGTCTTCCCCTCTCCGTCAGAACACTTCCTTTTCTCCTTTTGAACGAAAGAGTCAATCCGGCTTCGTTGAGTCTTCGCAGGCAGCTTCGGATTTCCTGCTCCGTGGCAAAGATGCCTTTCTCCTTCCAGAAGTGCAGACAGAACGAACATTTGCAGGGAATTGATTTCCGCTTCCACCGTCTGCAGCGTATGCAAGAAATGGCGCCCATTTCGGGCACCATTTCACCAGTTTATCTCACATTTTCTGTTTTTTGTGTTTCTGTTTCCCGCGTTTCTTACCGCGCGTCTGCTTCTGCCACAGCTTTCACCGCAGCTGCCACCTGTTTCACTACTTCCGGGTTGAATGGATCCGGAAGCACATATTCCGGCGTCAGTTCCGTTTCCGGAATGATGCCTGCGATGGCTCTCGCCGCCGCTTCCTTCATCTCTTCCGTAATCTTCGGTGCTCTTGCATCCAGGGCACCGCGGAAGATGCCAGGAAACGCCAGTACGTTATTCACCTGGTTCGGGAAATCAGAACGTCCGGTTCCGACCACGGCAGCGCCTGCAGCCTTCGCCTCATCCGGCATGATTTCCGGCACCGGGTTGGACATGACGAAGACGATCGGATCCTTTGCCATGGAACGGATCATATCCTGGCTGACCACACCCGGTTTGGATACGCCGATAAGAATGTCGGCCCCCCTCATGGCATCTGCCAGACTGCCCGCCAGCTTCTCTTTATTGGTAATCTGGGCCATTTTCTGCTGCTCCGGATTGTTGTACGGTGCACCGTCGTAGATGGTTCCCTTGCTGCCGCAGAGGATCACATCACCGAATCCCATGCGGAGGATCATTTTCGCAATGGAAATGCCGGCAGAACCCGCGCCGCTGATGACGATCTTCAGCTTGCCCAGTTCTCTGCCCGTCACCTTGCAGGCGTTCAGCAGGCCGGCACAGGTGATGATGGCAGTACCGTGCTGGTCATCATGGAATACGGGGATGTCACACTTTTCGATCAGGGTCCGCTCAATCTCAAAGCACCGCGGCGCACTGATATCTTCCAGATTGATGCCGCCGAAGCTCTTGGAAATGCTGTAAACCGTGTCGATGATCACCTGGGGATCCTTGGAATTAATGCAGATTGGAACCGCATCGATTCCTGCGAAAGCCTTAAACAGGGCACATTTTCCCTCCATCACCGGCATGCCGGCAGACGGACCGATGTCACCCAGTCCCAGCACAGCGGTACCATCCGTAATGACAGCCACCAGATTTCCTTTTCCGGTGTACTTATAGGCCAGACTTTCGTCTTTGGCAATTTCCAGGCATGGTTCTGCAACGCCCGGCGTATAGGCCACGGCCAGTTCTTCCCGGTTGGTCACAGGGGCCTTGCATTCGATGGAGAGCTTTCCCTGCCATTCTTCGTGTTTTTTCAGTGCATATTCTTTTTTATCCATGTTTCTTATCCTCTTTTTTTCTATTTTATGGTTTTCCGCCGCAGAAATTACAGCTGCCGGTACAGTAGCTGCCATCTGGACAGGTGCATCATGGAGATGGAGGCGTTGAAACGCTTTACCAGATCATCCATTTCCTTTTCAAATCTTCCGCCCCATAAGCTGGCCATAGTCTTACTGTGCCAACCAAAAGAGCCCTTGCAAATCCCCGAAAAATCCGGGCGCACGGATTTTGAAAAGCCTTTTTCACCATTTACACCTATTTTCCGGTGCCTCTTCCTCCCATATCGGTATCCTGCAGTGCTTCCCGCAGAGAATCTTTGGCTGCATCCACCTTGTCCGCCACCTTATCCTGCAGCTCATCGAAGAATTCCTGCGGTGTGACACCAAAGGCATCATGAAGCTCACCATACTTTTTCAGATGCTCACCCAGCGGAACTTCCGACCGGAACGGCAGCAGAAAGCGGAGCTTTGCCAGCTTCTCCTCTCGCTCGGCAGCCCGCGCCTCGGCATTTTCCCGGATCTCCTGCTTCAGTTCCTCATAGCGGATCTGAATCTGGTTGTCAATGGCAAACCGCCGCACTCTGGCCACAATGCCCAGAGAAGCCACCAGATCCACCAGGAACACACCGTAAAACATTCCCACGACGAAAGAAAATGCCAGATTCTGCGCAAACCAGGTCAGCGCCTCTACCACCCGCGGATGGATCACGAAATAGTAAAACGCGCCCAGGAGTGCCCAGTAGAAGGAAAATTTCAGGCAGATAATGCCCTGAATGTTAAATTTCTCATTGGAGTAATCCCAGAGCTTGATATTCATGCCTTTGATGAAGATCAGACCTGCCACATATTCCAGCAGGGTCATAACCAGAGCCATGATCACGAACAGGATCAGCTTGTTCCCCACGTTCACATGACGCATGACCGCAGTGCCTTCCAGCCCGGCCAACAGATACAGGCAGCACAGCCCGAAACCGTAAAGAGGCAGCCACGGTCCGTTGAGAAAGCCCGGGTTGATCCACTTACGGGATGTATTGGCCGGCGCAAATCTCCGGTACAGCACCTCCAGACACCAGCCTGCCATACAGCCGATGAAAAAGAGAAAGGCCAGTATCAAAAACTCATTCATAGCGAATTTCCCTTCCCTTCCATGCGGAGTTGATAATGACCGGCTCCTTCTTTTTCATAATCAGATCGATGGCATGATGCATGTTTCGGATGACGATGTCTTCTGCTCCTTCCTGATATTCTCCGTCCAGGGTCCACGAAAGATCCTTATCTGCCTTGATATGGAACTCCTTCGCATTGACGAAGGTAATCAGGTTGGATTCATAAAAGTTCTGCAGAGAAATCATATGCAGCAGTTCCGTCAGTTCCAGCAGATCCTTGGGCATCTGGATCAGCAGAAGTTCAAAAAGTCCGTCGCTCATATCCACGTATTCCCGCTTCAATGTCAGGATTCCTGCAATGGATGTGGAATTGCTCACCGCACCCAGCAGATAGTCTCCCTCATACAGCACACCGTCCGCCTCAATGGACATTTGAATCGGTTTCAGAGAAGTCAGTGCTGTCAGCCCTTCTTTCACGCCCTCCAGAATATAGGCCAGGTGGCCCAGCGAATTCTTGATACTCTGCGGCGTGGCATAGGATGCCTTGGTAAAGGCCCCAAAGGATGCTATGTAGGAAAACGGCCTTCCATTGAAGCTTCCCAGATCGATGGGTACCTTCTCACCGGAAGCAATGCTCTTGGCGTTGAGGATCACATCCCGGGACAATCCCAGGCTGTTTGCAAAATCGTTGGTACTGCCGGCGGGAATATATCCCACAGGAATCCGCAGACCGCTCTCCACAATGCCGGATGCTACCTCATTAAAAGTTCCGTCTCCCCCGATGCAGAGAATCAGATCCTGCTCTGCGCCATAGCGTTTCACATACTCCGTGCCGTCTCCCTGCTTGGTGGTTACCAGTGTCGTAGGCAGATACCCCTGCTCCACGAAGACCTCCACGATTTCCGTCAGATGCTTGTTTGCACGCATGGTTCCGGAACGCGGGTTCATGATAATCAGTAATTTCTTCTCCATTTTCAGTCCCCTTTTTCTCTTGATACGCCTCTTATTTTACTCTTTTTCCCCAGATTTTGCAAGTGCTGCGGCGGAACCTCCGCGGCAGAAAAATCATAGTATATCTTGCTGATGTAGTTTATGCTGACATAGGAAAACCACTGTAAGAAAGGAACATCAAATATGGATGGAATACTATGGGCGTTCCTCGGAACCCTGTTTACATTTTCCGTGACCGCGCTGGGCGCGCTGAACGTATTCTGGGTAAAGCGTGAAATCGGGGCAGAAGTGCAGTGCGCATTTCTCGGATTTGCCGGAGGCGTCATGGTTGCCGCTTCTGTCTGGTCTCTGCTGCTCCCAGGCATCGAGCGGGCAGAACTTCTGGGGCAGATCAGCTGGCTGGTCATGACCGGCGGGTTTCTGCTGGGCGTGCTTGCCCTGCTGGCTGCAGACGGGCTGCTGCAGCGTTTTTGGGCGAAGCGGAGTCATCCGACAAAATCCGTTTCCCCTGCAAAATCCGGCCACCCGGCGGATTCGAAACTTCCGGAGGATTCCGGCAGGAACGGCGAACTGAAAAAAAGTACCCGGATGCTGATTACTGCCATCACCATACACAACATTCCCGAAGGTATGGCCGTCGGGCTGGCATTTGCCATGGCCATGAGCGACCCGGGAAATGCATCCCTGTTTTCAGGAGCCGTTGCCCTTGCATTGGGGATCGGAATTCAGAACTATCCGGAAGGTACGGCAGTGGCTCTGCCGTTGATACAGAATGGAATCGGAAAGAAAAAAGCGTTCTGCCTGGGCAGCATGTCTGCCGTGGTAGAACCGGTTTTCGGCGTGCTGGCGGCTGTTCTCGCCGCCCTGATCACACCGTTTATGCCCCTGCTGCTGGCCTTCGCCGCAGGAACCATGATCTATGTGGTGATTCAGGAACTTCTGCCGGAAGCAAGGGTCTGCCAGGATGATAAAACCGCTACCCTGGGCTTCATCGCCGGATTTCTGGTAATGATGATCCTGGATGTGAGCCTGGGCTAAGCCATATCCTTTACTCCTCCGGAATGAACCGGGAATCCCACCAGACCTTGTTCAGAATCACGCCGAGGAACAGAACCCACGAAAGCAGATAAAACCAGAACATGAGGGCTACAAAATTGGAAAACGAACCATAGAGAATATCGTAACCGGACGATACGCTGGTATAGATGGAGTACACCCAGGTCACAACCATCAGACCGATGGATGCAAAGATACTGCCCGGTACCACGGCACGGTAAGGAACCCGGTGGGTCGGCAGCACATAGTAGTTATAGGAGATCATGAGAAAATACAGGCCCGCTGCAATGGGCCAGCGGATCATCACCCAGGTCTTTTCCGCGATTTCGCTTCCCACCACGATACCGAAAACCAGCTTCAGGATCAGCTCGCCGTAGACCAGGATCACCAACGAGAACCCGATGGTAAACACGGTGATGACCACCGTCTTCAGGGACCGGATCCGGTCCCGTACATAACCTTTTCCTGTAGAAATGCCGTCGGTCAGGGTATAGTTGGTGATCCGCAGCATGGCAAACTGCGCCCTGGATGCTGCCCAGACCGCGGTGACAGCCAGAAATACGCTGTTGACGCCGGAAGGGGAATAATCCAGAAGCGACAGAATCATATCCGCACCTTCCACCTGAATCATATCCGTGTTGAGCCAGTCCCGTATCCCGTCCAGAGAAATGGAAAACAGGCCCAGGAGCTGAGAAAGCAGGATCAGGGTCGGCACAATGGACAGCAGAAAATAGAAGGCAATTTCTGCGGCTGCCCCCTGATAATACGGATCGCTCAATTTCTGGAACCCCAGGATCACCATGCGCTTCACACGTTCCCGGGTCATCTCCTTTATCTTTTTCAAAAAATCTCTCCTTACTTCCGTACCAGCAGCTGCCGCTCCAGTTCCTGCAGCGCACGGGCGCGATGGCTGATCTGATTCTTCTCCTCCGCCGTCAGCTGTGCGAAGGTCTTATGATATCCGTCCGGCACAAACAGCGGGTCGTAGCCGAAACCGTTTTCGCCCACCGGCTGATCAATGATGCGCCCCGGGCACTCACCTCGCGCTACGATGGTCTCTCCGTCGGGAAAGATCAATGTAATCACCGAGACAAACTTCGCCGTCTTTTCCTTCGGCGGGACTTCCTCCAGAAGATGAATCAGCTTCTGATTGTTCTTTTCATCGTTTCCATCCTCCCCTGCGAAGCGCGCCGAGTAGACACCCGGTGCACCGCCCAGATAGTCTACCATCAGCCCGGAATCATCTGCAATGGTGATCTGCCCGCAGATCTCCATGATGCCCCGTGCTTTCTTCAGGGAATTTTCTTCGAAGGTTTCCCCATCCTCTTCAATTTCGATCTCGTCCGGCACGCCTGCCTCATTTCTCGGAATTACGTGCATGCCGTACTTCTTCGTGATGGCTTCGATTTCTTCTATTTTATGCTTGTTCTTGGATGCTGCCACAATGACTGCCATAGTTTTTTCTCCTTATCCCACTGCTTATCCTTCTGTGATTTCTCCGATGATTTCTTTCTGTACCTGGTGCAGCTGTCTGCAGCCATTCTCAGCCAGTTCCAGCAGCGCTGAAAGGTCCTCCCTGGTAAACGGGCACTCTTCCCCCGTGCCCTGGACTTCGATGAACTCACCTTGATCGGTCATGACCACATTCATATCCACCTTCGCATGAGAATCCTCCGCGTAACAGAGATCCAGGATCCGTTCCTCTCCTGCCATACCTACGCTGACAGCAGAGACCTGTGCATTCACAGGGATTTCATCGATCATGCCCTGCTGCTTCATCCATTTCATCGCCTCCACCATAGCCACAAATGCTCCGGTGATAGACGCCGTTCTCGTACCGCCGTCCGCCTGAATCACATCACAGTCGATCCAGATGGTTCTCTCACCCAGTTTCTCCATATCAACCACAGAACGCAGCGCCCGTCCGATGAGACGCTGAATCTCCACAGACCGGCCATCCTGCTTTCCGCCCTTATCCCGCTTCTTTCTGGTTCCGGTAGAGCCCGGCAGCATGCCGTATTCCGCAGTCACCCAGCCCTTTCCGGTTCCCACCAGATGCCGTGCCGTGGAATTTTCCACCGACGCGGTGCAGATGACTTTCGTGTTTCCCATTTCAATCAGCACCGAACCCTGCGGACTCATCAGATAGTGATTTGTTATTTTTACAGGCCGAAGCTGATCCTTTTCTCTTCCGTCAATTCGCATGTTCCACCTCTCGTCTCTTTTTTTTACATAAAATATAGTATACCACAGAAATGGCGGGAATTCAAAAAAATCTGTGTACTTGCCTGCGACTTTCTGTTACACTATTCCCAGCAAAATATATTCGCAGGAGGATTTGAATCAATGAAGATCGTCATTCTCGACGGGGCAACGATTACCCAGAACGACTTATCCTGGAACGCGCTTTCTAAAATGGGTGAACTGGAAATCCACGGAAGAACACCGCAGGATCAGGTCACTGCTGTGATCGGGGAAGCCCCTGCCGCTTTTCTGAGTAAGTGTAAGATGACCGCGGAAGTCATGGATGCCTGTCCCAATCTGAAGTTCATCGGCATGCTGGCAACCGGTTATGATAATGTGGATCTGGATGCAGCAAGAAAACGCGGGATTGCCGTCTGCAACGTTCCGGCTTACTCCACCGACGCAGTGGCACAGCACACCTTCGCGCTGCTTCTGGAAATCACCAATGCGGTGGGTCTGCACAATGAAGCTGTCCAGTCGGGTGAGTGGAGCCGCTCCGCCGATTTCTGCCTGGTGAAGCAGCCCATCCTACAGCTTTCCGGTAAGTCTCTGGGCATCATCGGCTACGGCAATATCGGCCGAAAAGTAGGGGAAATCGCAGAATCGTTCGGCATGAAAGTCAATATATACAGCCGGGATGCCGAAGCCGCAGTCACCTCGGATATCGTAACCCTCCACTGCCCGGCCACCGCCGGGAATATGGGCTTTGTCAATAAAGAGTTCATTGCGAAGATGAAAGACGGTGCCATTCTTCTGAACACTGCCCGGGGCGCCCTGATCAATGAGGCTGACCTGGCAGACGCCCTACGGTCCGGCAAACTGGCCGCTGCCGGCATCGACGTGGTCAACGGAGAGCCGCCGCGAAGCGATCAACCGCTCTTCAGCGTTCCGAATCTGTTCATCACACCGCATGTTGCCTGGGCTTCCCGTGAAGCCCGCCAGACCATCTGTGACGTGTCCGCAGAAAACCTGAAAAGCTATCTGGAAGGCGGCACCCTGAACCGGGTAGACGTGTAACAAAAAACAGAAAATCGAAGGATTCCGAAAGGTCCTTCGATTTTTTTATGCATAGAATTCTAAATGCAGCAGAGCACCGGCATGCCCATATATGCGCCGCCTCCGCAGCAAAGATTGCAGAGCATCATATAGCCGCAGACCTGCATGCAGTGGTTGCTGTAGGTGCCGGTCGGATTTCCGCCATAGCTGGCGCTGCGCTGCTGGTACCGCATTTCGCCGCCCTGCAGCTGATTCAGCAGGGATGCATAATTAAAATTATTCGGTTCAAAGGAGCAGGCGATTTTCGCATGCTCCAGTGCAATGGCATTGTTGCCGATGCGGTAATTGGCGATGGCGCTGTAATAATACCACGGTCCTCTTCTGTCCTGCACCTGTTCCAGCACATTGAGGCCTTCCCGGTAATATCCGTTCTGAATATAGTTCAGCGCAGACCGCAGATACTGCTCATCCTGGGTTTCCGTACGTGCACCTGCCTGTCCGTAGCCGGCCTGCCCGAATCCCCAGAAGTCTTCTGCCGCTGCCTGGCCCTTGCCCTGCCGCTGATCCATGATCGTCTTATAGGCCTGCTGGACTTCCTTAAATTTTTCTTCATAGGCATCCTTATTCGGATTGTTGATATTGGCGTCCGGATGGTACTTTCTGCTCAGCTGCCGGTACGCTTTTTTGATTTCTTCTTCGGAGGCGTCATAGGAAACGCCTAATATCTCATAAGGATTCATCCCTGGTTCTGCTCCTTTACTGTTTCTGCTTTTTTCTTTTCCTTTTCCAGACGTCTGGATTTCACCTGGCCGTACCGCACCCATACACCGGAGTACAGGATATTCCGCAGGATCTCCACGTTTTCCACCAGCGGCAGCCGTTCGAAGGCATCGGTACATTCCCCCATCATCAGCATCATCAGCTGCAGGGCCTGCTCTTCGAAATTGTCGTTGCGGCAGATTTCCTTAAACGGGTTATAGTCTCCGGTCTTCAGATCCAGCTCGATGTCTTCATAGGCATCCAGCAGGTAAATGAATTTCCCCAGATAGAATCCGATCTTATATAAGTCTTCTTTCCAGAAATCGTCTTTATATGCGAAAACCTCCGCCATGATTTCTCCAAAGGACTTGGCCACCTTATCGATGGGCGTATTCTTCGCCTGCTCGGCGATATACAGCATATTCAGCTTTTTTTCGATGAAAGCGGCTTTTTCCGGATACTTTGCTTCCACTTTTTTCGCCCGACGGCGGAGCAGCTTCGCCAGTACCCAGCGGCTCAGCTTTTTCTCATCATTCCAGTCGTCCACGCATTTATGATATGACAGAAGCACACACATATCCGCACAGTAATCGCTGACGGTGTTATACCGCTGGCAGTGCTTATGAACCGGATGCATCATACAACGGCAGCAGGTTTCTTCGCTCTCCACGTCATAAAGATCGCTGAGCAGCATGACCAGAAATACCATATCATAATTCAGCATGGATCTTCCGATCAGTCCGTGCCGCCGCTTCAGCGCTTCACAAAGTCCGCAGTAATAGCTCCGGTACTGCTCGAAATCCTTTATTTTTAATTCCGGTTTATTGATCATTACATACCCGAACATGTTTCTCATACCCTCCCTGTTCCTATAAAACATTCTAAAATAAAATGTCCCGGAATGTGTGTGCTTTGTGTGAATAATTCTGTTGTTTCCGTCATTTCCAGGTGCTTTTCCTCGTAAAAGTGGACAAAACATCCATTTTAGGTTATAATGGAACGGCATGTTGAATATTTTTCAGTATGTCTGAACAAAGAAGAGGAGAATTATTTATGTATAAGAAACTGATTGCAGCCGTTCTGACGCTGGCAATGGTGCTGTGTACATGGGCTCCGGCCTTTGCAGATACTGTTCCGGAATCGGAAATACTGCCTGGCACAGAGGGATCTGCGTCTGAAACCGGAGACACATTGTCGGAAGAAAACACAGAAACCAGCGTGGAAGAAACATCCGAAGAACCGGTGGAATCCACGGAAGAGGAAGAACCTGCGGAAGAAGAAACGGATTCCTCCGAGGAGGAAACGCCGAAGGAAACCGCCAAAGAAAAGGCGGCTCGCCTGAAAGCGGAAAAATACAGAAACGGCCTTGCTTCCTACATGCGGAAGATCAACCCGAAGATGGGAAAGGTATGGTCCCGCAAGCTGGCACAGACTTTCATCGACGCCGGAAAAAAATACGACCTGGATCCGAAGATCCTCATGGCTCTGGCTCAAAGGGAAAGCGGCTTCAATTCCAAAGCCACCAGCCCGTACGGTTACAAGGGCATGATGCAGACCAGCGACGGTCTGGCCAGAAGATACGGCTACAAGCCTTCCAGCCTCTATAAAGCGGAAGTCAGCATCGATGTGGCTGCCCGGTACCTGGGAGGCATGAAAAAAGAATTCGGCACCTACACCAAGGCGCTGTCCGGCTATGTGTACGGCGGCTACGCTGTTGAGAAGGGCCGCTATTCCACGGCAGCGGCGAAAGCCATGCTCCAGACCCGCCGGGAGATCAAAGCCTATCTGGAAAAGTACGATTTTATTTAGGAACACAACAAAACGGCTGCCTCTGCACTCTGCACGAAACAGCCGTTTTTTTATGATATCCTGTTCGTTTCTATCTGTTTACGATTACCGTTCCCGTGTCTTGTATCCCTCTTCCCCGGCATGGTCCATATCAACCACCTTGTCCTCGCCGGTTGCCACGGTATAAACATGGAATCCCTGCTCGACACCTTCCGCCCAGGTCTGGTAGCAGACGACATCAGCACCCATATATTCCACCGTTGCATTATATACCGGGATCTCAAGCAGAAGCTCACGGGTGGCGCCGCTTAAGGATGCCCTGTAAATGCGGTTATAATTCTTTTCGTAACTATGGGTGTAGTAGAAAAGCTTCCCACCGTCGACATAAGGGCTCAGCCCGCCTGTCAGTGTCCGGATGATCTTATTTGTCTTGCAGTCGAAAACACGGATGCCGTCTTTGCCTACGCTGGAGCCGTACAGATAGCGACCGTTGCCGGATGCATAGCCATATGTTGCGTTAAAGTTTACAGATACCTTTTTCAGTTCTTTTGATTTCAGGTTCAGTCTGTAAAGCGGTGTTTTTTGGGAATATACATTGTTTATATCTCCAGTCTGGAAGTAAAGGCTGCCGTTGTAGATCCCCAGCAGTGTAATCTCGTCGTTCCCTTTGAGGCTCACCGTTTTTAGCAGTTTCGGTTTACTACCATCGATGCTGCCGCAGTAGATTCGGCCTTTCTCTGCCCTTTTCAGACTGTAATAGATCTTCGAACCATTTGTAAGTACTTTACCGTTATACGGCAGGCTATCGGATAACGACACGGTCGCAAATTTTACCTTTTTCCCATCCAGTGCGGTTGCATAATAGAAATATTTTTTCTGACTCTCGAAGTTGGACTCTGCCAAATAATACCCGCCGGTCGGCGCTTCTTTGATCCTTTCCAGCTCAAGATCACTCAGTGTATCAACGTCATCAACAGCATACATTCCTGCAAACTGGTATTTCACGGCCGCATCTGCTGTATCGATCGTCAGAAACATTGCACACAGCAGCAGCACTGCCAATGCAGCCATGAGGATACCAACCCTTTTCTGTCTTCTTTCCATAGACTTTTCCCTCCGTTCTCGTGTATTTCCTTTCCCAGCCTTTTTGATCCGAAGACTGCCTTGTTTCTTTATCAATAGTATAAGTAGTATTACACTTTCTGTCAATGGTAAAAAAAGACCCCATACTTTTTCAGTATGGAGTCTTTCTATTTTCGTCATAGCTGAAATGACATTGCTTTCTCATCTGTTACTGGCGGCTGCCGCAGCCTTCCACGCCGCAGCTTTCACAGCTGCCGCTGCAGCCCTCCGGTGCAGGCGGCATGCCGTCATGCTTGTCCGGGTTGTCTGCTTTCAGGCAGGCATCCACCATGTTGTCCAGCCAGTCTCCCTCGAAGAGCTCGATCATACCCTTATCGCAAGCAGCCGCAATCTTCGGATTCATCGGAAGCTGAGACAGGGTCGGGATTGCATATTTTGCAGCGACGTCCTCGATATGGCTTTCGCCGAAAATCTTATGCTGTTTGCCGCAGTCCGGGCACTGGAAGTACGACATGTTTTCCACGATACCGATGACAGGAACCTTCATCATGTTGGCCATCTTGACCGCTTTTTCCACGATCATGGAAACCAGTTCCTGCGGGGAAGTGACGATCACCAGACCGTCCAGCGGCAGAGACTGGAATACGGTCAGTGCCACATCACCGGTTCCCGGCGGCATGTCCACATACATCACGTCCACATCGCCCCAGATCACGTCGTTCCAGAACTGCTCGATGACGCCGCTGAGAACAGGACCTCTCCATACCACAGGATCGGTGGTATCTTCCAGCAGGGAGTTGACGGACATGGTGCGTATGCCGGTTTTGGAAACCACCGGGAAGATGCCCAGATCGGTGCCGGCAGCCTTTTCCTTCAGGCCGAACGCTGTCGGAATGGACGGGCCGGTCACATCCGCATCCAGAATTGCCACATTGTATCCCAGCCGCTGGGTAGCCACTGCCAGCATGGAAGTTACGGAGGACTTGCCCACACCGCCTTTACCGGATACCACGCCGATTAATTTCTTTACGTTGGATTGACTGTTCATTTCTAAGATTCTCCTTTATATTTCAAATGTTGATTTAACTGGTATTGTCCACACATCGCTGACAATATATTTACCACCAAAATTCCATTTGTAAACGGAAGAATCTCTTCGGGATGCAGGGCACACGGTATTCCACGGCCTTCCACAGCTTTTGACACGCAAAAAGGGACGCCAATTGCGCATTTTTTCTGCGGTTGGCGTCCTGTTTTATCGGCGAAAAGCAATTATCCGGCTAATGGTTAACATTATTTTCCGTTTATACCATTTTACAACTGTATTATTTAACTATTTTAATCATTATTTCACTTTTACTTGCGTGTTGCAATGAAAATTTCTCGCCAAAACAGTCCAAATTCACTCTGCCGGGACGCCAAATTAAAATCCAAGGGATGTTTGGCGTCCCTTTTGCCTTGCAGAACTGACGAAGGGTGCTATTCCACTTCCGTCACCACGCCCAGAAACACCGGCACGCCGCACTGATCATCAACAATGGCGAAAACGAAGGGCCGGTCCAGCCGGACGGTTTTCATTTCCATCACTTCCGGCGCACATTCGTCGCTTACGGCGATATCTGTCACCGCAGCCGCCCGGGTCCCCGCCGCATCCACTTCGATGAAACACTTCTGTGCCACGCTGGAGACATAGATGTTTCCCCGGTCGGACACCGCCATACCGCTAAGATCCGCCCTGCCGGAGTCAAACAGATCCGTCATGCCCATGGACTCCAGCACCGGAATCAGCTTCTCCTTGCCCGCCGTATACTCCATCTGGAACATGGGCATTGCCGTCTCCACCGGCACCTCCGAATCCGGCGAAAGCGCGGAAGATATCAGTTCCCGGAACCGCTCCCCGGTGAGACTCTGCACATACTCCGCCATAGACATGGCCTGCCCCGTTCGAGGATCCTCCTTCGGCAGCAGGGCCACGAAGCTGTACCCATCCTGATACGGCTTCACGAACCCGGTCTCATAATCCCCTTCCAGGTAAACAAATTCCGTGCTGTACATGAAATCCACATTCTGCTGCACGCCGGTCTCCGAAGTAAACACATCCTTGCGGATCTGATGCTTTTCATAAGGCTCCTGCCACGTTCCATCGAAGCAGATGGCATTCAGCAGATGGATCACCTCATGATCCGGCAATTCCCGGATCATGTCCTCCACCATGCCGTCCGTCTTCTCGCTGCACCACCGGTTCATGTCCGCCACCGTTCCCCGGTCAAAAGCCGCCCGGTACACCTCTGCATTGAAATACGCCCTGGCGTCCACCAGAAACTGCTCCTCCACGGTCAGCCGCTCGGCGTCATCCCGGATCCAAACCGAATTGGCCGAAGTCAGCTTCGCCTTCTTCGTCTGGGGAAGACCTCCGAAATAATCCTGCAGATACGCCGTCAGGAAGTCCATATCCCGGCCCAGCCCCTGCTCCATCTGGGTCAGCGTTTCCCCTTTGGCACCCCGGCCCAGCATGGTCAGATCCGTCACCAGAGAAAGGGGCGAAACCAGTGCGTTTTCCTCACCGCTGCAGATCCGCTGAAACAGATCCACCGAAAGATCCGTCAGACAGTCCTCCTCCCCTACGAAGCAATAGAGCTGCGAACTGTTCTCCAGACCCGGCACCCCTTCTGCCGCCCCAGTCAGTTCCACCGAATTCCCGGTTTTTCCGGCAGGCACCCCGCTTTCACCGGCACCGCACCCGGCCAGCCCCAAAGTCAGGCACGCCAGCAGACACACAGTCACGGCTCTCGCCCCGATTTTTCTTCGCAAAATCTTTCCGCCCGGTTTTTTCTCTTCGTTATTCCTTTTCTCTTTCATCCCATTCCCCTCCTGCTTTCTTTTATTCCACGTTCATGACGATTCCCATGAAGATTGGTGTCATGCTGCCCTGGTCCAGGATGGCATAGACGAACGGCCGATCCAGCCGGACTTCATAGATCTTTTCCGGCTCCATGGAAGTTGCCTTCATGACCAGCCCGGTCACCGCAGCCGCCCGGGTTCCCTCCCGGTTCAGCTCGATGAAGGTTTTGTGGAGCACATCGCTGACATACAGACTGTCTCCGCTTTCACTCTTACCCATGGCGGACAGATCACAATCCCCTGCAGAAAAAAGGCTTTGGATTCCCATGTCCTGCAGGACGGATTTCATGTTCTGCGCCGTGTATTCCGACTTGAACTCAGGGATTGCTGTGCTTACGGGCGCATATTCCGATTCCTGCAGCATGCGGGTAAATTCATCCTCACCGGTTTCCTTCAGCCAGTCTTCCACCGACATTCCCTCTTCCGGCAAAAATGCCGCAAAGCTGTAGCCGTCCTGATACGGCTTCAGGAATCCTGTGGTATGCTCTCCCGAAAGGTACACCTCTTCTCTGGAATACAGCATGACCGCTTCCTGCTCCGTCCCATCTTCCGTCACGAAGGTTTCCCCTTCCGACACCAGATCATCTTCATAGGCTTTCTGCCATTTTCCTTCGAAGGCTACCGCATTGAGCAACAGCGCCTGCTGATCCGGATCCAGCTGATTCACCAGACGCGGAATCATGCCATAAGTATTGTCGTCGCACCATTGGTTGATTTCGGAAACCGTCGAATCGTCAAACGCCGATTCACGGGCTGTCCCGTGAAAACGTTCTTCCAGTAACTGCATATACGCCTCTTCCGGTTGAAATCCCTGGCGATACCAGAAGGAATTGGCCACATTCATCTTGGTCTCATCCTCCTCCGTCAGAGAGTCATACCAGCCATCCAGCCAGGAAGCAAAGGACTCCAACGTGAAGCCGAACGTCTCCTCCATCTCCGTCTTCGTATTTCCTTCTGCACCGGCCTGGGCCATAGACAGACAGGTCAGCAACGACAGCGGCGAAACCATGGCGCTGGTTCCCTCTTCTGCCGGCTTGCCCATGGCCTGCTGAAACATCCGGTAGGAAACCCGACCGATCTGGTAGTTCACATCCTCCAGCGCCTCCGGCACATCCATTCCCATGCGGGCATCCCGATCCGACCCGTCATCCTTCCCAAAGAATCCCATTCCTTCGTTACCTTCCTCTCCGTTTGAATCCTGCTGACCGCAGCCGGTCAGCGACATCATACCGGCCGTCAGCACCAGTGCCAGAATCAGCACGCCGGCCATCCATGTTCTATTCCGTTTCATCCAGGTCCCCCTCCTCATTGATATAGTAATAGGTGAACACCTGCGGCTCCTTCTCGATCTGAAGCTCATAGGCATATTTCTCCTGCCAGTCTTCCACCGGCTCATCCGACCGCACCGCATTCCCTGCCTCGGCCAGTGCCTCCGCCCGGCGTTCCAGCTTTTCCACTTCTTCTCCGCCGCTGCATCGATTACTGTTTCCCGCAGCATCCGTCAGGCTTGCCGCAGGCAGCATATAGTAACTGTCCACCTGTCCGGCCAGCTTGCTGCTTTCATCGCTTTCAGCCCCCGCCGAGGTCCCCGGCTCCACACGATCCGTTTCGTGTGACGCCTGATCTGATCCCAGTGATGCCTGATCCGATTCCGGTGCCATATCCGTCACCGCATTCAGGTCCTCCGGAGACGCCATCTCCATGGTCGCACTGTCAGAAGAAACCCCGAAGAGATCCATCTGCCATCCCCCCACCATCAGCACCATGCAGGCCGCAAGCGCCGTGCCCCCCGAAAGAAGCCGCTTTCTGCAGATTTTGCGCCGTGAAAGAGCCGCATCCCGCTTTTCATAGACGCGGTCCAGAAATTCCTTATCGTTTTTCAAAATCGAACCCCTCCTTCGAAAGGATTTTGCGGAGAGACAGTTTGCCCCGGTAGAGGAGATTTTCGGTCTGCTTGCGGGTTTTGCCCAGGACCCGGGCCGCCTCTTCGCAGGATAATCCCTCAAAATACACCAGGTGGATGGCGTTCCGGTAGTCCGGGCTGATTTCGCCCAGCGCGCGGTTCAGCGTCTTGTTTTCTTCGCTACGGAGCACGTCCTCCTCCAGCGTTCGCAGGTCCGCCAGCTCCGCTGCCGCCTCCATATCGCACAGCTGCAGCCGGCTGTGTCTGCGCAGATAGTCCACCGCCTTGTGGCGCCCGATGGCGAAAAGCCAGGTTTTCAGGGCGCACTGAAACCGGTACCGCTTCGGATGCAGCAGCACTTCCACAAACACGTCCTCTGCCAGATCTTCCGCCGTTTCCACGGAGTTCACGTACCGGCAGAGGAAGAATATGAGGCCTTCCCGATAGGTTTCCACCATCTCGGCGAAGGCATTTTCATCACCGCTGAGAAAGCGGCGGTAGCAGTCGGCGCCTTGCTCCATCTCTCTCTCCTTTCCCTTTCACTTCTTCGTCGCAGGAAATGCAAAAAACACTCACCCTGATTTTACTATATTTCAGAGATTTTTTCCATGCCGGATTGCAGAGAGCCGCCTTCTTCGGGTATAATACAGATAGTTGCATAGAAAAAAGGAGCAATGACCATGGCTGATAAAACGAAAAATACAAAATCCAAAAATACACAGAAAAAAATCAGAAAACCCAATCCCATTCTGTTTTACCCGCTTTGCCTGCTGGTGGGCCTGTTTCTGAAGCTGCGGCTTCATGTTCATTATGACAGAAGTGCCATCAAAGATGTCAAGGGACCGGCGCTGTTCCTGTGCCCGCACATCTCCAACATGGACTTTCTCCTGGTGGCACTGGCCCTGTTTCCGCACCGGCCGACCTTCGTGGGCAGTGAGCATTTCATGTCCCGGCCGCTGATTCGCTGGTTTCTGAACCAGATGGCCGTGATCCCGAAAAAGATGTACTGTGCCGATATCCGAACCATCCTGACCATCATGCGGGCCAAAGAGCAGGGTCATCTGATCGTCCTGTTCCCGGAGGGTCGGCTCACCTGTTTCGGCCATTCGCTGAACCTGACGGAGGGCACTGCGGAGCTGGTAAAGAAGCTGGGTGTGGATGTGTACACCATAACCGGAAACGGCGCATATCTGACTCTGCCGAAATGGGGTAAATCCGGCTTCCGACCGGGACGGATTCAGGTTGACTCTGCACAGCTTCTGAAGGGTGAGGACATCCCATCCATGAGTCTTGCAGAAATTCAGGAAGCCCTGGAGGCTGCCATTTATCACGACGAGGACCAGGTGGCCAGAACACAGATGGCAGGTGTAAATTACCGCTGCAAGGAGCCTGCACTGGGACTTGACCGTATCCTGTATAAGTGCCCGGTCTGCGGTGCAGAATTACAGACGGAATCCGCCGGTGATACCATCCGCTGCAGGGTATGCGGCATGGAAGCTCGCCTGGATCCGCAGTATGTACTCCACGGCGGACCTTTTGACTCCATCAATGCGTGGTATCTGTGGCAGCAGGAGCAGATCGATCTGGACGAGGCACTGGAAAGCGACGTGACCGTATCTGCTGTGGGGGCAGACGGCAACCGCGACTGGTCTGCCGGAAGCGGCCACCTCCGCATGGACCGGGATGCCATCACCTTCTCCGGACAGGTCTTCGGCCAGCCGCTGGAGTTCACCGAGACCACAGCCAATGTGAAAGCCCTTCCGGCATCGGTCGGCAGCCACTTCGACATCTACCACAACAAGGTCATGTACAACATGCATCTGCTGCCGGATCCGCGGATGAATATCAAGTGGGTCAGCTATCTGGACAAATTCCACGGAAATATCCGCACCGCGCCGCCTGCACCGAACGTGCCGGACGTGCCGACTGCGCCGGATGAAAAAAGTTTTACAGACGGTTAACGAATCGGGACGGTGTGATTTAACGTCACTGTGCTAGACTGACATCGAAGAGAATATACAGGAGTAATAAAAAAATGGAAATGAATACATTGGATTTTAATGAAAAGAAGGGGTTCATCTGCGATATGGACGGCGTGCTCTATCACGGCAACCGGATTTTGCCCGGCGTGGCCGAATTCATCCAATGGCTCCATGATGAGAAGAAGGAGTATCTGTTTCTGACCAATAACAGCGGTTACACGCCGCGGGAACTGGATCAGAAGCTTTCCCGCATGGGGCTGGATGTGCCGGAAGAACACTTCTATACCAGCGCTCTGGCTACGGCAGCCTTCCTGAAGGAACAGGCACCCGGCTGCTCTGCCTTCGTGATCGGCGAAGCCGGACTGCTCAATGCTCTATACGATGCCGGCATCACCATGAATGACGTGAATCCCGATTACGTGGTGGTCGGCGAAGGCCGCTCCTACTCTCTGGATACCCTGACCAAAGCCACCAACCTGGTTCTGAAGGGTGCCAGGCTAATCGGCGCCAATTCCGATGTCTCCGGTCCCATTGAAAACGGCATCGCTCCGGCCTGTCGTGCGCTGGTGGCGCCCATCGAAATGGCAACCGGTACCAAAGCCTATTTCTGCGGCAAACCCAACCCGCTGATGATGCGCACCGGGCTGCGGCTGCTGAACTGCCACTCCGCAGAAGCGGTCATGGTGGGCGACTGGATGGATACCGATGTGATTTCCGGTCTGGAAAGCGGCATGTCCACCGTTCTGGTGCTTTCCGGTGTCTCCACCCGGGCTACTCTGGAAACCTATGCCTACCGTCCTTCCATCGTCCTGGACGGCGTGGGCGATATCGTGAAAATGGCCCGCAGTTCCAAAGGATGATTGGGATATGCTTTATTGGGTGAAAGAGTAAGATAACTCGGGATTTTACTGTCCGATTTATGATAAACTTTTTATCCGGTGTATAATTTTTTATGTTAAGATAATATAATGTACGAGAGGTGATTTTTATGGATTTAATGGATAAGTATGCCGAAAGGAACAAATTTAGAGCTTTACCGATTCATGAACAACTTAGCATAATAGAAGAACAATCAAACGAAAGCAATGCTATAATTGGCGAAATATATCTTTCATCGATTTTTTTGGAACTCACCGAGAGAAAGCAAAACGAAACTATCCTTAGTGATTTATTGGAAAACGCATCTCTTGTCAAGTCATATGGGATTGGGGGAATGGGAGATGTCGAATTCCGCTGGATATTTTCAACTCGCAATTTATTGATTGGAATTTGTGGAACATCGTATCGTGGCGGGCCTCTTCTGGTTGGTGGAAATTATAAAGTTTATCGCCTAGATGAAGAACAAAAAAATACTATTGATATAGACGAAATTTCTCCTGCCTTATTTGGTTACTAAATCGGAATTTGTGGAGGTTTTTATGGGAATATTTAATTTTAGAAAGAAGATGGAAAAGCAG
>JBJFHL010000057.1:0-39360 GCA_051893555.1 Anaerovoracaceae bacterium
TGCGACAGCTTTGTTATATTACCACTTTCTCGCTTCCCCGTCAAGGGGGTTTCTCTTCTTTTTTTAATTTTATTTTTTGAGAATTCTCAAATCGAATTGTTTTCGGCAGCAGGTATTATGTCATGTCCTGTATTATCATATATAATGTAGGAAAAAAGAATATAAAAGAATATAGACGAAGCTTCCGTCTCCTTATCACACCACGTACCGCGCGAGACGTTCTCTGATTGTACTTTCTTCCAATGGCTATATGCAATTTTTGTACCCAAATACATCAGTTCGGCCGTTCATGAAATTTTTCTTCACATTCCTTCACATTTTATTGACAAAGTTTTGGAGCGTAATTATAATATAGTTATCTCGAATGAGATCCTTTACTTTACTTTTTTATTTACTTTTATATGTAAGGAGGATTTATTTATGGGTAAGAAGATTCCTATGTGGCAATGCGTTCTTGTATTGTTGCTTATGATGTGCTTCCTGATGTGGGGTATCCTGAAGGATTCCGGCGGTGAAGCGCACATCGGTCTGATCCTGTCAGCCTGTGCTGCAGGTATCGTAGCCGTTGCAAACGGCTGGAAATGGGCTTACATTGAGCAGGGTATATTCGCTGCTATCAACAGATCCATGCAGGCTTGCCTGATCCTGGCTATCGTGGGTGCCATGATTGCATCCTGGACCGTTGGCGGTGTTGTACCTTCCATGATGTACTTCGGTATCAAGGTAATTGCTCCGTCCATCTTCCTGTTTACCGCATGTATCCTGTGCTCCATCGTGTCTCTGGCAACCGGTTCTTCCTGGTCCACCGCAGGTTCCATGGGTGTTGCACTGATCGGTGTTGGTACCGCTCTTGGATTCCCAAGCGTAATGACTGCTGGTGCTGTTGTGTCCGGTGCTTACTTCGGCGACAAGATGTCCCCGCTGTCTGATACGACCAATCTGGCCCCTGCTGTTGCAGGTTCCAACCTGTTTGATCATATCAAGCACATGATCTTCACAACCGGTCCTTCCCTGTGTGTTGCTCTGATTGCTTATCTGGTAATGGGCTTCATGCACTCCGGAAGTGCTGATGCGGATACTTCTCAGATTGATTTAATCCTTGGATTCATTACAGATAACTTCAAGGTTGGTCTTATTTACTTACTGCCTCCAATCTTCGTAATCGTCGCAGTAGCATTAAAGCTTCCTGCAATTCCGTCCCTGCTGGGCGGCGTATTCCTGGGTGTTCCGTTCATGCTGATGCAGGGAACTCCTGTTACAGACCTGATGAACATTCTGAATAACGGTTATGAAGTAGAAGGTACCGGAGATGCCGTTCTGGACGAGCTGGCAGGTCTGCTGAGCTGCAGCGGTCTGCAGGGTATGTTCTGGACCATTTCCCTGATTCTGTGTGCTATGTGCTTCGGCGGTGCTGTTGACTGCACCGGTATCATGGGCAGCCTGGCAGGTGCTCTGCTGAAGGTTGCAAAGGGCAGAGGCGGTCTGGTTCTGGCTACCGCAATCTCCTGCCTGTTCGTTAACGCTACCTGCTGCGACCAGTATCTGGCCATCATTCTGCCGGGCAGAATGTTCAAGGAAGCATTCGAAGATATGCGTCTGGCTCCGAAGAACCTGTCCAGATGTCTGGAAGACGTTGGTACCATCACTTCCAACTTCTTCCCTTGGAACACCTGCGGTGCTACCATGAGATCCTTCCTGGGCGTAGGAAGCGGCTACATTCCTTATGCAATCCTGAACTGGTTCAATCCACTGATCTCTATCTTCTACGGCTACACCGGCATCACAATGGTGAAGATGACCGACGAAGAATACGCCAAGGTTCTGGAAGCAAGAGAAGAAGAAAAGAGAGCTGCAATGAAGGCTATGGAAGCTTAATCCGCAGTTTTCCTTTTCAGATTACGGATTATCTCAGTATTGTAAAGAGGTTTATCAAAATCGAGTATAGAAAATCCCCGGCAGAATGCGCCGGGGATTTTTATTTCGAATTTCATGCACGGAAGCGGCTCGTTCATTCGGAGAGGTTTCGACTTTCCTCTCCTGGCCATGCTATTTTGTTTCGATGGATACCTGGCTCACCGCGTCGGCAGGCAGTTTTACCAGGCTGCGCAGATGCTGCAGTTTTTCACCATCCATTGGCGGTACGCCCTTCAGACGATACGTAATGCCCAGCTTCCCGTATTTATTCACTGCCATGGTATGATAACCAAGCAGTTCTACCTTCTGAATATTATGTATCCTTTCAATGAACTGGTTCAGTGCTTCAATGTCTTCATCGGTATCATTGATATCCGGTACGACAACGTGGCGTATCCAGCATGGTTTCTCCAGCGCATTCATCATATCGATGACTTCGAACAAGGTATCCTGCTTACGACCTGTAATAATTTCAAAACGTTCCGGATCCGGGTGCTTGATATCCAGCAGTACCAGATCGCAGGCAGCAAGCGCATCATGGGTAAACGCATCAACGTACGTCCCGCTGATATCCAGGGCACTGCCAATCCCTTCTTTTTTCAGTGCTTCCATGGCCTGAATCAGGAATTCACCCTGCATCAGGGGTTCTCCGCCGGAAAAGGTCACGCCGCCCTTATTTCCGTAATATGGGATTCCTCTGACAGCCCAGTGCACAATTTCCTCAATTTCTATGTCCTTCCCGCCATCGGTTTTCCAGGAATCCGGGTTGTGACAGTACAGACACCGTGCCGGACATCCCTGCATGAAAAATACGGTCCGGATTCCCGGTCCGTCTACAGCTCCAAATGTTTCAATGGAATGGATTCTGCCTTTCATCTCCAAACTCCTTTCACTTATACTATATGAGGTGCCCACGCTTCGCAGGCACCTCATATAGTTTACATCATTTTTATATTTTTATCAAGGAATCGGATTTTCCAATTAGATGGACTGATGGAAGGTTCTTGCGATAACTTCCTTCTGGTGATTCTTGGACAGAGCGTTGAATCTTACTGCGTATCCGGATACACGTACAGTTAAGCTTGGATACTTTTCAGGATTTTCATATGCATCTTCCAGCAGGCTTCTGTTCAGTACGTTTACGTTCAGGTGATGTGCGCCTCTGTTGAAGTAACCGTTCAGCAGGCTTACCAGAGTGTCCTTTCTTTCTTCTCTTTCCTTACCCAGCGCTTCCGGCGTGATGGAGAAGGTGTTGGAAACACCATCCTGGCAGGTATCCCAGTCAATCTTGGATACGGAGTTCAGGGAAGCAACTGCACCATGGCTATCTCTTTCGTGCATTGGGTTTGCACCAGGAGCAAACGGAGTACCAGCTCTTCTTCCGTCCGGAGTGTTACCGGTCTTCTTACCATACATTACGTTGGAAGTGATGGTCAGTACGGACAGAGTGTGTACAGCATTTCTGTAAGTCGGATGCTTTCTCAGTTCCTCGATGGTTCTTTCGGAAATCTTCACTGCGATTTCGTCTACTCTATCATCATCGTTACCATACTTAGGGAATTCGCCTTCGGTTCTGTAATCAACGATAACGCCGTTTTCATCTCTGATCGGATATACCTTTGCATACTTGATTGCAGACAGGGAGTCAGCTGCTACGGAGAAGCCGGCTACACCGAATGCCATCAGTCTCTTTACTTCAGAGTTCAGGAATGCCATCTGGGAGCTTTCGAAGTCATACTTATCATGCATGAAGTGAATGATGTTCATGATGTTTACATACAGTTCACACAGCCATTCCAGATAGATGTTGAATCTGTTCCATGCATCTTCGTAATCGATCGGGCCGTCGCCAACCGGTTCCATCTGCGGGCCAACGTGTTCGCCGGTTCTTTCGTCGATACCACCGTTTAAGCCCAGCAGCAGGATCTTAGCCAGATTGCAGCGAGCGCCGAAGAACTGCATCTGCTGACCCATCTGAATTGCGGATACGCAGCATGCGATGGAGTAGTCTTCGCCATAGGTCGGACGCATCTTGTCATCGTTTTCGTACTGAATGGAGTCAGTATCGATGGAAACCTGTGCACAGAATCTCTTGAACGGTTCCGGCAGGTCCTTGGACCACAGAACAGTCAGGTTTGGTTCCGGTGCAGGTCCCAGGTTGTACAGAGTCTGGAGTACTCTGTAGGAGTTCTTGGTTACTTTATGTCTTCCGTCGATACCCATACCGCCGATACCTTCGGTGATCCACATCGGGTCTCCGCCGAACAGTTCGTTGTATTCATTGGTTCTCAGGTGTCTTGCTACTCTCAGCTTCAGGATATAGTCATCTACGAATTCCTGGATCTGTTCTTCGGTGTAAACGCCGTTTGCCAGGTCTCTTTCTGCATAGATGTCGATGAAGGTGGAAGTTCTGCCGACGGACATTGCGGCACCGTTTTCTTCCTTGATACCAGCCAGGTATGCGAAGTAAGTCCACTGGATTGCTTCCTTAACGTCCTTCGCCGGTCCGGAAATGTCGTAGCCGTAGCTTTCTGCCATCTTCTTGATATTCTTCAGAGCCTTGATTTCGTTGAAGATTTCTTCAGAGGTTCTGATGTTTTCTTCGTTCATTACGTGTCTGGAAGCAATCAGTTCATGATCCTTTTCCTTTTCTTCGATCAGATAATCGATTCCGTACAGAGCGGCTCTTCTGTAGTCACCGATGATTCTGCCTCTGCCGTATGCATCAGGAAGACCGGTGATGTATCCCAGATGTCTTACCTGCTTCATTTCCTTGGAATATGCCTTGAACACGCCATCGTTGTGGGTAGTGATGTAATCGAACATTCTGTCGATTTCTTCCGGCAGCTTTTCGCCATATTCTGCAACTTCTTCTCTAACCATCTTGATGCCGCCAAACGGGCAGATACCTCTCTTCAGAGGCTCATCGGTCTGCAGACCAACGATAACATCCTTGCCAGGAATGATGTAGCCCGGTTCAAAGGCGTTGATTCTCATGATTCTGCTTGCGTCAACCTTCAGAGTGCCGCCGGCTTTTCTTTCTTCTACCAGCAGTTCCTTTACTCTGTTGGAACATTCGGTGGTTCTTGCGGTCGGACCTGCCAGGAAGCTGTCATCACCATCATACGGATGATAGTTTAACGTAATAAATTCTTCCACATCGATCTGCTCAGTCCAGCGTCCAGGCACGAAACCTTCCCATTCTTTTCTCATAAATTGCTTACCTCCCTCAATTGCGGTCCCCTTCTTCTCTGCGGGGCTAACCGCCGTTACAACTTTACGCTTATCGATTCACTCGAAACTCCACATCTCACTTCGAATGGATTCCTTAATGTTTTTGAATGTATAATGTATACTTTCTATGTCTATCATATACCCGTGTATACAGTATAGTCAAACATTTTTTTGCAAAAAACGTGCACTTTTTTGCATACATGAAAAATCCCCCAAACCGTTGCAGTGAAAGGGATTGAGCCGTCTCAAAAAAAACATTTTTCAGACAAAATTTCAGATTGTTTCCCCGTTGTATTTCATTGCTTTCCTCATATTTTTCTTCGTTTTCAATCATACTATTTCTGAAAGGATGGAGTAAAATGGAGAACTTTTTTATTGATCTCGCAGCCGGACTCTGGACACTGATTTCGCCTCTTCTGACCGCACTGTCCCCGTTGCTGACCGGTCTGATACTGGCATACCTTTTGAGCCCTGCGGTGGAATGGTTTGGAAAAAGGACAGGCAGAAAACTGGCCATCCTTCTGACTTACCTGATTCTCCTTACTGCTCTGATCGGGCTACTTTATGGCTTCATCGTTCTGATTCTGGGTGCCCTGCCCACCGGAGGCATTCGGGAAACCGCGGAAATCGTGCGGATATATTTTGAGGAGGCTTACGAGACTGCCGCTGCCTTTGTCGGCCGTTTCCTGCCGGAAGATCTGATGGCCGCCGAGGATGCAGCAGACAGTCTGCAGCGCTGGGCCATCCGTCGATTTTCTGCGGAATCCGTCACAGGGTTTCTTTCCGCAGTTTCCGGCGGCGTAATCAGTCTGTTTCTCGGTGTGATCGTGTCTGTCTATCTTCTGAAAGACAAGGAATTCTTTCTCCTTTTATGGACCCAATTCCTTTCGCTGGTTTTGAAGCAAAAGCTTCACGGTCAGATCTGCGAAATAATGGATGAAATCAACCGTGTCATTACCGCCTTTCTGAAAGGTGCGCTGGTGGACAGTCTGCTCGTAGCCTTTCTCTCTTCTGTGGTTCTGGCAGTGGTTGGTGTGGATTTTGCAGTGGTCCTGGGTCTGCTTATGGGAGTTCTCAATATCATACCTTATTTCGGTCCGTTTATCGGCATGGTCCCTGCTTTTCTCACCGCCTTCTTTGACGGAGGGCTGACGAAAGCAATCGCCGCCATTCTGGGACTTTTTCTCATCCAGCAGATTGACGGCGATCTGATCTATCCGCATATTGTGGGAAATACCACGGGGCTTCACCCCCTGTTTGTCCTGCTTGCCGTCAGTATCTTCGGGTACTGTTTCGGTCTTCCAGGTATGATCGCCGCCGTACCGGCCGCAGGAATTCTGCAGATTCTGATCCGCCGCTGGGTCTTCCGCTGAGGAAGATGGGGAGCATGTGGCAGCCCGGAAGAATGCTTATCCGAAAATCGGCGGGTATTCCAACGGGGTTCCGCTTTTTTTCACCTTAACCGCTTTCAGATATGCTCTGGCGGTATCCATACAAGTCAGCACAGGAAGCCCGTGCTCGATGGCCTGGCGGCGAAGCGGGAACATATCGGTTGCAACATTATTTGTTACCTGCGGCACATTGATCACAACCTGAATTTTCTGGCTGATCATTTTCCCTACCTGTTCAAACGGCACGGCCTCACACGCAACACCATGTTCCTTCAGGAAGGCAGACGTTCCTGCCGAACCGTATATTGCAAATCCTTCGTCTGCCCAGTCTGCCATGACTGCCGCGTTTTCTTCCGTCTTATCATGATCCCGCAGGGAGACATATACACCGCCGCTGGTGAAGATCTCTGTGCCCGCACCGAGAAATCCTTTGTATAATGCTTTGTCCAGATCCGGGTCCATGCCAAGCACTTCTCCCGTGGACCGCATTTCCGGCCCCAGCGCCACATCCACATCCGTCAGTTTTGCATTGGAAAAGACCGGAACCTTTACGGCATAAAATCCCGATTTCGGATACAGGCCGGTGCCCCATTCCAGTTCCGGAAGCTTCTGTCCCAGCATAACGGCGGTTGCAGCCTTTACCATCTGCACACCGGTCACTTTGCTGAGAATCGGCACGGTTCGGGATGCACGCGGATTTACCTCGATGACGTAAATTTCTTTTCCGTCATACACATACTGCACGTTCATCAGGCCGCAGACGTGCAGGGCGCGGGCAATGCGCTCCGTATAGTCGATCGCCTTGTCCACCACAGCATCCGGCAGTGAATATGCCGGATAGACAGAAATACTGTCTCCGGAATGGATCCCGGTTCTTTCGATATGCTCCATGACGCCGGGTACAAGCAGATTTTCTCCGTCTCCAACCGCATCCACCTCAAACTCGATTCCTTCTACATATTTGTCGATAAGGACCGGATGCTCGGTAGAAAGAGAAACCGCTTCTTTCAGGTACTTCTGCAGTTCCCCATCGTTGTAAACCACCTGCATGGCTCTGCCGCCGATAACGAAGGAAGGACGGACAATGAGTGGGTAACCCAGTTTCTCCACGATGGCAGCTGCCTGACTTTCTTCTGTGATAGCCCCGCCGTCCGGCGTCGGAATTCCGATTTCATGAAGAAGATCCGAGAATTTTTCCCGATCCTCGGCCAGATCGATATATTTGTTCGGCGTTCCCAGTACCGGAATGCCCCTGGCCGATAAGCCCTCTGCCAGATTCAAAGCCGTCTGTCCGCCCAGCTGGAGAATGACGCCCTTCGGACGCTCCTTCTGAATCACGCTCATAATATCGTCTACGTGGAGTGCTTCGAAATACAGCTTATCCGCCGTATCAAAATCCGTGCTCACGGTTTCCGGGTTATTGTTGACGATGATCGATTCGTATCCCAGTTCCCGGAGTGCCCAGACTCCCTGTACACAGCAGTAGTCAAATTCGATGCCCTGTCCGATCCGGATCGGGCCGGAGCCCACCACCAGAACCTTGTCCCTGTCGTCCGCCACGGACTCATCTTCCTCATCATAGCAGGAATAGTAATACGGTGTGGCTGCCTCGAATTCTCCGGCACAGGTGTCAACCATTTTATAGACCGGATGAATATCGTAATAGGTCCGCAGATCATGGAGCGCATTGGCGCTGATCCGGGACAGGCTGAGGATCTCCGCATCCGTAAAACCAAGCGCCTCTGCTTCTGCGATCAGACCGGCGGAAACCGTCTCCGTCTCCAGCCTTTTTTCCATCTGTACGATGTTTTCAATCCGGCTGAGGAACCACAGATCGATTCCTGTCTTTTCATGAATCTCCTGCAGGTCCATAACACCTCTGCGCAGCAGTTCTGCGATGACAAAGATTCTTTCGTCGTCGCATGCCATGAGCTTTTCTTTCAGCCCATCCGTCGTCAGCCCTGTCACATATGGAATCCGCAGACCGTCACAGCGAACCTCCAGAGAAGTGACAGCCTTCAGCAGTGCACTTTCAAAGGACCTGCAGATTGACATCACTTCACCGGTAGCTTTCATCTGTGTCCCCAGCTTCCTGCTGGCTGTCCGGAATTTATCAAACGGCCATTTCGGAAATTTCACCACGCAGTAATCCATGACCGGCTCGAAAAGAGCACTGGATTCTTCTGTAATATAATTGGACAGTTCATCCAGACTGTATCCCAGTGCGATCTTCGCTGCAATCTTGGCGATGGGATAGCCTGCCGCCTTGGAAGCCAGTGCCGAAGACCGGCTCACCCGCGGATTCACTTCGATGACGATATACTGACTGGAATTCGGATGCAGGGCAAACTGCACATTGCATCCGCCCTCGATTTTCAGGGCACGGATGATCTTTAAAGAGGCATCCCGCAGCATCTGATATTCGGCATCTGCCAGGGTCTGGGTCGGCGCAACGACAATGCTGTCGCCCGTATGGATTCCTACCGGATCCAGGTTTTCCATGGAACAGATGATGATGCAGTTGTCCTTGCTGTCCCGAATGACTTCATATTCGATTTCCTTCCATCCGGCTACCGATTTTTCTATGAGGACCTGTCCGATGGCGCTCTTTTCAATGCCCAGCTGCACCAATGCTTCCAGGCTTTGCATATCCTGGGCGATGCCGCCTCCTGTGCCTCCCAGCGTGAAGGCTGGTCGAATGATGACAGGGAATCCTTCCTGCTTGACGAATGCTTCTGCCTCCTCCAGATTCGTGGCAATGGCGGATGCAGGAATCGGTTCACCGATCTCATTCATCAGCGTCTTGAACTGTTCCCTGTCTTCTGCCTTTTCGATCGCTTCTTTGTTCACCCCAAGAAGCTCTATACCCAGTTCTTGCAGTACACCCTTCTCCTCCAGCTCCATGGCCAGATTCAAACCGGTCTGACCGCCGAAGCCCGCCAGAATCCCATCGGGTTTTTCCTGCCGCAGAACTGCTTCTACTGCTTCCAATGTCAGCGGCTGGATGTAGACACGGTCCGCAATCCCCTGATCCGTCATAATGGTGGCGGGGTTGCTGTTTATGAGCACCGTTTCGATCCCTTCCTCTTTTATGGCCTTGCAGCACTGGGTCCCTGCGTAGTCAAACTCGGCAGCCTGCCCGATGATAATGGGACCGGAACCGATGATCAGCACTTTCTTTATATTTTTTTTCAGCATGGCTTTCCCCTCATTTCTTCATCATTTCCACAAACTGGTCAAACAGAAACCGGCTGTCCCCCGGTCCCGGATTTGCCTCCGGATGATACTGCACGGAAAAAATCGGTCTGGTTCTGTGACGCATTCCCTCCACCGTCCGGTCATTCAGGTTCAGCTCGGTCACCTCCATATCCCGTAGGATGATACTTTCTGCCTCCACTGCATAGCCATGGTTCTGGGATGTGATATAGCTTCGGCCTGTCTCCCGGTTATAAACCCCGTGATTTGCACCCCGGTGTCCATATTTCAGTTTGTAGGTTTTGCCTCCCGCCGCAAGGGCCAGAATTTGGTGACCCATACAGATACCGAACAGAGGCAGCGGCTTTCCGTCCTGCCGTCCTGCCTCCATCAGCTTTCTGACTTCCTGTACCGCCTCCTGTGCCGCCTCGGGATCCCCGGGACCATTGGAGAGAAATACGCCGTCCGGTTTCATGGCCAGAACTTCTTCCGCCGTAAAGCCGTAAGGGAAAAGATGAACATTGCAGCCTGCCGCCTCCAGGGCTTTCAAAATAGAACGCTTAGCGCCGAAATCAAGCACTGCAACATTCAGGTTTTCTTCCTTATATACTCCCAGATCGGAAGGCTTTGCCCAGGAAGCTTCTTTCATATAGTCCGTCCTGAGGGTCGTTTCTTCGCAAAGCTTTTTCAGCTGACGGAAATTCAGGTCCTCGGTGGTAATGACGCATTTGACCGTTCCTTCCTGCCGGATCTTTTTCGTGATTTTTCTCGTATCCACGCCGCAGACCCCCGGAACATCCATTTCCTTCAACCACTGATCCAGCGTTTTCTCACATCGGTAGTTGGATGGCGACGCACACACTTCTTTCACCACCAGACCCCTTGCATAAATCCGGTCTGACTGATTGTCCTCCGCGTTGATCCCGTAGTTTCCGGCCAGCGGCCATGTCATCGTAATCACCTGTCCCATATACGACGGATCCGTCAGAGTTTTCTGGTATCCTGTCATTGCCGTATTGAATACCAGTTCGCCGACACAGGTCTTTTTCGCACCGAAGCCCTTCCCCGTAAAAAGACTTCCGTCCTCCAGATAGACTTTCCCTTCCATGCTTTCTCTCCTTTATATATTATTTTTATTCATTGATATGTATTTTTACTCGATAAACGATTATACTCCCATATTTCTTTATATGCAAGAGTATTTATTCATGTTCTTGAAAAAATACTTGGTTTTTTAGGGATTTTTCACAAATTTGCTCTTGATTTTATGAATATTAGCGAGTATAATAACAAATGTTTCAATGAAGTATTCAAAATATAAAATATTTATTCACATAGAATCTAGGAGGTTATACACATGGCAAAAGAAAAAATCGTTCTGGCCTATTCCGGTGGCCTGGACACATCCATCATCCTGACCTGGCTGAAAGAGCAGTATGACTGTGAAGTCATTGCTGTATGCTGCAATGCAGGACAGAAAGAAGACTTTCAGGAAATTGAGGAGAAGGCCTACCGAACGGGCGCTTCCAAGGCATATATACTGGACATACAGAAGGAATTCGTAGAAGATTATATCTGGCCGACGGTAAAAGCAGGCGCCATCTACGAAAATGCATACCTGCTGGGAACATCCATGGCTCGACCGCTGATGGCACAGAAGCTGGTGGAGATCGCCGAACAGGAAGGCGCATACATCATCTGCCACGGCTGTACCGGTAAGGGCAACGATCAGGTTCGTTTTGAAACTACCATCAAGGCACTGAACCCTGCCATCAAGATCATTGCACCATGGAGAAGCTGGGATTTCCATTCCAGAGAAGATCTGATCGAATATGCGAAAGCACATGACATTCCAATTCATCAGACGGTGGAAAAAATCTACTCCAGGGACGAAAACATCTGGCATATCAGCCACGAAGGCGGTAATCTGGAAAATCCGTGGAACGAACATCTGAAGGACATCCATGTACTGTCCTGCGAACCGGAAGACGCACCGGACGAAGTAGAGTACGTGGAGATCGATTTTGAGAAGGGTATTCCTGTAGGTCTCAACGGCGAAAAAATGGACGCCGTCAGCCTGCTGGAAAAGCTCAATGAACTGGGCAGCAAGAACGGCATCGGTACCATCGATATCATCGAAAACCGTCTGGTCGGCATGAAGTCCAGAGGTGTGTATGAAACCCCGGGCGGCACCATTCTCTATGCGGCACACGCCGACCTGGAACGTCTGATTCTCGACAGAGATACCATGCAGTATAAGAATATCGTGTCACAGAAGTTCTCTCAGCTGCTTTACGACGGACTGTGGTTCACGCCGCTGCGGGAAGCCATCAGCGCTTTCGTAGATAAGACACAGGAACAGGTGACCGGTACGGTAAAGATGAAGCTTTATAAAGGCAATGCACTGCCGGTAGCCAGCAAGTCAGATTATGCACTGTACAGCGAAGAATTTGCTACCTTCAGTGCAGATGAGGTTTACAACCAGCATGACGCAGAGGGATTCATCAATCTGTTCTCGCTGCCGCTGAAGATCCGCGCCATCCAGAAAGAGCAGCTGGAAGGCGGTTCCAAGTACAGCCATGTGCTGGAAAAGAAGATTCTCAAAGGAGGAGACTTTAAAGAATGAAGATGTGGAACGGCAGATTTGCCAAAGAAGAAAACCCTGCGGCCAATGCTTTTAATTCCTCCACATCGTTTGACGGCCGCATGTGGAAACAGGATATCCTGGGCAGCATAGCCCATGCGAAAATGCTCGGAAAACAGGGCATTATTACAGAAGAAGAATCCGAATGTCTGGTGACCCACCTGAAAGAGATTTACTGGGACATGGAAGCCGGACGTCTGGATTTTGAGCCGGAAGACGAAGACATCCATATGTTTGTGGAACGGATTCTCACGCACCGCATCGGTGAAACCGGCAAAAAGCTCCATACTGCCAGAAGCCGCAACGACCAGGTTGCCCTGGACTTCCGCATGTATCAGAAGGAGCTCATTGAAGACATCGACAAAGCACTCTATTCTCTTTTAGAAGTTTTGTACAGGCTGGCATGTGGGCATCAGGACACGGTTCTCCCCGGGTTCACCCACATGCAGAAAGCCCAGCCTGTGCTGCTGGCCCAGCATCTGCTTGCTTATTATCAGATGTTTGCCCGCGACAGAGAGCGGTTTTCTGACTGTCTGAAGCGGACGGACTGGATGCCGCTGGGTGCAGGCGCCCTGGCCGGTACCACATACAATACGGACCGCCAGTATCTGAAAGAGGAACTGGGTTTCTCCAGTATATGCACCAACAGCATGGATGCGGTCAGCGACCGGGATTTCGCCATTGAGTTTCTCAGCTGCTGCTCCATGGCCATGATGCACCTGTCTCGTCTCTGTGAGGAACTGATTGTCTGGAGCAGTCCGGACTTCGGGTTCATCGAAATGGATGACAGCTACGCCACCGGAAGCAGCATCATGCCGCAGAAGAAAAACCCGGATATGGCAGAACTGATCCGCGGCAAGACCGGCCGTGTCTATGGCGATCTGATGGCTCTGCTGACGGTGATGAAGAGTCTGCCGCTGGCCTATAACAAGGATATGCAGGAAGATAAGGAGCCTGTTTTCGACGCCTACGACACGCTGAAAGCCTGCCTGGATATGATGCAGGCTATGCTGTCCACCATGACGGTGAAAAAGGATGTCATGGCTGCCTCCGCAAAATCCGGATTCATGAATGCGACTGACGCTGCAGACTATCTGGTTTCCAAGGGTCTTGCATTCCGTGACTGCCATGAGATCATCGGCAAGATGGTTCTCTACTGTATCCGTGAAGGGAAAAACCTGGAGGATCTGTCTCTGGAAGAAATGAAGCAGTTCTCCGACGTTTTCGATGAAGATGTGTATGCGCATATCGATATCCTCGCCTGCATCAAGGCAAAGAAATCGGAAGGCTCCACTTCACCGGAAAGCGTGAAGGCACAGCTAGCGGCAATCAAAGCGGAAATGGACTTCTAGTCCTTTACCATAACCCCATAGTATTCTTTAAAAAATATCCGCCGGGCTACCCACCGGCGGATATTTTTTTAAAACCCCCTTGACAGGTACGGCATTTTACGGCATAATAGCAGTCAACTGAACATTTCCCATGAAACCTTCGGAATCAGAATTCATTCTCAGAAACCGGAGGCGGAGGAACTCTGGAGAATCCCGCGCAGCGCGGGTGCCGAAGGTGCAAGGTGTTTTGCGGCAGGTCAAAAAGACCGGCAGACGCTGAATCTCTCAGGCAAAAGGACAGAAGTACACAATCCGTATCGCGCGGGCGGATCAGGATGCACACTGCCATGTTCTTCGGAGCTGTTGATTTTTATCAGCAGCTTTTTTGTTGTTCAAAATGAAAGAATAGAAGAATTAGGAGTAAAGTAGGAATGGAAACACTATTGAAGATCGTTCAGACGGTAAATCTTTATCTGTCTGACTACATACTGATTATTATGCTGGTGGGCTGCGGCCTTTATTTTACCGTAAAGACACGTTTTGTGCAGATTCGGTGCTTCGGAGAAGGCATGCGCCGTGTATTCGGAAATTTCAGCCTTCATGGGGGAAGTCATCATGGCGGAATGAGTTCCTTTCAGGCACTGACCACTGCCATTGCAGCACAGGTCGGTACCGGCAATATCGTCGGAGCGTGTGGTGCGATCCTGGTCGGTGGACCAGGTGCCATCTTCTGGATGTGGATCATCGCATTCTTTGGTATGGCAACCATCTATGCAGAAGCTGTTCTGGCCCAGAAGACCCGTCAGGTGGACGAAGACGGCAACGTGCTCGGCGGTCCGGTCTGCTATATCCGTACCGCATTTCAAGGGGCCTTCGGCAGATTTCTGGCCGGTTTCTTCTCCGTGGCAATCATTCTGGCACTGGGCTTCATGGGGACCATGGTGCAGTCCAATTCCATCAGCGAAGCATGTCAGAATGCCTTCGGTATCCCTGCATGGGTCATCGGTCTGGCAGTTTGCGCCTTCGCTTCCGTGATCTTTATTGGAGGGGCAAGCCGGGTTGCTTCGGTCACAGAAAAGCTGGTGCCGATCATGGCATTGCTCTATCTGATCGGCGGTCTGATTGTACTGATCTCCCGCATCGAATACCTGCCGGAAACCTTTGGCATGATTTTTAAATATGCCTTCCTACCGAATGCAATCATCGGCGGCGGACTGGGACATGCGCTGAAAACCGCTATCAGTCAGGGTGTAAAACGCGGTCTGTTTTCCAATGAAGCCGGTATGGGTTCCACACCGCATGCCCATGCCATGGCCAAAGTGGAAACACCCCATGATCAGGGCGTCGTTGCCATGGTGGGTGTTTTCATGGATACTTTCGTGGTACTGACCATGACCGCGCTGATCGTCATTTCTACCCTGTATGCAGGAGACGGAATACTGGCCTCCGGTGCTGCGGATGGTGTGGAAAAAACCAATATGGCACAGCTTGCCTTTTCCATGATCTTCGGCGGAACTGCAGGGAGTGCTTTCGTCGCAATATGTCTGCTGTTTTTCGCTTTTTCCACCATTATCAGCTGGAATCTGTTCGGAAAAATCAACGTGGTATATCTGTTCGGAAAGAAAGCTGCACTGCCGTATTCTGTCATTGCCATCGCTTTCATGTTTCTGGGTGCCATCCTTTCCAACACACTGGTATGGGAACTGACCGACATGTTCAATCAGCTGATGGTGGTGCCAAATGTTATCGCACTGCTGGCTCTTTCCGGGCTGGTTACTGCAGAGGCTGGTGTGAGGCGTAAAAAATAGCGTAACAAAAGAGGGGCACTTCAGTCTGCATGGCGGGATATCACCACCAGCAGACAGCCCTTTTTCACCTCAATGGATGCCGGCATGCCGATAAACTCGTTGCTTACACCCAGGGGAAAGGAACCGGTCAGCTCGGCATCATCCAGGGTGTATTTCAGTCCCTGCAGCGTAACGCCCTGGGCCGTATCCCCCATGCAGAAGACGGAAACCATGCCCCGGTCACGGGCAGAAAGGGTCAGGCGCCCGGATTTTGCGTCATTGCTACAGACCGCCGTAACCCATACCCTTCCGTCGGTCATCCATCCTTTCATGCCGCGCCGGGCCAGCCAGACCAGATGCTGCAGATTGGCGATGGTGTGCTCCAGCTTGCCGCCCAGGCAGCCGTGAAAGACGAAATTCCGGTATCCAAGCTCCGTACCTTTTTCCATTGCCACAAAGGTGTCCGTCCAGTCCTTCATCACCTGCAGACGTACCACGTTATCATGCGTCGGTTCGAAGCCCAGGGTATCGAAGTCCCCGACCACCATGTCAGGCCGCACACCGATTTTTTCCAGATATCGCAGGCCGCCGTCGGCTGCTATGATATAATCGCCTTCTTTCGGAGTGAAGCCTTCATCCGTCAGCCCGCTGCAGGGTCCTGCGCCGACGATCCAGCAGGTGGTTTTCTTTTCTTTTTTCGCGTTTTCTTTCATTATATCTCTCCGCTGTTTGCTTTTTTCGTTTCTTATTTATTGTACCATTTCATAGCTTTCCGCTGCAAGTCTTCCTTCCGTTTCTTCCGGCAATTTCTCCGTGCAAAAAACAGGAAATGGGACCCACCTATCATGAGTCCCATAATAAAAGGATACAATCTATAGAATTCGCTTACGCAAAGGTGATAACGGTACCGGTTCTTCCTTCCAGGGCATCGATGGCCTTGTCCAGAGAGGTGATGATCGCCTTCTTGTTCGGGTTTGCTCTGACGAACTTCATGGCAGCCTGTACCTTCGGCAGCATGCTTCCCGGTGCGAACTGACCTTCTTCGCAGTATCTTGCTGCGTCTGCCAGGTTCAGGGAAGACAGGTTCTCCTGGTTCGGCTTGTTGAAGTTGATGGCAACCTTTTCGACTTCGGTCAGGATCATCAGGGCATCGGCTTCTACCTGCTCTGCCAGCAGTTCTGCTGCGAAGTCCTTATCGATAACAGCTGCAACACCTTCCAGCGTACCGTCTGGGTTTTCCATGACAGGAACACCGCCGCCTCCGCAGGTGATGACGATGGTGGAATCCCACAGTCTCTTTACGGCGTCGATTTCAACGATCTTTCTTGGCAGCGGGGAAGGAACGACTCTTCTCCAGCCTCTGCCGGCATCTTCCTTCATGGTGTAGCCCTTGTCGGCAGCCAGCTGTTTTGCTTCTTCTTCGCTGTAGAACGGACCGATTGGCTTGGTCGGGTTCTGGAATGCAGGGTCAGCTGCTTCTACTACCATTTGGGTAGCCAGAGTCACAACCGGGGTATTCTTATTTCTCTTGTTCAGAGCATATTTCAGCGCCTGCTGCAGGTGATATCCGATATATCCCTGGGACATCGCGCCGCATACGTCGAACGGCATAGCCGGAGTCACTTCCTTGGCAGTTTCGGAAGCCAGCAGGATTCTTCCTACCTGCGGGCCGTTTCCGTGTACAACTGCAACTTCATATCCTCTTTCGCTGATTTCAGCGATGTGCTCGCAGGTCTTTCTTACGACTTCCAGCTGCGCTTCTGCGGTAGCCGGACCATTTCCGGACTGCAGGGCGTTTCCGCCTAATGCAATGACTAATTTCTGTGCCATTTCTCTATTCTCCTCTGTGAAAATGGGCAGGGCACGTTCTCCCTGACAGCAGTTCCTGCGCCTTGCGTTCTGCGCGGAGACGGCCATCCCGTGCCCGGCCGTTTACTTCTGAATTACAAATCGTCTCTGTTTACAGGACAGGACATACATCTAGGGCCTCCTCTGCCTCTGGACAGCTCCGCACTTGGCATAGCCAGGACTTTAATGCCCTTCTTATCCAGCAGATCGTTGGTTACATAGTTTCTTTCGTAAGTAACCACGGTTCCCGGTGCGATACACAGCGTGTTGGAACCATCGTTCCACTGTTCTCTCTGTGCAGCGATCAGGTCACTGCCGCCGCAGCGGATCAGATCTACAGCAGGAAGCTTCAGTTCAAGAGCGAGGATCTTATTCAGTTCGTCCTTCATAGCATTGAACTTCAGCTGTCCGCCTTCGCCCAGGGTGATTTCGTATACACCCAGCGGTCCTTCGATTTCCGGATGAATCGTGAACTTATCGTAGTCTACCATGGTAAATACCGTATCCAGGTGCATGAATGCTCTGCACTTCGGAATATCGAATACCAGCACCTTCTTGAAGGTGGAGTTTTTCAGCAGATTCTCTGCGAAGTTTTCAATACCGGCCAGGGTGGTTCTCTGAGAATAACCCACTGCCACCATGTCCTTGGACAGTACCAGAACGTCGCCGCCCTCGATGGAATAATTTCCATATACATCGTACCACATCGGTGTATCTTCCAGAGCGAAGTCTCTGTTGTATTTCACCATGTACTTCAGCAGCAGTGCCTCACGGCGTCTTGCCGGTGTGCTCATGTGGTGGATGTTGATTCCGTTGCCGACACAGGCACCAGGGTCTCTGGTGAAGTACAGGTTCGGCATCGGATCACTTACGATCGGCTCATCATCTTCCACGATGTCCACCAGGGAATTGGTGGAGATGTGGCGGATCTCATCGGTAAAGATACCTGCGATGCAGGCCTCTACCAGAGCTTCCGGTTCCTTGGACAGCAGGTATTCCGCGATGGCTTCCCTGCGTCCTTCGGAATGAATTTCACTCAGTTCCACGAATTCTCTGACGAAGTTGTACTTGATCTTTTCGTCTGCCAGTGCTTTGGCAGTTTCCTTTTCATAGTAGCAGACTTCGACGCCGTTTTCCTGCAGGATACGGGCAAAGTTATCGTGCTCTTCCTGAGCGACTTTTAAATAAGGGATATCATCAAACAAGAGTCTCTCGAAATTGTTTGGGGTCAGCTTTTCGAGTTCTCTTCCGGGTCTGTGCAGTAAGACCTTGTTTAACTTTCCGATTTCGGAATAGTTGTGAATTCCAGGATACATATCTGAGTCCTCCTTTTTTGACTTGTTCTGAAGGCATGCTGCCTTCAGCGAAGAGGTTGAAACGGAATTAACCGATGGTTGCTACGATAACAGCCTTGATGGTGTGCATTCTGTTTTCTGCTTCGTCAAATACTACGGAGTTCTTGCTTCTGAATACTTCGTCGGTTACTTCGCGGATGTCGTAGCCAGCTTCCATCTGGGTCTTGGCCATCTTGGTTTCGAAATCGTGGAAGGAAGGCAGGCAGTGCATGAACAGGCAGTCAGGATTTCCGGTGGAATCCATCAGTTCCTTGGTTACCTTGAACGGAGTCAGCAGTCTTACTCTTTCAGGAATTTCTGCTTCTTCACCCATGGATGCCCATACGTCAGCATAGATAACATCTGCACCCTTCAGGCATGCAGGGTCGCTGGATACTTCGATGATAGCGCCGGTTTCCTTGGCAACTTCCTGAACCTTTGCGATTACATCCTGGTTCAGTTCAGCCTTTAATTCATCCGGACCGTAAGCAACATAGTGCATACCCATCTTCGCGCAGCCGTACATCCATGCATAGGACATGTTGTTTCTGATGTCGCCGGAGAATACAACCTTAACCTGGTTCAGCGGCTTCGCAACGTGTTCTTCGATGGTCAGCAGGTCAGCCAGGATCTGGGTCGGGTGGTCAACGTCAGTCAGACCATTCCATACAGGAACGCCTGCATACTTTGCCAGTCCTTCTACCACGTCCTGATCGAAGCCTCTGTATTCGATACCATCATAGAATCTGCCCAGTACTTTTGCAGTATCTTCCATGGTTTCCTTCTTGCCCATCTGGGAGGAACCGGAATCCAGGAAGGTCACGCCTGCACCTTCGTCCATAGCAGCTACTTCAAATGCGCATCTGGTTCTGGTGGAAGTCTTTTCGAACAGCAGAACGATGTTCTTGCCCTTCAGTACCTGATTGCAGATACCTGCTCTCTTCTTTGCCTTCAGGTCATGTGCCAGGTCCAGCATGTATCTGATTTCAGCCGGAGTGAAATCCATCAGAGTTAAGAAACTTCTACCTTTTAAATTTACAGCCATTTTTCATTTCTCCTTTCACTATGCAAAATCCACTCGCCCGAAGATTTTGCTCTCCCATTAGTTCTTTCTGATAAAAATTGTACTATATCGAGAAAAAATTAAAAGTACCAGCATTCTTTATTTTTTATGTGCCAGTTCACTTTTAATGGTCTCTTTTAATATATCCATTCCCTGGAGAATTCTCTCCCGGCTCTCGTAAGAATAGTTCAGCCGGATATGGTCTCTCCCACCGTTTTTCTGCGGATAGAATACGTATCCCGGAAGTATCGAAACGCCTCTGCGGTGTGCTTTGATCACCAGGTCTTTGCTGTCGATTCCTTCCGGCAGCCCGCACCAGATATACACGCCGCCTCTGGGCCGTTCATATTCCACCCCCAGCATCTTCATCTGATCCAGCTTTCTGCAGATCAGTTCCTGCTTCAGCGCATAGTTTTCCCGGAACCGGTCCAGCACCTGATAATAACTGCCGTCATCCAGATATTTGGCAATCAGCTTCTGGGTCAGCCAGTCGGTGGCAACCATGCGGACGGAGACCAGATAAGACAGATTTCGGATCAGCGATTTATCTCCCACGACGAAAGCCAGAGAAAGTCCCGGCATGAAGGTGAGCGAAAATGAATATATGTAGATCACATTGTTCAGATTATCGTATGCTTTGATGGGAAGAAATTTGGCACCGCTGTAAACCAGCTCCGAAGCCGCATCGTCCTCGATCACGGCCACTCTGTGGCGTCCCGCAATCTCCACAATCTGCTTCCTGCGCTCCATGGACAGAATGGCCCCCGTAGGGTCGTGGAAGCTGGAATTGACGTAAATAAACCGAGGTTTATACAGTAGAATCAGCTCCTCCAGCCGGTCACACTGCATGCCGTCCATGTCCACCGGCACCGTGATGATGCGCCCTCCGGCCAGTTCCATGGCTCGGTAAGCATCCGGTGACACCGGTTCTTCCATGAGAATCACATCCCCGGGATTCACCAGCAGGGTTACGATAAAGTCCAGTGCCTGGTTGGTCTCTGTCAGAATCTGAATCTCCCCCATGGTGGCCTTGATTCCTTTGGTGCTTAAAAAAGATACCAGCTTTTGCCGCAGGTTTGCATCCCCCTGATAAGGACTGTAAAAATACTGATTTCGTCCTTCTTCTGTCACCAGTCCGGCGATATCCTGGGCCACTTTCTCTGTGTCGTAAATCTCCGTGGTGGCGATGCCGCTGCCCAGGGAAATCACATCCTCTTCCTGGAACCGCTGGAACAGATCATCGAAGGTTACCTCCAGATCTTGATACTTTTCCCGGATCTGGCTGGGCCAGTGGACTTTCTTTCCTTTTACTGCTTCCGCACCGTTTCCTTCTGCTTCCCGGAGACTGACCACATACCCCACCCCCTGGCGGGAGTCGATCAGTTCCTGATCCTTCAGCTCGCTGTACGCCCGTACAACCGTGTTCCGGTGTACTCCCAGAATCTGCGCCATGGACCGCTCCGACGGCAGAGTACTTCCCGCAGCGATTTCCCCGGTGAGGATCTGACTCTTCATCTGGGTAGCAATCTGCATATAAATTGGCGTCTTGATACTATGATTTACCCGAATATTCATTCTTATTCACCCGTTTCTTTTTTCTCCGACCTGCCGGTTCTGTCCGGTTTCTGCCCGTGAAACTGATAGTAGCAGACCTCCAGCCGCCCGTTAAACAGCTTCCGCCGTCTGTCCGCAGGTCTTCCGAAGGCTTTTTTCTCTGCCGTCTTGTCCGAGGTCACCATGAACAGAGACCAGGTGGGATGTTTTCGGAAAAATTCGCAAAAGGCGTCATAGATGCGGTCAATGGATTGCCGGTCACCGATCCGCTCGCCGTAAGGCGGATTGGTGACCACCACACCCCCCTCTTTCTTACAGAAATCCATCGTCCCGATGTTCGCGGCATCACCCTGACGAAACCGGATGCAGTCGTCTACCCCGGCCTCCTCCGCATTGGCCATGGCTGCCTTCACCGCATGGGGATTGATGTCCATCCCATACAGCTGCAGCTGCGCAGCGTAGTCGATGGCCTCAAAAGCCGCTTTTCGTTCCTCTTTCCAAAGCTTTGCAGGAATGGCTTCCCACTCCTCCGCCGTGAAATGCCGATTCAGACCGGGTGCAATATTTCGTCCCATGAGGGCTGCTTCAATGAGAAGGGTTCCCGAGCCACAGCACGGATCCACCAGCAGACGATCCTTCTTCCAGAACGAAAGCTGTATCAGCGCCGCAGCCAGTGTTTCCTTCATGGGTGCCTCCACATTTTCCACCCGGTATCCCCGCTTGTGCAGTCCCGGGCCGGTGGTGTCCAGCGTCACGGTGACACGGTCTTTCAGAATCGTGATTTTGATATCATACAGTGCACCGCTTTTGGTGAAATAGTCCACCCCGTAACATTCCTTCAGCCGCTCCACCACGGCCTTTTCTGCCACCGACTGGCAGGCCGGCACACTGGACAGTTTCGACTTCACAGAGGAGCCGTTGACGATAAATTTACCGTCCACCGGAATCCACTCTTCCCAGGCGATTCCCTTCACCTGCTGAAACAGATCCTCGAACTCCAGTGCCATAAACTCTGCCATTTTAATCTGAACCCGGTCTGCCGTCCGCAGCCACAGATTGGAGCGGACCACGGCCCGCTCATCCCCCAGAAAGGTGATCTTGGCATCCTCCGATCGCAGGATCTTATATCCCAGTGCCTCAATTTCCCGTTTTACCACCGCTTCCAGTCCGAAGGTGGCCGTCGCAATCAGTTCCAGTTTCATTCCTGTTTTCTGTCCTTTCACATTCTGCATGATAGAAATATAGGGCTGCCCTCCGGCAGCCCCGTCTGTTTCATACACATATTAAAGATATGGTGCTCTCCGATTCAGGGAGTTTCCTTCCAATGCCTCCAGTTCATTGAGTGCCTTTCCCGTCCCGATGGCCACGCAGGACTTCGGATCCTCCGCGATGATTACCTTGATTCCGGTGCGGTCTTCAATCCGTTTGTCGATGCCGTAAAGCAGTGCACCTCCTCCGGTCAGTACGATACCGGTATTGCTGATATCTGCTGCCAGTTCAGGCGGCGTTCTTTCCAGTACGTTGTGTACGGCTTCCGTAATGGTCTGCATCGCTTCATCCAGAGCACTCATCATCTCATCGGATGTCACGTCCACGCTCTTCGGAAGACCGGTCACCAGATCCCGCCCGCGGCATTCCTTGGTGATAACTTCATCCCGCGGGAACGCAGTACCGATGGTCACCTTCAGTTCCTCTGCGGTTCGTTCACCGATATACAGCTTGTGCTCTTTTCTCATGTATTTGATAATGGCTTCATCGAACTTGTCACCGGCCATTTTCACAGATGTGCTGGCAACGATGCCGCCAAGGGAAATCACGGCGATATCCGTGGTGCCGCCGCCGATGTCGATGACCATGACACCATCCGGCTTACTGATATCGATGCCTGCACCGATAGCAGCAGCAACCGGTTCTTCCATCAGATAGACGTCCTTGCCGCCGGCCTGCTGCGCCGCTTCTCTTACTGCACGCTTTTCCACATCCGTGACCCCGCTCGGCACGCAGATCATGATTTTCGGCTTGAAGAACCGGCCGGAACCGCAGGTCTTCTTGATGAAATACTTCAGCATTCTTTCTGTAATATCATAATCGGAAACCACACCGTCCCGCAGCGGACGCACCGCAATAATATTGGAAGGTGTTCTTCCCAGCATCTGGCGTGCATCTTCGCCTACCGCCAGAATCTCATCCGTATCCTTGTTGATCGCCACCACCGATGGTTCGTTGAGCACGATCCCCTTTCCCTTGATATATACCAGCACATTGGCGGTACCCAGGTCAATACCAACTTCCGTCGCAAATCCCATTGTCAAAATCTCCTTTTCTCTGTCTTCCTATCTCAACGAAAAAATCATCCGTTTCTTATCATTTACAGTTCTTTCAATATTATATCTTGCCTGCGAAGTTTTTTCAATTTATTTCAGAGAATTGTATGAAAAAAATCAGGATTGTTTCTATTTTGCGATCCGGTACGCCGGATTGGACCAGCTGGAACAGATTTTCTTCCCGCAGACCTCTTTGTACGCACGTACCTTATAGTAATATCGGGTTCCTTTTTTCAGACCCGCCGTATTCTTATATGTCTGCCTTGATGTGGTAAACATCTTCTTGTAACCGCCGGTTCTGGCCGTGGATTTCCAGACCTCATAGCCATCCACATCATCGGCAGCACTGCAGGTCCAGGATACGCGGATATATCCTTTGCCTGCCTCGGAAGATGCTTTGATGGAAACTCCATTCATGATGTTCTCCGCTTCCGCCTGTGCTGCCTTCCGCGCCTGGTGCTCTGCCAGAATGCCTTCGTATTCTGCATCGGACACCATGACCGGTGCGTCTTCGCTGAACAGTGCCTTCCAGGTCAGGCTGGCAATATTTCCCGTATTTTTCAGGTCATTCATGACCTGAAACTTCTTCGCTCCCTCGGCCATGGCTGCCGTATAGCTGGCCTCTTCCCCCGGAGCAGCGCCTGCAGGCGGTGTATAATATCCCAGTGCAGCCAGCCGTTTTGCCGCTGCCTGAATATACGGAAGTTTTGCCGCGGATGCATCTCCCGGATACAGGGTGTATTTGTAGCTATCCGGATCCAGCGTAAAGCGGATTTCATAGCTGGCTGCCGTCGGGGTGAAATGGTATGCGGTCTTGGTGGAAAGCAGCTTGCCGGTTCCTGCGTTATAGATTCCCTGCAGCTTGTAACCGATATCCGCAGCAGAATACAGGGACAGCGCTGAGTCGGTATACCGGGTATCCAGTGTGAAATAGAAAGTGCCGTTCTCCCCGGCAGTAATGGTCCGGTTCCGTCCGTTGACATACAGGGCTGCCCTCTTCATAGGATTGTTCTGTGCCCGCACATACCACAGGGACGGGCAGTCGGTCAGGTCGATGGATGTGATCTGATTCCCATAAAGATAGACTTTTCCCAGCTTCGTGCAGCCGGACAGATCCACCGTTTCATAGTTGTTCTGCCAGGAAGACAAAAGCTCCATGGATGTGAAACCCGGCAGGTTCAGTGCGCCGGTAAACCCGTAATTGCTCCACTGGATCTGGGTCACATTGCCGCTGCCGTCGGTCATGAAGTGGGATTTCACCCCGTCGCCCCAGGTTTCCTTATCATAAGGCTCATAGCTGCTGTTCAGAATCTTCCCGTTGAGAATACCGCCGGAAGCCGTATTCAGGAAGTTACGCAACATTTCTACTTCATATGGATTGCTGATATATTTGCCATAACGATAGTCCGGATAGATGTTCATATAGACATGGCTGTGGGCGATCTGCTCTTCTGTGGGATCGAAATAGGTATAGTTGGTCACGCCCGTTGTCGTCCATTTGCCCGTGCTGCTGTTATAGGCATTGGTGGTGCCCACCGTAGGATCCACGAAAATCCAACGACCGTCCACATATGCCTCCACCCACCAGTGATCCCGGACGTCTATATTTTGCTCCGTTCGCCAGTCATTGGAAGGGACCGCCAGCCGATGACCGTAAACCAGCCGGGCAGGGATTCCCTGGGCACGGGCCAGTGCGATAAAGATGGCTGCGTATCCCTGACAGGTGGTGTAAACCCGTCCGTTCTGACTGTTGACGCCGGTGCGGCCGGTCTCGAAGCTGTAAATATTCTCATATGGATCGCAGTGCTGATTGTTATGGGTCTGGAATGCCACGGAATCGTAGTAAAAGTTTCCTGCCGTATACGCATAGATCGCCCGCAGCTTTTCGTAGTCCGTGGTAATTCCGGCGGTGATCCGGTTTGCGACGGACCGGATGTAGGACTGCTTTGCGGCGGTGATGGACGAGTAGATGCCGGTGGCAGGGTTTCGCAGAACAAACCGGATGTCTTCCAGCGAGTTGTCCAGGTAAAGACTTGTGTCATACAGACTGCCGATCTCCATAACCTGCCGGTTGTAGTTGATCACATCCATATAACGGAGGATCCTGACCTGACCGTCTTTTACATAAATCTCCATGTTCTTGTTCAGCACGCCGCTGTTTGTATATTTCAGGCTGGCCGCATCCTCTGCCGTGGCACAGCGGCGGATATAAATATTATAATACCCGTCTTCAATTGCATGCTCGTCCATGTTCAGATAATATGTGAAATTATAGGTTTCTGTACCGTTTCCCGCCCGGACCATGGTCGGCGCAATGAAAATATCCAGTCCGATATCCCCCTTGTTTTCACCCACCCGGTACAGGGACAGGCGGAACAGGCTGGTTTCAAGAGGCGTTCTGTAAATGACTTTCAGTACATGGTCATCCGCAGTAGTTACATAGGCCCGCAGATATTCTTCAGCGTCGGTGTCTGCCGTGGATTTGAAGGTGGTCACTTTCGCCGGCGCGCCCACCTGGGACAGTGGCGAAAGCAGGCCGTAAGAAGACTCTGCCGGCAGCGCGCAGATGAGAAGCGCAGCAATCAACACCGCAGAAATACGTTTCACATAGTTTTTCTTAAATAATCTCTTTTTCATGTCATCCCCCCTGATTCTTCTGTTATAAAAACGAATTTCAGGGGCAGACCGTCACACAAATTCCGGGGATTTTCTAAAAAAAGGATCTGCTCTTATTGTGAACAGACCCTTTCCTATGCTCTATATTTCCATATCCAGCAGGTAGGAGCTTAAACCCTTTCCGTGCATATCGACAGACAGGGAGCGGGTTACGCCGCCGCCCAGTGCTGCATACATGACGAAGTTCAGTGCGCAGATGTTCGGCAGCTCGTAGCGAACCACCTCTCCTTTTACAATCCCTTTAAAATGTTCTTTGACTCTCTCCGGCGTTACTTTTTCTTTCAGGAGTTCATAGTCCTTCGGATCATACGCAATCAGAGAAATATTGGAAATGTTCCCCTTATCACCGGTACGAGAATGTGCAATTTCCCAAAGTTTCATAATCATACTTCCTTTCTAATTCGCCCTGTACTATTTTACTTCAAATACTTCGACTTCCGGCTTTACGTCATAGCGGCTCACCAGAATGGATGCGACAGAAACGATTTCGCGGGTTCGCTTCACCGCACCGCAGCCGCCGGCAGGGCCGTTGGTGTAAAGTGCTTCCACTTCGTTCGGTACCAGGTCTGCGATGGCTTTCGTCTTTGCTCTTCCTGCCACGCGGACTCTGACTTCGCTCGGTTCATTGTATTTGAAATCCGGATTCCAGTACAGGCTGTTGCAGCCGATGATGTCGAACTTCATTTCATCAAACTGTCCCGGTGCCACCAGTTCCAGACGTTCCCTCAGGATTTCCAGTGCCAGCTTGCCTCTTTCCAGACAGCCAGGACCACCATAGGAGATTTCGCCATCTCCTATGAAGCAGTCACGATAACCGATGGAGCACTTGAAGGTTTCTGTCTTCGGTGCACCGGTTGCACCTTCTACTTTAACTACGTCTTTCGCAATCTGGGTGAATTTTACCTCTTTGAAGTTTGCCACTACATCCGGTGTGATGTACTTCGTCGGATCATGAATTTCATAGCAGATCTGCTCTGCACAGGTGTCTGGTGTCACCATGCCGCCGGAACCTTCCACCTTGGTAATGACAAAGGAGCCGTCTTCCGATACTTCAACAATCGGGAATCCCAGATGTCCCACACCCGGTACATCCTTCTTGCCCGGTTCTGCATAGTAGCCTCCGGTCACCTGGCCGCCGCATTCCAGCAGGTGGCCGATCATGGTGCCCTTTCCCAGCTTATCCCAGTCTTCCAGGCTCCATCCAAATTCATGAATGATTGGAGCCATAAAGATCGCCGGGTCAGAAACACGACCCGTGATGACGACGTCCGCCCCCTGTTCCAGTGCCTTCAGAATCCCTTCCACGCCCTGGTATGCATTGGCAGAAACGATTTCTCCGGGAAGCTCCCGCAGCGGTCTTCCGGTTTCCCAGACTTCCGTATCCATATACTTGTCGATGACCGGCAGCAGATCGTCTCCGGTTACGCAGGCAATCTTCATGCCCTTCAGACCATGTTTTTCAGCGATTTCCACACATTTGGCAGCTGCTGCCTGCGGGTTTGCGGATCCCATATTGGTGATCAGCTTTACTTTGTGCTCATAGCACAGCGGTAATGCCTTTTCCATACGGTGTTCCAGCAGTCCGTTATATCCCTTTGTCGGATCCTTCAGTTTCGCCTGCTGTCCGATGGCGATGGTACGTTCTGCCAGGCACTCATAGCTGATATAGTCCAGATTGCCTTTTTCAATCAGTTCCAGTGACGGTTCCAGACGGTCACCGGCATATCCGGCACCACTGCCGATACGAATGCTTCTCATTCTAGTTACGTCCTTTCTTCTTTTCTATCTCATACAAATACAAATGGTTTTACAGTTCGATACCACCGGTAATCATGCACACAACCAGCATTACGATGGTTACGAGGAATGCCAGAGGAATGGTCTTCTTCTGATGTTCGCCAAGATCCACACCTGCCAGACCGATCAGCAGGAAAGTGGAAGCCGTCAGCGGAGATACCGGGAAACCGGTCGTCATCTGACCCAGAATTGCTGCACGTCCAACGCTCAGTGCGCTGACGCCAAGCCCTTCTGCGGTCTGTGCCAGCACAGGCAGCACGCCGTAGTAGAAGGAGTCCGGATCGAAAAGCAGGGATGCAGGCATGGAGATCACACCCATGATGACAGGGAAGAATTTACCCAGGGATGCAGGGATGATCGCTACCAGAGTTTCCGCCATCGCAGTGATCATTCCGGTTCCCTTCATGATGCCGGTAAAGCATCCGGCGGCAAATAATACGGAACACATCATCAGACAGGCTTTTGCGTGCGCATCCACTCTTGCCTTGGATTCTTTTACGTTAGGATAGTTGATTACAGTTGCCAGAACATAGAAGATCATGAATACAACTGCCGGAGCGAATCCGGATTTCAGCAGTGCAGCGATCGCCAGAATAATCAGAAGAATATTTACCCAGAACAGGTTCGGGCGGAGAAGCGCCTTTTCTTCATCCGAAAGTTCCGGCTCCACATATTTTGCACCGCCCTCCAGCTGAATGGTACCCAAGCGGCTCTTTTCTGCTCTACCCAGCATGAATGCAATGATCAGCACACAGATCATACCTGCGATCACGCCAGGCAGAACCGGCATGAAAAACTCGGTTGCATTTTCCTGGCCCAGTGCCGTAGCTGCACGAATGGTCGGGCCGCCCCATGGCAGGATATTCATGGTACCTGCAGAAAGTGCTACGATGGTAGCAAGCGTGCCTCTGCGCATGCCGATGGCATCATACAGCGGCAGCAGGGCCGGAACACAGATCAGGAAGGTGACGGCACCGGATCCGTCCAGATGCACGATGGCTGCCAGCACTGCTGTACCCAGTGCGATCTTCACCGGGTCGGTTCCCACCAGACCGATGACTTTGTTGATAATCGGGCGGAAGGTTCCGGCGTCCGTTAAAATGCCAAAGAATAGAATGGAAAAGATGAACATTACACCGGTAGCAGCAACGGAACCGATGCCGCTTGCTCCTGTAATGTATCCGCCCAGGTTCTTGATGTTCTGCATCACATCCACAACCGTGGGCTCTCCCTCTGCAACTTCCGTCAGACGGAAAAAGGATGAAATAATTCCTGTCACCACCGGAACCGCAATCAGCGCAACCAGCGGAGACGCTTTCTTGGTCATAATGAGCGCAAGCATCACGATGACCGTGAGAAAACCTAAAAACGCTAACATAACTCTACCTCCATAATTTTACTCTATCAGACAAATGTCTTTTTCTTTACGCCCTTTACTAAAGCAAATTCCGTGCCAATTATTTCACAAAGCCTGTAGATGGCTGATTTTCAACAATTTCCCTGTGCTGTTCTGAAATTATTCTTTTTTAAGAATTCAAATAATTCTAAAAATTTAGAATTTAAACGCATCACATTCGCTGAAACCATTTGTTTTTCAACGAAAAAACGGATTCTAAAATTTTAGAATCCGTTTCTATTTTTTTAGAATTACCGATCAGGTGGAAATATCGGATGCTGCAGCTTGTTATATAGTGTGGCAAGGGAAATCCCCAGATCTGCCGCAGCCTGTTTCTTTCCCTCCAGTGTATTGCCATGACAGAGAAGTGAACGCTCGATTTCTCCCCGTTCAAATCGTCTGACTCGCTCTGCAAGTGTTTCTTTCTCACTCTTTGCTGATTCACGTACCAGATTCGTCGGCAGGGAAGCCAATACAATGGTATCCTCCTCACACATATAGGCTGAAAACTCCAGCACATTCCGCAGTTCCCGCACATTACCCGGCCAGTCATACTGCTTCAGACACTGCATCGCTTCCTCCGCAATGTAAATCTTTTTGCGCTGACGATGCTGTATTTCGTTTAGAATGGAATCTGTAATTGCCGGAATATCTTCCCGTCTTTCCCGGAGCGGCGGTATTTTTATGACGGAAGTATTCAATCTGTAGTAAAGATCCTTGCGGAATTTTCCCTGCCGGATATACTCTTCCAGATCTGCGTTGCAGGCACAGACAATGCGTACATCGATCTCTCGCTCTTCCACACTTCCCACAGGACGAATCTTTTGTTCCTGCAATGCACGAAGGAGTTTCGCCTGCAGCCCCAGATCCATTTCCGATATCTCATCGAGAAACAGTGTGCCGCCTTTCGCAGCTTCCATCAGGCCAATCTTCCCGCCCTTTTTCGCACCGGTAAAGGCCCCTTCCGCATAACCAAACAGTTCACTTTCCAGCATATTGGCCTGGAAGTTGGCACAGTTTACTGCCAGAAACACAGACTGATTTCGGCTGCTGTGATTATGAATCGCCTGCGCATACAATTCCTTTCCTGTTCCGCTTTCTGCCTGCAGGAGCACCGTCAACTCGCTCTCGGCGATTTTCATTGCCAGCTGCTTCGTCTTTAAGGATTCCGGATCTGCCGCTGCAATACTGTCAAAGGTATACGTCGCCGCGTTCTTGTTGGCCTGCCGAAGCACTTGCTGCCGCAGCCGTGCCTCATACTTTTCCAGTTCGTTTCTTGCCTTCTCTGCTTCACTCATAAAAGTGATGACGGAGATTCCGCCAACCACCTCTCCATCTTCCTTCAGGGGATACATGTTTACGAAGTACGCTTCCTCCAGACCTTCCAGTCGCTGGGCATGAAGTACCGGCTTGCCCGAAGCAACCACGGAAGGAAGCTGTGCATGAGGACGAAAGTCCCGCAGAATTCTGCCCTCGATTTCGTTCGGTTCCATCTTCAGAAAATTCCGGTACGCATCATTGGCGAATACCACTCTGCCCTCGCAGTCAATGATGAGGATTCCTTCTGCAAGAACATCGAAAATGGATTTTTGTCTTTCTGTCAGGTTCAGCATATGCGTTTCCCACCTTTTTCCTGTTTTTACACCTGACTTATTCTATCACAAAGCCTGCTGCCCTGCAATCTTCTTCAAACCATGATTCCCGCACCAATATTTTTACCGCCAGATCTGGCGATGGATTTCCATACCGCATAGAAGCAGCACCGCAGAAATACGTTTCGAAAATAGTTTTTTCCTTTCTTGCCCCTTTTTTCTCATCATATGGTACAATAAAGACAGAAGTGTGCTGCACCCTGCCGATGAAAGGAGGTTTGTCATGACCATTTTCCGCAAAATCCGTTCGTTCCGCATTTTGCTGCTTTCTGCTGCATGCGTTCTCCTGATGCTGTCTTTTCCCCTGACGGCTCACGCCGATATGGGTCCGAAGCCTTCCGTGCAGATTACCTTCACCGGCATGGATCCTGACGTGCTCTGTTACGGCACTTTGCTTTCTGAAAAGGACAGCACCGGACCTGCCAGCGTCTGGAACGGCGAGGAAGAATCCGCCTGGTACCCGGACGGAGAGTACGAAATCTGGAAGGCTTTCGTGGATTATGAAGACGAAGACGGTTTCTATTTTCTCCAGGAATTCCGGAACTGCTCGGAATCCGGGAGGCTTGCCTGGACCTACTATCCGCCCCGGACCTTTAAAATTCTGCTGTATTATCCGGAAAGCAGTACTTTCTGTGTAAGCCCGGTCTATGAAACGTATGCCTTTGACAGCTATTATACGGTGGACCTGACGGATGCCGCAGAAGGCGGCTCCCTGCTCACTGCCAGGGAAAGCTATGACTATACCTGGGAACTTCGTTCCCTGACCGTCCGTATCGTCCTGACGGTCATCCTGGAACTGGCTGTCGCGCTGCTCTTTGGCTACCGGGAAATGGGCGCACTGGCCTTCCTGACTGTGGTGAACCTGGTGACGCAGATTGTCCTCAATGTGGCTTTAAATGTCATCAATTATCGCTCCGGTCCCATGTCCTTCACATTCTATTACGTGCTGATGGAAGCAGTTGTATTCATTCTGGAGGCAGTGCTCTATGCGAACCTGCTCCACCGGTTCAGCGGCCAGCCGAAGCCGGAATCCGCAAACAGGGTCGTCGGCTACGCCTTCACTGCCAATGCAGCATCTTTCGCCGTGGGCCTGTGGCTTGCCCATATAATTCCGGGGATTTTTTGATGCTTCCCCTTGACACCGGGCGGCCCCGTATGCTACAATTTTAGACGGAAAAAAGAGCAATCTTTAAAGACGGTACAGAGAGACCGGCAAGATGGATATATGGAAAAAACCGGGGCGAAGTAGATTCTTCCCGCTGTTTTGCTGAGTCTACAACTTGCCGCAGGGCAAGTTTTTTTGTGAGATCATTTGGAGGAAACCATGAAAAACACGTTCACACCACAGCTTGATCACAGCAATGTAAATGAGACGATTCTCCGGGATTTCGAATCCCGTTTTTCCGGTTCTTCGGATATATTATCTGAAAAAAAATGTATTATCATCCCTTCTTTCGTCGATGTGCATGTACATCTTCGGGAGCCGGGATTTTTTTATAAGGAGACCATCCGAACCGGCACCATGGCAGGGGCCAGATCCGGCTACAGCCACCTGTTCGCCATGCCGAACCTGAATCCGGTGCCGGACTGTCTGGCACATCTGAAAGAAGAACTGGATATCATCGAAAAAGATGCAGTCATCTCCGTGCTGCCTTACGGCTCCCTGACGGTGGGCGAAAAAGGCTCGCAGCTTTCTGACATGGAAGAGATGGCACCTTACACAGCCGGCTTCAGCGATGACGGCGTCGGTCTGAACGATCCGGATCTCATGCGGCAGGCCATGATCCGGGCGAAGAAACTGGGCAAGCCTGTGGTGGCCCACTGCGAAGACATGGTGCTTCGAAACGGCGGCTATATCCACGACGGCGAATATGCCCGGGCCCACGGTCACAAGGGGATCTGCGCAGAGAGCGAATGGAAACCCATCGAACGGGATCTGAAGCTGGCGGAAGAAACCGGCTGCAGCTACCACGTCTGCCACATCTCCTGCGCCGAAAGCGTGGAAGTGATCCGAAACGCCAAAGCAAGAGGTGTGGATGTGACCTGTGAAACGGCACCCCACTATCTGCTCCTCAGCGATGGGGATCTGCAGGAAGACGGCCGTTTCAAGATGAATCCGCCGATCCGAAGTGAAAGAGACCGGCAGGCCCTCATCAAAGGACTGCTGGACGGTACGATCGATATGATTGCCACAGACCACGCACCCCACAGTGCCGAAGAGAAGTCAAAAGGCCTGGCTGCCAGCGCCATGGGCATCACCGGCCTGGAAGCAGCCTTCCCGGTCCTCTACACCGGTCTGGTGAAAACCGGCATCCTGACGCTGGAAAAGCTGATGCGGCTCATGAGCATAAATCCGCGCCGCCGCTTCGGACTGGCTCCGGCAGAAAAAGCCATGGACTACAGCGTCTGGGAGGTGGGCACCCCGTACACGCTGGATCCGGCAGATTTCGTTTCCAAGGGTAAAGCCACACCGTTCGCCGGACAGACCGTTTACGGCAAATGCCTTCTCAACGTGGCCGGCGGCAGAACCGTATGGAATGCCTTCGAATAAAAGGAGAATGTAAACTATGAAGCAAGGTATCTATGAAATTCTGGAAAACACCAGAATCGCGGCAAACACCATGAAGATGGTACTGTCAGGCGACACCTCGGCCCTCACTGCGCCGGGTCAGTTCGTCAATATCAGGCTGGATGGATTTTTCCTCCGCCGTCCCATCTCCGTGTGTGATTACGACGCAGAAACCATCACGATCATATATAAAACCGTCGGTGCCGGTACAGAAGCCATGGCAGACATGGTCTGCGGCCAGACCCTGGATCTCCTGACGGGACTGGGCAACGGCTACGACATCACCAAAGCCGGGGACGCTCCGGTTCTCATCGGTGGAGGTGTCGGCGTACCGCCGATGTATGGCCTGGCAAAATCCATCCTCTCGGCCAATCCTTCCTGCCGGGTGCAGGTGGTGCTTGGGTTTAATTCCCAGGAGGAAATCTTTTATGCGGATGAATTCCGGCAGCTGGGTGCAGAGGTGCACATCGCCACTGCGGACGGTTCGGTGGGAATGAAAGGTTTCGTCACCGATGTGCTGAAAGACCTGGACTACACCTACTTTTACACCTGCGGACCGATGCCGATGTTCCGCGCCATTGAGTCCATAGCCTCCACTTCCGGGCAGTACAGCTTCGAGGAACGGATGGGCTGCGGCTTCGGCGCCTGCATGGGCTGCTCCTGCAAGACGAAATACGGAAACAAGCGGATCTGCAAGGATGGTCCTGTTCTGGAAAGAGAGGAGATCATATGGTAAATACGAAAGTGGATTTATGCGGCATCACCCTGGATAACCCGGTGATCCCCGCTTCCGGAACCTTCGGCTTCGGATATGAATTTGCAGAAATATACGATATCAACTGTCTGGGGACTTTCTCTTTCAAGGGTACTACCCTGGAAGGCCGGTTCGGCAATCCCACGCCCCGTATCGCAGAGTGTCCCGACGGCATGATCAATGCCGTCGGCCTGCAGAATCCGGGGGTGGACAAGGTCATTTCCGAAGAACTGCCAAAGCTGGCGAAGGTCTTCCACAAACCGGTCATGGCCAATGTCAGCGGATTTTCTGTGAATGACTACGTGGAAACGGTCCGCAGGCTGGACCAGGATTCGGCTGCAAATAAACAGATCGGCTGGTTTGAGATCAACATCAGCTGTCCCAATGTACATGGCGGCGGCATGGCCTTCGGTACCTGCCCTCAGGCTGCAGAAGAGGTCACTGCGGCAGTGCGTAAGGTGACGAAAAAACCGCTTTTCATCAAGCTTTCACCCAATGTGACGGATATCGCAGAAATCGCCAGAGCCTGTGAGGCCGGCGGTGCTGACGGCATCAGCCTGATCAACACCCTGCTGGGCATGCGCATCGATCTGAAAACCAGAAAGCCGGTCATCGCCAACAAGATGGGCGGATTCTCCGGACATGCCATCCTGCCGGTGGCACTGCGCATGGTATACCAGGTCTACGAAGCGGTGAATCTGCCGATCATCGGTATGGGCGGCGTTTCCAGCGCAGAGGAAGTGGTGGAAATGATGCTGGCCGGCGCCACTGCAGTGGAAATCGGTGCAGCCAACCTGATTGACCCGTTTTCAAGTCAGAAAATCATCGAAGACCTTCCGCGGGTCTGCGAAAAATATAAGATCAAAGAACTGAAAGAAATTATCGGAGGTGCACATTAAAATGGGAAAAGACGTTATCATCGCCTGTGACTTTGCCACGGCGGAACAGACTTTCGCTTTTCTGGATCATTTCACAGAAGAAAAGCCTTATGTAAAGATCGGTATGGAGCTCTTCTACGCAGAAGGACCTGCCATCGTCCGTGAGATCAAAAAGAGAGGCCATAAGATCTTCCTGGATCTGAAGCTGCATGACATACCAAACACGGTGAAAAAAGCCATGGCAGTTCTCTCCGGTCTGGATGTGGACATGTGCAATCTCCACGCTGCCGGCACCATCGCCATGATGGAAGCTGCCCTGGAAGGCCTCACCCGTCCCGATGGCAGCCGTCCGCTGCTCATTGCAGTCACCCAGCTGACTTCCACCAGTCAGGAACGGATGGAGGAAGACCTGATGATTCATGCACCGCTGGATCAGGTGGTCATGCATTATGCATCCAACGCCGCGAAGGCCGGTCTGGATGGCGTGGTCTGCTCCCCGCTGGAAGCTGCAAAAGTTCATGAAACCTGCGGGAAATCCTTCCTGACCGTAACGCCGGGCGTCCGGTTTGCGGACAGCAAGGCAGACGACCAGGTGCGGATCACCACACCGGCCAAAGCAAAGGAAATCGGTTCCGACTACATTGTGGTAGGCCGTCCGATTACCCAGGCGGAGGATCCTGTGGCCGCTTACCGCCGCTGCGTAGCGGAGTTCGTGGGCTAACCCTAATTCCCGTAACCCCGTTTCGAAACAAAAAAGCCTGCCCTGCCTGCGAAGCCGGGTGAAAAGATTTTGCGAAGTAAACATGAAATAGATGAGAAAGAAATATAGAGGAGGTAGCACATGGAATTAAAGAAGGAAATTGCCAAAGGCCTGCTGTCCATCGAAGCAGTGTTCCTGCGGCCGGAAGAGCCGTTTACCTGGGCAAGCGGTATCAAAAGTCCGATCTACTGTGACAACCGTCTGACGCTGACGGCGCCGGATGTGCGGACCATGGTGGAGCACGGTCTCATGCAGGTGGTTCAGGAGAATTACCCGGACTGTGAAGTGCTGATGGGAACCAGCACCGCCGGCATCGCTCATGCGGCCATCGTGGGTCACCTGATGGATCTGCCGATGGGTTATGTGAGAAGTTCTGCCAAGGATCACGGTCGGACCAACCAGATTGAAGGAAAGCTTCTGCCGGGCCAGAAGGTGGTTGTGATCGAAGATCTGATCTCCACGGCCGGTTCTGCCATCGACTGTGTGAAGGTTCTGCGGGAAGCCGGTGCGGAGGTTCTGGGTATCGCCAGCATCTTCACTTACGGCATGAAGAAGGGACTGGACCGTCTGGCAGAAAATGATGTGAAGAACGTGAGCCTCTGCAATCTGGATGCGCTGGTGGAAGTTGCTGCAGAAACCGGTTACATCAAGGCAGAGGATAAAGAGCGTATATTAAAATTCAGAGATAACCCTTCTGATGAGGGCTGGATGAGAGGAGACAAATAAATGAGCGAAATCAGAAACTTAATCAACATCACAGACTTAACCGTAGAAGAAATTGACCAGTTGATCGAAGTAGCCGACGACATCGTGGCCAACCACAGCGCTTACGAGAATATCTGCGCCCACAAAAAACTGGCGACCCTGTTCTTCGAGCCGAGCACCCGGACCCGTCTCAGCTTTGAAGCTGCCATGCTGGAACTGGGCGGAAGCGTTCTGGGATTCTCCGCAGCAGGTTCCAGTTCTGCTGCCAAAGGCGAAAGCGTAAGCGACACCATTCAGACCGTAGGCTGCTATGCTGATATTATCGCCATGCGTCATCCGAAGGAAGGTGCACCGATCGTAGCTGCACAGAGAACCACCGTTCCAATCATCAACGGCGGCGACGGCGGCCACTTCCACCCGACCCAGACCCTGACCGACCTTCTGACCATCAAGAGAAAGAAAGGCCGTCTGTCCGACATGACGATCGGCCTGTGCGGTGACCTGAAGTTCGGCAGAACCGTTCACTCCCTGATCGAGGCCATGCTGCGCTATGAAAATGTGCGTTTCGTGCTGATCTCCCCGCAGGAGCTGCAGGTTCCTGATTATGTAAAGGAAAAGATGGACGCTGCCGGTGCAGAGTGGAAAGAGGTTGAGTCTCTGGAAGAATCCATGCCGGAACTGGACATCCTCTACATGACCCGTGTACAGAGAGAACGGTTCTTCAACGAAGAAGACTATATCCGCTTAAAGGACAGCTACATCCTGAACCTGGAAAAACTTCAGAACGCCAAGGAAGACCTGACCATCATGCATCCGCTGCCTCGTGTTAACGAAATCAGCGTGGAAGTGGACGATGACCCGCGGGCATGCTACTTCTTCCAGGCACTTTGCGGCAAACATATCCGTATGGCTTTGATCCTGTTCCTGCTGGGAATCAAGAGAGAAGCATAAGCAGAAGCACATATTATTCGAGCAGAAGTATTCGAGCAGAAATCAGGAGGTACATACATGAATATAGATGGAGTTAGAACCGGTGTCGTTTTAGACCATATCAAAGCAGGAAAGAGCATGATGGTATATGAACTGCTGGGCCTGGACAAGGTCAGCAACTGCGTGGCCATCATTCAGAACGCCGACAGTTCCAAATACGGCAAGAAAGACATTATTAAAATCGACGAAGCCATCGATCTGGACTACGATGTGCTGGGCTACATCGACAGCAACATCACCGTAAACATCGTAAAAGACGGTCAGCTGGCCGAAAAGCGCCACCTGGAACTTCCGACCGAACTGAAGAACGTGGTAAAGTGCAAGAATCCGCGCTGCATCACTACCGTGGAGCAGGAGATCGTTCACACCTTCCGCCTGGTGGACCGGGAAAAGAAGGTTTACCGCTGCATCTACTGCGACGCGGAGCATAAGGTGAAATAACCTGCACTTTACACGCTCCCCATGGCCCGGACCATTGTCCGGGCCGTTTTTTTCTGCTTTGTTCTGCCGCGGAAGCGGTCTTTTCCTCCGCTAGGCAACCTCACGGTATAGTATTCTTTTTTCAGGTTGACCCAATATTTCCCTTTTCGTTAATTATCACGTTAATAGTCAACCCGTTCTTCGCAAAATCCATCCGCAAGTTGCTTTTCAATGCTTTCGCTTTTCTTTTCCTTACGTTTCTCCATTTTTTCATCAACCCGTTTTTGTTGCAGGCGTCTCTCAGGTTGACCCAGCATTTTACATTTTCAAAAACTCCCTAAAAAAATACACAACCTCCCTAAATTACGACATTTTAGAAATTATTTCTGGCTTGTTTCTCCATTCTTTGCTATAGTCGTTTCGAGGTGATAACATGAATGAGTCTGAATTTCTGAAAGAAACAGAGGAAACGCTGAAATGGTACCGGCATCTGGAGAATCACTTTCACAAAGCAGCCGATTCTCTTCCTGGTTATGTCCTGATTCGAAGAAACATCCGCGGAAAACAACGCTATTATTACAAGAAACCGGGTTCTGGCCGTCAGTACTATATCAACAAAAAGAATATTGCTTTGCTCCGGCAGCTGCAGCAAAAGCGTATTGCCGCACATGTACTCTCTCCGCTTCGAAAGAATATCCGTTTGCTGAATTCCGTCTTAAAAGAATACAGGAACATTTCCGAAGCCTACGATGCGTACTTCCCGGATGAATGGAAAGATCCTGCATCTTCCAAAAAAACGAACACGAGTCTGTCCGCGCAGGCAGCGTCAATTGCTGCAGGGCACCCGGAAGACCTGCGGCACCTGACCTCTTTCGGCCTTCGTGTGCGTTCCAAATCAGAAGCAATCCTGGCAGAGCTGCTTTACAGCATGCATATTCCTTTTACCTATGAAAAACCGCTGCGCATAAAAGGCGCTGATGGAAGATGGAGGACAGTTTACCCTGATTTCACGTTTCAGCTGCCCGACGGACGCGAAATCTATCTGGAGCATTTCGGTATGATGAATGATCCGGCTTACCGCGAAGTCAACTTGTTAATGCTCCCGTGTTTTGACACGGAATTGCTCTCTTAAAATGTCATCGAA
>JBJFHL010000058.1:0-8061 GCA_051893555.1 Anaerovoracaceae bacterium
GCACTTGACTTTTAATCAAGGTGTCCGGAGTTCGAATCTCCGATGGGTCACCAAATTATATATACAGCAAGATTTCGAGAAGTAGTAGAACTCATGATGGAGAGGTGTCCGAGTGGTTTAAGGAGCTGGTCTTGAAAACCAGTGACTCCGCAAGGGGCCGTGGGTTCGAATCCCACCCTCTCCGCCACAGATTCGAATGATTTGACAGACATCTCATTTTAGCCTGGAGAAGTACTCAAGAGGCTGAAGAGGACGGTTTGCTAAACCGTTAGGGTTCGTTTAGGGCCGCATGGGTTCGAATCCCATCTTCTCCGCCATATAGGGGTATAGCTCAGCTGGTAGAGCAGCGGTCTCCAAAACCGCGTGCCGTGGGTTCGATTCCTACTGCCCCTGCCATTTTTAAAAAACTTAATATCGGGGTGTAGCGCAGTTTGGTAGCGCAACTGGTTTGGGACCAGTGGGCCGCGGGTTCAAATCCTGCCACCCCGACCATTTTCAAAAGCTGACGTGGGCCTTTAGCTCAGTTGGTCAGAGCATCCGGCTCATAACCGGCAGGTCCCGGGTTCAAGTCCCTGAAGGCCCACCATTTGAAAAGTTAATAATTTAATGATTTGCCCAGATAGCTCAGTAGGTAGAGCAGGGGACTGAAAATCCCCGTGTCCTTGGTTCAATTCCGAGTCTGGGCACCATTTCTTTCAAAGCAGCCTTTCGCAGACTTCGTCCGAAGGGTTGTTTTTTTTTCTTTTTTTGCAGAGAAGAATAAGTACGGATAATAGGATGGGAACCTGCAAAAAATCTAAAAAAGGGATTGACGGCGGTCCATGGGTGAAGTAATCTATAATAGCGATTCAATGGAATACGGAAGTTTATTAGATAGAAGGGGTAAGTAGAAGATGATTTTCAGCAGTTCGGTGTTTTTACTGGCATTTCTGGCAGTGACGCTTTTTGTATATTTTCTGGTTCCTGCACGGCACATTGCAGCCAGGAATGGAGTTCTTCTTGCAGCCAGTCTGTTTTTTTACGGATGGGGTGAGCCGAAGTATATTCTTGTGATGGTCTTTTCCATCCTGTTCAACTATTTCCTTGCACTTGCAATTGAAAAACGGCCTTCGAGAGGGCTTCTGGCGGTGACCGTCGCAGGGAATCTGCTGATCCTGGGCTTTTTTAAATATACAGATTTCCTGATTTCCACGATCAACGGTATTTTCGGCGGCAGTCTGAATCTGCTGCATATCGCGCTGCCCATCGGGATTTCTTTCTATACGTTTCAGACCATGTCCTATGTGATCGATGTATACCGGGGTAAAGTGAAGGCGCAGCATGATTTGCTGGCGTTTGCAACGTATGTGACGCTGTTCCCACAGCTGATCGCCGGACCGATTGTCCGCTACAGTGATGTGGCTGTACAGCTGAAAGAACGGCGCGGGGACACAGCGCAGATTGCTGAGGGCATTCAGCGGTTTGCAGTGGGGTTTGCGAAAAAAGTTCTGCTGGCCAATCAGGTCTATATCCTCTGGAAAGAAATTTCTGCCATGGATTCGCCTTCCGCGGCGGCTGCCTGGCTGGGGGCCATTGCGTTTACATTCCAGATTTATTTTGATTTCAGCGGTTACAGTGATATGGCCATCGGTCTCGGGAAAATTTTCGGGTTTGATTATCTGGAAAACTTCAACTATCCATATATTTCAAAGAGTATCACAGAATTCTGGAGACGGTGGCATATGTCGCTGAGCTCCTGGTTTAAGGAATATGTTTATGTACCGCTGGGCGGCAACCGGAAGGGGCTGCCGCGTCAGCTGCTGAATATTGCCATCGTCTGGGCACTGACTGGCCTCTGGCATGGTGCCAGCTGGAATTTCGTGGCATGGGGGATCTATTTCGGTGTAATCCTGATCATAGAAAAAATGTTTTTGCTGCGGATTCTGGAAAAGGCACCTGCCTTTGTCAGCCACTTGTATGCACTGGTTCTCATTGTCTGCGGCTGGGTGATCTTCGCCATCGAGGACCTGGGGCAGGTGGGAACGTATTTTTCCATGATGTTTGGTGCGTCCGGCCATCTGACGGATGATGCATTCTGGTATTATCTGACCAGCCGGTTCTGGCTTCTGGCTGCCTGCGTCATCGGTTCCACCCGTCTGCCGGCAAAAATCGCAGCGCTGGTTCGCGAAAAGATGTCGGGCCGTGAGATTTTGCTGGGTGTGGCGGAATCTGCAGGGTTTCTGGTGCTTATGGTATTTTCCATTGCGTTTCTGGTGAGCGGATCGTATAATCCGTTCCTGTATTTCAGATTTTAGGGGGGTGCGGAGATGAAAAAAAACAATCTGATTTTAATTTCTGTTTCCGCAGTCCTGCTGCTGGCCCTATCCATCGGTACGCTGCTGACACCGGATGTGGACTTTTCGCCCAACGAAAACCGGTATCTGCAGAAGGCACCGAAGCTCACTGCCGAAACCATTCTCAGCGGGCAGTTTTCGGAGGAAGCGGAGAACTATCTTTCCGATCAGATCATCGGCCGGGAATCCTGGGTTCGGCTGAAAGGCATGACGGAGGCTTCTCTGGGTGTGCGTGATATGAACGGAATCTATCTGTGCAGGGACGGCCGGGCTGTGGAACGGATCACGGAGGAAGATTTCGACTGGAACCAGTATGTCCGCAACCTGAATCAGCTGGCGCAGGTCCGGGATGACGCAGGGATTCCCATGGATGTGCTGATCGTTCCGTCTGCTGCTTCCATCTATGAAGAGACGCTGCCAGATCATGCACTGCGGTTTGATGAAGAAAAGGCGTTCGAGAAGGCCGAAGCGATTCTGGGAGACAGCCTCATCGATCTGCGGCAGACTCTGAAAGAAGGGGCTGCGGAAGGCTCGGAAGGGGAGTCTAATGGCGATGTCTTCTTCAAAAGCGATCACCACTGGACCAACTTTGGCGCTTTCCTTGGGTATAAAGCCTGGCTGTCACATCTGGGTGTGGATACTTCTCCGCTGACTTACGATATGACGGAGCCGGAACTGCTTTCTGATGATTTCCACGGAACGCTGTACTCCAAGGTTCTGCTGAATACGCTGGGTACCGATACGATCCTGGTGCCGGCATATTCCCGCCGGGCAGAGTGCACCGTTGAAATCGAAGGAGAACGGTATGACTCGATCTATTTTGACCAGAAACTGGAGGAAAAAGATAAATATGCCGTTTACTTCGGCGGAAACTACGACCGGGTGGACATCACCTGCATGGAGGGCGATGGTGCCGTACTGGTCATCAAGGACTCCTTCGCCAACTCCTTCGTGCCGTACCTGATGGGGGATTACGAGCACATCACCATGGTGGATCCGCGCTACTTCCGGGAGGATGTGACCTCTCTGGCTTCCGGCTGCGACCGGATCCTGGTGATCTACAGCATAAAGGATCTGGCGGAGCAGAAAATGAACCTGGCTGCATCTCTGATGCAGTAAAACGCAAAATATGGAATGGATGGAGCGGGTGTCGCAGAGATGCGATGCCCGTTTTTTTCTGCTAGTCAAACGGAACATGTATGATCTCACTGCCATTGGGGTTTGTCTTGTCTAACTCAACAATATCAAAGTTTTTTTTCAAAAATGCACGTAAAATTGAAGTGAAAAAGCATGAAAACAGGCAAAAAACGCTGTGAATCTACTATTTTAAGTGAAAAATCGGAAATTATTACGTGCTTTTTTGATTTTTTTTACCAATATTGTCGAATTAGTTAAAACAAACCGTGCGCTGCTGGTCGGATAATAAAACTCTCGTGCAATGCATCAGAAGATGTGGTAAAATTATAAATGTGTAGACTTTGGGCTTTCGGAGGGAAACATATGAAAAAGTATATATTTGTTTCGATACTTACATATTTTATTCTGATTATTTTTCTGGTCGTGGGCATAGGGGTGACATATTTGGGTATCACAAGGATTTTGGATAACCCAGAGGATGATATACTAATTGAGATATCGGGCACAGTTGCTAGCTGCGGATATGATGTTGACCTGAAGGAAGAAGATGACTGGTATATATTAACTTTGAAAGAATACGAAGGGGTCGCGTTTTATCTGAGGGAATACCCTGATTTAAATACGGGGATCATTGATCATCTCGCCGAAAATAAAGAATTAGTTACAATAAAGGTTTTGAAGGATGAAATAGAACTGGGTATAAATTCTGCGGAAATTTATGAATTGAGAGCAGGGGATAAATGCCTGCTTTCATTGGAAGAGCATTATGAATGGTGCAGAAAAAATAATTACTTTTCTACTGGGTTTGGCTTATTTTCTATTTTAGCCTCGGCCGCTATGATAGTGTATTTTATTATCAACAGAAAACGTGAAAAATGGTTTTATTTGAATGAAAAAAAGTGGGGCGATTGATATAGAAATCATATCCCCGAGATGGAAAAGACGGATATTTGAAAGGAGAAATGCCAAATATGAAAGTAAAAAATCTGGAAACACCTGCTCTGGTCATTGACCGGCAGGAAATGGAGAAGAATCTGCAGCGGATGAACACGCTGCTGGAGGGAACAGGCCTGAAGCTGCGGCCTCATTACAAAACCCATAAATCGCCGGTCATTGCCCGGATGCAGCTGGAGCACGGAGCCTGCGGTATTACCTGTTCCAAGCTATCGGAGGCGGAAGACCTGGCCAATGCAGGAATGGAAGATATCCTGATTGCCAATCAGGTGGTGCAGCCTTCGAAGATCTCCAGGCTGGCACATCTGGCGGGCCGGTGCCATCTGACGGTCTGCGTGGATCAGGAGGAGAATATCAGAGCACTTTCTGCAGCTGCGGTTCTGGCAGGTACGCAGATCCACTGCTATGTGGAACTGGATATCGGGATGAACCGGTGTGGTGTGACAACGTTTGAGGATTTTTACCGTCTTGCGGCGTTGCTGGAAGAACTGCCGGGGGTAAGCTACGACGGCGTGCAGGCTTATGCAGGAAATCTGGCCCACGAATATGACAAACAAGTAAGAGAGAAAGCCACTGCAGCCAATGAAAAGCGGCTGAAGGAACTGCTGGCTTATCTTTCGGAGAGAGGCATCGTGAGCCGGGAGGTCAGCGGAGGAAGCACCGGCACTGTGGCACTGAAGACAAAGAGCACGGTGTATACGGAAATCCAGTCTGGCTCTTTTATCTTCCTTGACATGGCTTATCAGGGAATGCACACCGTATTCCAAAATTCCCTGTATGTGATGGCAACGGTTGTTTCCGCCGGGCCGGATCATTTCGTCATCGATGCAGGGATCAAAAGCATCTGCCCGGATCAGGGAAATCCGGGACTTGTGGGGCATGCATACGAATCGATCAATCTCAGTGAAGAGCATACGGCGTTTTATGGAACGCATTCCTTCCAGGTCGGCGATATGGTGCAGGTGATTCCGGGCCACTGCTGCTCCACGGTAAACCTGTATGATGAAATGTATCTCGTGACCCGTGCAGAGGAAAGCGATGATATTCGTGAGGCAGTGATTGCAGACCGACTGCAGATTGTCAGCCGCGGAAAGGCGCAGTAACAGGTCAGCGCTGCATTGCTTCGAGGGCCAGATACCCTGCCCCCAGCATACCTGCCTGGTTTCCCAGAGCAGCCGGTCGGATCTGAACGGTTTCAAAGCCGGGTGCCAGCAGGGTCTGTGTTTCCCGGCATACACGGCGAAAGATTTCTGGGCTTTCCATGATGCCGCCGCCCAGTACCAGGCATGGCGGGTTAAAGATATGAATCAGTGAAGAAAGACCGAGAGCCGCCCGCTGCGCCCAGGCATCTGCCCCGTCAGAGACGGCATCGGAAACGGCTGCAGCTTCCAGTGCCGCTGCGATTTTCCGGCCGTCCGTCAAGGAAGGATCCGCCGCACTGACCAGCTGCACCAGCTGTGCCACAGACGCGTAGTTCTCATAATACATAGAACCGCCGCATCCAGCCGGGAACTGCATCATGCCGAATTCTCCGGCGGAGTAACCGGTACCGTGATAAATCTGATGATCGGACAGGATGGCGCCGCCGATGGCAGTGCCGAAAACAACACAGATACAGTCCGCAAACCCCTGTGCGGCACCGGCCCGGTTTTCGGCCAGGGCTGCGCAGTTACCGTCGTTTTCCACAACAATCGACAGATCCGGGCGGCCAAGGGCAGACTGAAGCTTCTGGCGCAGGCAGGTTCCGCGGTATCCGGGAATCACTGCCGGCGGGTCATAGATGATTCGTCCGGCAGCAGTATCCACCTGACCACGAGTGCTGATGCCGATGCCGTCCAGCGGCTTTTCCTGCAGTTCCTGGCGCAGGATATCTGTCAGCGCAGCAATCAGATGCTCTGTACCCAGATGACCCTCTGTCGGGATCTGATGCACATCAGAAAGGGTGGAGCCGTCAAACAGACCATGCTTGATGAAGGTTCCGCCGATATCAAAAACAGAAATTCGCATATTGCCTCCTGTGGATTGAGAATAGAAACCTGTAAAGTGGTTTACAATCATCATAGCATGCCATAGGAGAAAAAACAAGAAAGGAACGGTCAAGATGACTTACGAACAGGAAAACGCCAAAACATACAGAGTCCTCAGCATCGGTGCTCATCCGGATGACGCGGATACCAGTGCCGGCGGCCTGCTCTGGAAACTGAAGGAAAAAGGCTGGGAAGTGCGGCTTCTTTCTCTCACCGACGGCAGTGCGGGCATGTATGATGTACAGCGGTGCGGCCCGCAGCTGGCTGCTGTCCGAACAGAAGAAGCGGCCAGAAGCGGCGAACTGCTGGGCGGACGCTATGATGTCTGGGATATTCCGGATGCCCATCTGACCGCAACCATCGAAAACCGGGAACGGCTGATCCGCTATATCCGCCAGTTTCAGCCGGATCTGATCCTGACCAACCGGCCGGGCGATTACCATCCGGACCACAGGAACGCGGCCCTGCTGGTGGCAGACGCTTCTTATCTTCTGACGGTTCCTGCTGTCTGTGCCGATACAATTGCCATGGAAACCATGCCGGTAATCCTGTACTGGTCAGACAGTTTCCAGCGACCGTATCCCTGCCAGCCGGATGTTATCGTACCCATCGACGGTTATGAAGAAAAGATTCTGCAGCTGGCCTGCTGCCACCCGTCTCAGTATTTCGACTGGATGTACTGGCCGGATCGGATGGATCACAGAGACTGGCCGCGGGAAAAGCAGATCGAGGAACTGCGGACACGTTATCGTGCTTCTGCGAGAAGGTCCCGCAGCCTGACAGCGAAGCAGTTGAAAGAACATCTGGGCGAGCTGCAGGCGGCAAAGGTGGAAGCCGTGGAATATTATGAAATATGTGAATTCGGCGAACCATTAAGCGACGAACTGCGGCGAATCCTGGAGGAATAAATCTTTACACTATCTGAAATATGCAGCAGAGATCTCTTCCTGTATAATAAATGTATCCAAACGCATATACAGAAGGAGGGTATCTCATGCAGAAAAGCAAAATCTCCATGTGGCTTGCCGAAAAAGAAAATCACATTTTTCTCGGCATCGGTCTGGCATCCGTGGCACTTCTGATTGCTTCCGCAGCCTATAGCGGCGCACTGTATCTGCCATAGCGGAATGCTTCGGAGAAAATTGAGAAAAACAGAAAACCTCCCGACACACCCACAATGCCAGAAGCAGGGGATGAAGCCGGGAGGTTCTATTTTGCGCAGAAATCAGAGAATCGCGAATTTCACCCAGATCGAAATCAGATAGGAAACTGCAGACATGACGCAGCAGAAAGAGATCACCTGGGATTTCACCTTGGCCTGCCGCTCAAACACCGCCATGGAGGCAATCCAGGATACCACCAGGGTGATGAGCGCGATGACGGTCATGCGGTTGATGATATTTGCCCAGCCCCGCAGGAAATAGCAGAGAAGGGCCACCACAATGACGGTAATCAGATATTTGAGCCAGCCGCCGGTTTTGCAGAAGGTGGGGATCAGCAGCGCCGCCCAGATGACGCCCAGCAGCAGACATTTTAATACTAAAATAATAAAAGCTTCCATTGAAATCTCCATTCCGCCGCCTTTGGCTGGCGGCACAAATAGTGATGAA
>JBJFHL010000059.1:0-7768 GCA_051893555.1 Anaerovoracaceae bacterium
ATGGAAGTATGGGCACTGGAAGCATATGGTGCAGCTTATACTCTGCAGGAAATCCTGACCGTCAAGTCCGACGATATCGTGGGCCGTGTGAAGACCTACGAAGCCATCGTCAAGGGCGAAAACATTCCAAAGCCGGGCATTCCGGAGTCCTTTAAGGTACTCATCAAAGAAATGCAGGCACTGGGTCTGGACGTGAAGGTTCTGTCTGAAAACGACGAAGAGATCCAGTTCAGAGATGCCGGAGACATGGATGACGATATCACAGGTATCGAGAGCATCATGGACATCGAAGAGGAACTGGAAAGCGATGAAAAGCTCTTTGAAGCGGGCTATTCTGAAGCAGGTCCGGAGGAAGACGAATTCGGTGACGACGCATTCGATGTGGAACCAACCGATGAGGATCTGCGTTTTGTGGAAGATTTCAGAGAAGAGTAATAGAAAGGGGAGGGACTCCTTTGAACAATAACGTGAACAATGATTATGAATTAAATAATTTTGAGTCAATACAGATTAATCTGGCTTCTCCGGAAAAGATTCTGGAATGGTCCCACGGTGAAGTAACTAAGCCGGAAACCATCAACTACAGAACCCTGAAACCGGAACGGGATGGTCTGTACTGCGAGCGGATCTTCGGACCGACCAAGGACTGGGAATGCCACTGCGGTAAGTACAAGCGGATCCGCTACAAGGGCATCGTCTGCGACCGCTGCGGCGTAGAAGTGACCAAGGCCAAGGTGAGAAGAGAGAGAATGGGACACATCAAACTGGCTGCGCCGGTTTCTCACATCTGGTATTTCAAGGGTATTCCTTCCAGAATGGGTCTGTGTCTGGACATCACGCCGAGAAACCTGGAAAAGGTTCTGTACTTTGCGGCATATATCGTAACGGATCCGGGGAATACGGATCTGAGCTACAAGCAGATCCTGACCGAGCAGGAATACCGGCAGTATAAAGAGCAGCCGGGAAATAACTTCAAGGCAGGCATGGGTGCGGAAACCATCAAGGAACTGCTGGAACAGATCGATCTGGAGGAACTGTCTGCAGATCTGCGTGCCAAGCTGAAGGATGCCTCCGGCCAGAAAAAAGTGAGAATTGTAAGACGTCTGGAGGTCATCGAAGCACTGCGCCTGTCCGGAAATCGTCCGGAATGGATGGTGATGGATGTGATTCCGGTGATTCCGCCGGATCTGCGTCCGATGGTACAGCTGGACGGCGGCCGGTTCGCCACCTCTGACCTGAATGACCTGTACAGAAGAGTCATCAACCGGAACAACCGTCTGAACCGCCTGCTGGAGCTGGGCGCACCGGACATCATCGTAAGAAACGAAAAGAGAATGCTGCAGGAAGCAGTGGACTCTCTGATCGACAATGGACGCCGCGGCCGGGCAGTGACCGGTCCGGGATCCCGTCCTCTGAAATCCCTGTCCGACATGCTGAAGGGCAAACAGGGGCGTTTCAGACAGAATCTGCTGGGTAAGCGTGTTGACTACTCCGGCCGTTCTGTAATCGTCGTCGGACCGGAACTGAAATTCTATCAGTGCGGTCTGCCGAAGAAGATGGCACTGGAACTGTTCAAGCCGTTCATCATGAAGGAACTGGTAGAGCAGGGCTATGCTCACAACATCAAGAGCGCGAAGCGCATGGTGGAAAAGGTAAGACCGGAAGTATGGGATGTGCTGGAAGGTGTCATTAAGGAACATCCGGTTATGCTGAACCGTGCACCGACCCTGCACCGTCTGGGTATCCAGGCTTTCGAGCCGGTACTGGTAGAAGGCAAGGCCATTAAGCTGCATCCGCTGGTATGTACCGCATTCAACGCCGACTTCGACGGCGACCAGATGGCTGTACATGTACCTTTGTCCGTAGAGGCACAGGCTGAAGCAAGATTCCTCATGCTTTCTGTCAATAACATCCTGGCACCGAAGGACGGCTCCCCGATCACGACGCCGACACAGGACATGATTCTGGGAAGCTATTACCTGACCCACCCGGGTGTTCCGGAAAGAAACACCTATGCAGAAAAAGGCGATGGCAAGGTCTTCACCGATCTGGATGAAATGCTCATGGCATACCAGACCGGCGTAGTGGGAATCCACGCCAAAGTAAAAGTCAGAATGTATAAAGAGGGAGATACCACCGGCAAACTGGTGGAATCTACCGTAGGCCGTTTCATCTTCAACCAGGAGATCCCGCAGGATCTGGGATTTGTAGATCGTGAAACCGATCCGTATTCCCTGGAAGTTGACTTCCTCTGCGACAAGAAGAAGCTGGGTAAGATCATTGATAAATGTTACCGCAAGCACGGAAATACCGGTACTGTCATCATGCTGGACTATATCAAGTCCATGGGGTACAAGTATTCCACCAAGGCTGCGGTGACCATCAGCGTCAGCGACATGGAAATTCCGGAAAACAAGTGGGACATCGTCGCTGCGGCAGAAGCAGAAGTTGATAAATACGAAAAAGCCTACAGAATGGGCTTCATGTCCAACCAGGAACGGTATGAGCAGATCATCAAGATCTGGTCCAAGGCAACTGATGATGTAGCAGATGCCCTGATGGATTCCCTGGATTCCATGAACAACCTGTTCATCATGGCCAACTCGGGTGCTCGAGGCAGTAAGAACCAGATCCGTCAGGTCGGCGGTATGCGTGGCCTGATGGCCAACGCTACCGGTAAGACCGTAGAAATTCCGATCAAGTCCAACTTCCGTGAAGGCTTGTCCATTCTGGAATACTTCATTTCCTCCAATGGTGCTCGTAAGGGTCTGGCTGATACGGCACTGCGTACTGCCGACTCCGGTTACCTGACCCGTCGTCTGGTAGACGTTTCTCATAACGTCATCGTAAGAGAATTTGACTGCGGCACCGACGAAGGTGTGGAAGTCAGAGCGTTCACCGACGGCAAGGAAGTCATTGAACCGCTGAAGCAGAGAATCATCGGCAGAGTTGCTCTGCTGGATGTGACCGATCCGCAGACCGGCGAAGTCATCGTAGAGCAGAATGAGGAAATCAGCGAAGCAGCTGCCGACCGGATTGAAGAAGCCGGCATTGAAAGCGTAGCCATCCGTGCAGTCATGACCTGCCACAGCAGAACCGGTATCTGCGCCAAGTGCTACGGAAGAAACCTGGCAACCGGTGAAGAAGTGAACATCGGCGAAGCAGTAGGTATCACCGCCGCCCAGTCCATCGGTGAACCGGGTACCCAGCTGACCATGCGTACCTTCCATACGGGCGGTGTAGCCGGCGGTGACATCACCCAGGGTCTTCCGAGAGTAGAGGAACTGTTCGAGGCCAGAAAGCCGAAGGGTCTTGCAGAAATCTGCGAAGGCGACGGCGTGGTGGTATCCATCGAGGCCAGAAAAGACAACAAGACCCAGGTTATCGTCCGGGAAGAAAAGGAAGACAGAGAATATGTTATTCCTTATGGTGCACGTCTGAATGTAAAGGTCGGAGACCAGGTATATGCCGGCGGTCAGATCACCAGAGGCCCTCTGAATCCGCATGACATCCTCCGCCTCAACGACGTGGAAGGCGTGTATCAGTACCTCCTGAAGGAAGTACAGAGAGTATACAAGCAGCAGGGTGTAGATATCAACGATAAGCATATCGAAGTTATCGTAAGCCAGATGCTGTCCAAATACAAGATCGAAGATGCCGGCGATACCGATCTGCTTCCGGGCGGACTGTACGGCAAGTATGAGATCGAAGAAGCCAACCAGGCTGCTGCTGAAAAGGACGGCGAGCCGTGCGTAGCAAAACGTGTTCTCCTGGGTATCACCAAGGCGTCCCTGGCTACCAACTCCTTCCTGTCCGCAGCCTCCTTCCAGGAAACCACCAGAGTGCTTACCGATGCAGCCATCAAGGGTAAGAATGACAAGCTGATGGGCCTGAAAGAAAATGTAATCATCGGTAAGCTGATTCCTGCCGGTACCGGCATGAAGCGGTATAAGAACATCGATATCGATTACGGTGTCAATGCCGAGATTATGGAAAACTACGCACGTCAGCAGGAGCTGGAAGCGCAGATGATGGCGGAAGAATACGAGAACTATGCGGAGGAAGAAAGTGAAGCGGCAGAAGACGCGGCACGTTTCGGTGACGACAGTGAATTCGAAAGCATGGATCCGCTGGAAGAAGCTGCCGCTGAAGTTGCGGCTGAAGAACTGGCAGAAGAGGAACCTGCCGGGAAAATGCCGGAAATCGTTGAGCTGGATTAGAAATAATGCATTGACAGACTTGACCGTTTCGTGGTAGAATATTTTTTGGCTTTGAGTTTTGCCGACCTGATGTATCAGGTCGGCTTAGCTTGAGTATAATAAAAACATTCCATGAGGAAAGGAGAAAAAAGGATGCCTACTATCAATCAATTAGTACGTCAGGGTAGAACCAGTGCTGTAAAGAAATCCACAGCACCAGCTCTGAACAAGGGAATGAACTCCCTGAGAAGAGTTGCAACTGACACAAACTCCCCGCAGAAGAGAGGCGTTTGCACATCAGTGAAGACGGTTACCCCTAAGAAGCCGAACTCCGCTCTGAGAAAAGTAGCAAGAGTTAAGCTGACCAACGGTATTGAAGTAACTGCTTATATCCCTGGTATCGGCCACAACCTGCAGGAACACAGCGTTGTACTGATCAGAGGCGGCAGAGTAAAGGACTTACCAGGTGTAAGATACCACATCATCAGAGGTACTCTGGATACTGCCGGCGTAAACAACAGACTTCAGGCACGTTCCAAGTATGGTGCCAAGAGACCTAAGGCTGCAAAGGCTAAGAAATAGGACCATTTAAAATTTCGGGAAAAATAGTAGCGCCCTTTTATTCAGATAATATATAGTGAGCGCTCGCGGCCCTGTCGGCTGTCTCCTTCGGGAGAGCAGGCCCTGCGGTCGAGTACCCCGTCACCAGACACTGACAGAGCATTGTAATTGCCGGCTCTGCCAGAGTAATCCCCGGCTCTGCGGATTTTGCGGGGCGGAGGGTGAAGGAATTGTGCAATTAGAAATCTAAGTATTGCGCAGGCAGCTTCGCACTAGATAAGACAGAAGCAGAAGCTGCTGGCGAGGAGGGAAGAGAAGTGTCAAGAAAAGGTAATATACCAAAGAGAGAAGTTCTTCCAGATCCAGTTTACGGAAGTGTTGCAGTCGCTAAGCTGATCAACAGCATCATGCTGGACGGCAAGAAGGGTGTAGCACAGAACATCGTGTATGGTGCTTTCGACATGATCCAGGCACAGACCGGTGAAGAACCGCTGGAAGTATTTGAAAAGGCATTGAACAACATCATGCCTGTTCTGGAAGTAAAAGCAAAGAGAATCGGTGGTGCAAACTACCAGGTTCCAGTAGAAGTAAGAGCTGAAAGAAGACAGACTCTGGGCTTAAGATGGCTGACCAAGTACACAAGAGCCAGAGGCGAAAAGACCATGGCTGAAAGACTGGCCAAGGAACTGATGGATGCAGCAAACAACACCGGTGCATCCGTAAAGAAGAAAGAAGATACCCACAAGATGGCAGATGCGAACAAGGCATTCGCACACTTCAGATGGTAATTGGAGGTTAATATGCCAAGACAATTTCCTTTAGAGAAGACTAGAAATATTGGTATCATGGCCCACATCGATGCTGGTAAAACCACCACGACGGAGCGTATCCTGTTCTACACAGGTAAGACGCACAAGATTGGTGAAACCCACGATGGATCCGCTACCATGGACTGGATGGAGCAGGAACAGGAGCGTGGTATCACGATTACTTCCGCTGCAACCACTGCACAGTGGAAGGGTATCAAAATCAATATCATCGACACCCCGGGACACGTTGACTTCACCGTAGAAGTAGAAAGATCCCTGCGTGTACTGGACGGTTCCGTAACCGTACTGTGTGCAAAGGGCGGTGTAGAACCGCAGTCTGAAACCGTATGGAGACAGGCTGATAAGTACGGCGTTCCAAGAATGGTCTATGTAAACAAGATGGACATCATGGGTGCAAACTTCTTCAGAGTCGTTGACATGATCAAGGACAGACTGAAGGCAAACGCAGTACCTATCCAGCTGCCGATCGGTGCAGAAGATTCCTTCGTTGGAATCATCGACCTGGTTACCATGAAGGCAGAAATCTACAAGGATGAGCTGGGTAAGGAATTCGAGATTACTGACATTCCGGCTGACATGATGGATCTGGCGCAGGAATGGAGAGAAAAACTCCTCGAATCCGTCTGCGAAACCGATGAAGAGCTGATGATGATGTTCCTGGAAGGTGAAGAGCCATCCATCGAACAGATTAAGGCAACCATCAGAAAGGAAACCATCGCCAACAGAATGGTTCCGGTTCTGTGCGGTTCTTCCTACAGAAACAAGGGTGTTCAGATGATGCTGGATGCTGTGGTTGACTATATGCCGTCTCCTGTGGATATCCCGGCAATCAAGGGTATTAATCCTGAAACGGAAGAGGAAGACGAAAGAAAGGCGAGCGACAGCGAGCCGTTCTCCGCTCTGGCATTCAAGATCATGGCTGACCCGTTTGTAGGTAAGCTGGCATTCTTCAGAGTATACTCCGGTACCCTGACTTCCGGTTCTTATGTATACAACTCCGTAAAGGGCAAGAAGGAAAGAATCGGCCGTATTCTGCAGATGCATGCAAACAAGAGAGAAGAAATCAGTGAAGTATATGCAGGCGATATCGCTGCTGCAGTCGGCCTGAAGGATACCACCACCGGTGACACCCTGTGCGATCAGGATCACGAAATCATTCTGGAATCCATGGAATTCCCGGATCCGGTTATCGAGATTGCCATCGAACCGAAGACCAAAGCCGGTCAGGAAAAGATGGGTATCGCGCTGGCCAAGCTGGCAGAAGAAGACCCTACGTTCAAGACTTATACCAATGAAGAAACCGGTCAGACCATCATCGCCGGTATGGGCGAGCTGCACCTGGAAATCATCGTAGACAGACTGATGCGTGAATTCAAGGTGGAAGCGAACGTTGGTAAGCCGCAGGTATCCTATAAGGAAACCATCACCGGTACTGCAGATGTGGACAACAAGTACGCAAAACAGTCTGGTGGTCGTGGTCAGTACGGTCACGTTAAGATCCGTGTTTACCCGAGAGAAGCAGGTTCCGGATTTGAATTCAAGAACTCCATCGTGGGTGGTGCAATTCCGAAGGAATATATTCCGAAGATCGAAGAAGGTATCCGGGAAGCGATGGACAACGGTCCGATCGCCGGCTATCAGGTAGTAGACGTTGGTGTGGAACTGTATGATGGTTCCTACCACGAAGTTGACTCCTCTGAAATGGCGTTCAAGATCGCCGCTTCCATGGCATTCAGAGAAGCTATGAAAAAGGCGAAACCGGTTCTGCTGGAACCAATCTTCAAGGTAGAAGTTACAGTTCCGGAAGAATACATGGGCGACGTAATCGGCGACATCTCTTCCAGAAGAGGAAGAATCGAAGGTTCCGACATGAACCTGGGCGCTGTTGCAGTAAGAGGTATGGTACCACTGTCCGAAATGTTCGGATATGCGACCGACCTGCGTTCCAAGACCCAGGGCCGCGGCGTTTATGTAATGCAGATGGACCACTTCGAAAAATTACCGGATAATCTGGTAGAAAAGCTGAACAAATAACAAATGATATAAACCATCATGCCGGTTTTGCCAGTGCATGACCGGCATCCTGAAATTTATGGAGGATTAATAAAATGGCAAAACAGAAGTTTGAAAGAACCAAACCGCATATTAACATCGGTACCATCGGACACGTTGACCATG
>JBJFHL010000060.1:0-7692 GCA_051893555.1 Anaerovoracaceae bacterium
TTATTACAGATGGGTGTTTTTCTTTCCCCTTCTGCTGACGATATTTCCTATTCAACGAAAAAACGGCCCGCACCTTGCGAACCGTTTTTCTGCTTGCCGTATTCAACCCTCGTATTTTACCTTCGGCTTTAACCCTCGATGGCAATATATTTGTTTTCCTCGATCTGCGGCTTTTCTTCGATCTTCGGCACGCTGATCTTCAGAATACCGTCTTCGAATTTCGCCCGGATATCTTCCTGCGTCACATTTTCGCCCACATAGAAGCTTCTGCTGCAGGAACCGGAGAATCGCTCTCTGCGGATGTATCTGCCGTTTTCATCCTGCTGGTCGTTGGAAGTGCTGGTGGTTGCACTGATGTTCAGCACGCCGTCCTTCAGCTGTGCCTTCACGTCCTCTTTCTTAAATCCAGGCATTTCCATCATCAGCTCAAAGTGATCGCCTGCGTCCTTTACGTCGGTACGCATCAGCTGATTTTCTACTTTTCCTCTTGGTGCGAAATCCATAAAGTCATCAAATAATCTTTCTCCAAAAATGCTCGGTAATAACATATCAAATCCCTCCTCTTGTGCGCCGGATATCTTGTTACTGTTTCATATTCATGTTTCAGAATGGTTCTGATCCGGTGCTGATATTCATTACACGCTTTATGTATTTTGTCTTTTCCCTTTTGACAATACTCATTATAGCACTTTTGTTAGCACTGTCAATAGGTGAGTGCTAATTCTTTTATGAAGATTTGGTGACGATGCCTAAAAAAACACAACTTCATCTGTCGGGCATGCCGTGCCGATAAAATAACTCATCCATATGAGACAAAAAAGCCAAAAAAGGTCGATTCCCTCTTTTAAATTTTATACAGTATATTCCATTTTATCTATTTAATCTCATATTTTGAGGTTTTTTCGCCTGTTTCGGACATAAAATCAAGATGAATCAAACGGTGCCACGTCCGTAAATCAACCTTTTTCACGTTTTTTTTGGCAATATGGACATGTTAGATATCGCTAACCGCTTTCATCGTCGTCTCATGACGAATCATGACAAATCAGGGCGAATCATGACAAATCAGGGCGAATCATGACAAATCAGGGCGAATCATGACGAATCGGGACGTATCATATTGACCCCTTTTTCCAAAAAATAAGACAAGCTGCCGTGCGAACAATCCGTTCCGACGACAGCTTTTTTCATGGAATGATTCACAATTCTCGCAGCACGCTGCTGGTGGCGATCACGTCCACGCCCAGTCCCAGCAGGTTCGAAAGGATCACGTCGCCGATGCCCACCGGACGGTCCACGGTGACTTGATTGATGGCGTTCATAGCCTCCCGGATCCGTTCTTTCGGCACAGTACCGTTTACCCGCACCGGCAGCACCGAACATTCCTTATAGATGGTCCGCACTGTGGTGCACAGGGTTCGTACCGGATGCGCCACTTCACTCTTCGCAAAATCCGCTCCCCTGACGCATCTGTTTCCGCTGACTTCAGATACCTGCCCGGCTTCCTTCATCGTCACTTCCATGACGCAGCTGTTGGGACAGGTAATGCATACGATTTCCCGCTTCATAGCCGTGCCTCCTTTCCGGCAGAGATTTCGGTTCCGTATTCTCCTTCTCTTTCTCTGTCTTGGCAGTCCCGACTTCCGCTGCGGAGACTCCAGGCGGCAGCTGCCCTTCCGGCCAGCTCGCCGTCAGAGGACACATCATCCACCAGGTCATAGACCCGGTACGCATTGCCGCAGCTGAAGACGCCCGGCACACTGGTCATTTTTTCTTTGTCTGTCAAAGGCCCCCGGGTGGCAGGGTCGATCTGTACCCCCAGGCATTCTGCCAGCTCGTTTTCCGGAATGAGGCCCACAGACAGAATCAGGCTGTCACAGGCGATCCGGTCTTCGGTTCCTGCGATGGGCTGCATCCTTTCGTCCACCTTGCAGACCTCCACTTCCTCTACCCGGTGTTCGCCGAAGACCCGGGTCACCGTGGTGGAGAGGTGCAGGGGAATATCAAAGTCGTAGAGGCACTGATGAATGTTTCGAATCAAACCGGATGGCTGCGGCTTCGCTTCATAGACGCCGACCACTTCCGCCCCCTCCAGGGTCAGCCGGCGGGCCATGATCAGACCGATGTCGCCGCTGCCCAGAATGACGCAGCGCTTCGTAGGCATCTGGCCCTGCAGGTTGATCAGGTGCTGCGCCGTGCCTGCGGTAAAGATTCCTGCAGGACGGCTTCCGTGGACAGACACCTGCCGTGCAGTCCGTTCTCTGCAGCCGGTGGCCAGCACCAGAGCTGCAGCCTCAATAACCGTCATGCCGTTCCGGCCGGAAGCCGTCAGACGGAAACGGTGCGGCGGCGCGTCCTGCTGTGCTTCGATTTTCGTCACGAAGGTTTCCGTCAGAGCTTCGATTCCCATTTCATGAAACCGGTCGATAAACCGCTGGGCATACTCCGGGCCGGACAGCTTTTCCCCGAATCGGATCAGTCCGAATCCGTCATGAATGCACTGCTTCAGTATGCCGCCAAGCCGTTTTTCCCGCTCCAGCAGCAGAACATGTGCACCGGCTTCACAGGCTGCGATGGCGGCGGCCAGGCCCGCAGGGCCGCCGCCTAGGATGACCACATCTGCTGTTTTATACTGCATCTCCGCTACCCCCTTTCGTTTCCCCATAGGTGATCACCGATTCCGGTGTACTCTTTCGCACCTCCGACAGCGGCACGCCCAGGAAGTCTGCGATGATTTCCATCACCAGCGGCTGGCAGAAGCCGCCCTGACACCGTCCCATACCGGGCCGGAGGCGCCTCTTGATGCCATCCACCGTCGGCACGCAAAGTCCGCTGCGGAGGGCGTCCAGAATCTCACCTTTGCTGATTTCCTCGCATCGGCAGATAATCACGCCGTAGTCCGGATTTTCGCGAATCAGCGCATCCCGCTGCTCCGGAGAAAGCTCCCGCACCCGCGGCGGGGCTTTCCGCACCGGGTCGAAATCCGGATTCGGCAGCACCGTCTGCCCGCATACCGTTTTCAGGTATTGGCATGCCCAGTCTGCCAGATCCACACCGATGGCAGGTGCTGCGGTGACTCCCGGCGACTGGATTCCTGCCGCCTCCAGAATATTATCTGTAAAGATTCCCTTTCGGACCACGAAGTCCTCTTCATAGGTCGGAGCACGCACGCCGGTAAAATACGCGATCACATCGCCGGCCGAAAGATCCGGCGACAGCTTCTGCTGCATGGCGATAATGTCTTCCACCTCGCTGCGGTATGTATTTCTGTCCTCTCGATCCGGTGTTTCAATGGCGTTGGGACCGATGAGCATATTGCCGTGGATGGAATGGATGAGGCCGACGCCCTTCGTATGGCTGCTGCCGTTGAAGGCGTTGATCAGCAGCCGGATCTTGGCCGCCGGACCGCTGCCCACCTGCGCTTTGTCCTGGGGCAGAATGCTGAACGGCGCTTTGGCCATGCTGGTTTTTACCAGATAACCCGCTTTCTTGTCCATAATGATATCCGTGCCCCGCCGCGGGTGAATGGTGAAGGTCCGGTCACCGGCCATCTCTGCAATTTCATCGGCATGGACGCCGGCTGCATTGATGATGACCTTCGGATAGATTTTGCCCCGGTTTGTTTTCACGCAGGTGATGTGCTCCATGTCTCCATAGGCGCCTCTGCGTCCTGCAGGCTCCCGCTCCATGCCTTCCACCACCGTGTCGAAGACCACGCGGACGCCGTTTTTCACTGCATTTTCCGCCAGGGCAATGGTCATTTCGTAAGGACTTGTAATGCCGCCGATGGGCATATACATCCCTCCATCGATGAAATCGGGAATTTCCGGTTCCACCTTTCGCAGCTCGTCCCGCTTCAGATAGCGGACACCCGGGATGCCCAACCGCTTTCCGTTCTGCCGCAGAAACCACACCGGGATCCGCTCCCACTTGTCGCAGCAGAGCATGACCTGCCCCTTCTGCTCCAACGGTACATCCAGTTCCTCCGAAAGCTGCTGATACATGGCGTTTCCGATCTGGTTATAGTGGTGCTTCTGCGAATCCTTCCCGAAGTTGATACCTACATGAACCACGCCGCCATTGGCCTTGGACGCGCCGGAAGCCACGTCGGATCCTTTTTCCACCAGAAGAACCGAAAGATTCCGCCGAGAAAGTTCCCTGGCCGCACTACAGCCGGTGATGCCGCCGCCGATAATCAAGACATCAGGACGGACGCCTTCCAGCAGATCGTCACGGAGTGACGGCTTTCCTTTCGCTTTTGCCGCCGCATCATCGAACCCTTCCAGACGGATATCGTTGATGACCCCCAGATATGCTTTCTTATCCACTGCCAGCTGCCCGGCCTTCACCACCGTCTTCCAGTCGGATGCCTGCCCCCGCAGAACGATGCATCCCCGTTCTTCCGTAACTTCAATGTTCTCGCTGCCCGGCAGCTCCTGTATTTTCTTTCTTATATTTTCCAGTTTGCTCATGGTCTCTCCCCCCTGCAGGCTATGCCGTCTGCGCCAGTTCCGCCCGGATCTTGTTCTGCAGGTCGGTAATCTCACTTTCGATACACCATACCCCCAGCCGTACGATGAGGAACGGCAGACGCCATGGCGCGATTTCTTCGTCCGTCATGCCGCTGGCCGCCTTGTAGCGCTTCAGGTATTTTTTGCAGATGGTTTTTCGCAGGAACTCCATCACCGCTGCCACCGCCGGACTCAGTCCCGGGATCATTTCCCCTTCGTTCAGCAGATACAGGGTGGCTGCCACGTCCGCTGCCGGCGCGCCGCTGGCTGCCGTCATATAGTCGATGACGCTGATGTGCTCCCCGTCCGACATGATGTTGTCCGGATGGTAATCCAGATGCAGAATGCTGTCTCCGTCCGGAAGCGCATCCAGTCTCCGCAAAATCTCTTCTCTCTCACGTTCCGTCAGAAACGCCATAACCGGTGCATCCAGGCATTCGCGCACCAGATCCTTATAGCTTCGGATCACGCTGGTATGGGTATGATGGAGTGCCAGCTGTCTCTCTGCCATGATCTTCGGTGCGGCAAACAGAGTTTCCGGATGTTTCATCACTCTGGCGATCAGGGTCTGTCCCGGAATTTTTTTCAGAAGGATTCCGCTTCGTACCGTGCCGTCCCTGTCTTCCACCCGCACCTGTCCGTAGCAGGCCACGGCAGAAACCCCTTTGGCATAGGTTTCTTTCGTGTTGATTTCTTCGCTGTCGATCATCTTCTGCTCCACGCCGGGACGAAAGAGCTTCAGCAGGACTTCTTCTTCCCGGTTATAGTCCTCCCAGTAATATACCTCGGAGGAACGGCTGGTGAACAGCGGCGAACCCAGATCGCTGATCTTATACAGTTTTTCTTCCATAGATTGTGACCTCCCCGTGCAGTTTTTCTTACTTCTATGGTAGTCTTCCAGAAGGTGAAAGTCAACGGCGCCGAAGCAACTTTCACATTTGTGCTGAAAAAAAGTGAAATATGGATAGAAATCATATGCCTGACGTGATAAAATAGCCGTGAGAATGGATTTTGCAAAGAAACGGATTTTGCGAAGAAAAGAAAGAAACGAAAAAAAGGAGGTCCTCCATGAACCCCAACTACGACACCATGACCATCCTGCGCATCGCCAAATATTATTATATCGACGGTCTGAGCCAGCAGGAGATCGCATATAAAGAAAACATTCACCGCACCCAGATTTCACGTCTGCTGAAGCAGGCCCGGGAAGAGGGCTACGTAAAAATTCAGATTTCTGCACCGGACAGCGCTTCGGCGGATTCCATCGCCCGGGAGCTGGAGCACCGGCTTGGGCTCCGTGAGGTGTTCGTGACCCCGGCCCTGTCGGAAAGCGAGGGGGAAGACCAGTCCCAGTCCCTCTACTTTTTCGCGGCCCGCCATCTGGAAACGCTGCTGCCGTCTTCCTCCCGTGTGGGAATCGGCGTGGGGAAAACCATGTATCAGGTGGCTGCCCAGCTTTCCTGCCGGAAACCGGATCATTCCATGGAGTTTTACTCACTGGCGGGCTATTCGGGCAGCGAAAATCCCTATCTGCAGGGGAGCGTCATTGCGGATTTCTTCGCCAGGGCATTTTGCGGAAGCTGTCATTACAACAACTTTCCGATTCTGACCAGCCGGGATACCATGTCCTCTCTGGATCAGACCAGATTTGACGCCTTCCGGCAGGCCTGCGGACGACTGGATACGGTAATTCTGTCCATCGGCGGCCCCTTCTCCGATGACTATCCGTATTTCGAGGAGTTTTCGCTGGCGATCCGGGACTTCGACCTGGCCAGAGCCTTCTCCCGGCCCCACGGCAATCTGCTGGGCCATGTGTTTTATGAGGACGGTTCTCTGCTGCAGCTGCCGGAACCATTTATGCTGACCAGCATGGGGCCTTCCCATCTGCAGGCGGTACCCCGGGTCATCTGCATCGCAGGCGGCAGCCGGAAGATTCCTGCCATCATCAGCGCTGCACGGCAGGGGTACATCAGCAGCCTGATTACGGACAAACAAACAGCGGAGGGAATGCTGGAAAAACTCCAGTCCCCTCCGCCTTCATCGTTCGCTTCGGAATCGTATTGATTTTAATTCGCCACGGCACTGACGGTGGTGCTGTATTTGGTATAGACCCTTTTGCCGCCCACTTCCACGTAGCCTCTTACTTTATAGTAATATCTGGTGCCTTTTTTCAGATTCTTCTTGTTGATGACATAAGATCTGGTTGCCGGCTTGTCGGCCAGCTTTTTGAATCCTGTCGTCTTGCTGGTGGAACGGTAGATCACATAGCCGTCCAGCGGCATGCTGGTCTTTCTGGTCCACTTGACGGTAACAGCGCCCGTCTTCGCAGAAGCCTTCGCACCGGCAATCTTCGCCGCACGCACCGGCTGCACCACGTCATCCGCATCCTCCCACTGGGCATACACATCGACAATATCCAACGGGTCTGCCGTCAGCAGCAGTTCCACCGTCAGGGAATCCCCGGGTTCCAGCGCGGTGCCGGTGCCGTCCGCCTTCGTATTCCAGCCGGTAAACATCTGGTTCTTGCTCTTGATACCTTCCGCATCCCAGACCTTCGCCCCATCTTTCGCACCTTCCGATTCCAGCTGATCCATGGTCACGATATCCGTATGGAAGCCCACACAGCCCAGTTCTTCACATCTGGCGGAATTGCAGTGGTAAACCACTTTGTATTCAATCTGCTTCGGCTCCACGACAATTTTCCGAAGTCCGGTGGCATTGCCTGCTGCGGTTTCCCAGAAATTCGTGTCAACGACTTCTTTAATCACCAGTTCCTGCCCCAGATCGATGAATTCATCCGGATAGAAGCACTGTCCGTCATCGTAGTAATATTCCGGCGCACCCTTCTGTCCCTTGGCAGGGCCGGAGTACAGAGTGCCGTCTCCGCCTACTCCGCCGCCGTTGGGTGCCAGTATCTCGCCTTTCGTATTGACGATATAGAATCCGCCTACATTGGTCTCCGCTTTGGAATTGATCAGTTTTTCCTCATGGCGCAGAACGTCTCCTGCATGAATCCCGTCTTCCGCCTGGCCGTTTTCGGAGCAGGAATAGTAATCCCGAATGCCCTGCTCTGCAAATGCCGGCACTGCGGCCGGAATCGACATGCTGACCATCAGCGTGGTCGTCAGCATCACTGTCATCATTTTTTTCTTCATTTTCATTTTTCCCCTTTTCTATTATA
>JBJFHL010000061.1:0-7481 GCA_051893555.1 Anaerovoracaceae bacterium
TTTTTCCTCCTTTTTGGTATAATGGAGGTGCGGATGGCAGTCCGCACCTTATATTCTTGAGATTGACCGCTTGCATGCGGTCTTTTGTTTTAGTAATAGAACGTAGCGCCGCCGATGGTGCCCCGGCAGGTCTTGCTGTAGGTCCAGTCCGGCGGGTCAATCAGCTCCTGGCCGTAAAAGTGTGTGGTCGGATACTCCAGTGCACTGTCTCCGATATCAAAGGTAAACAGCACGGCATCCTTGACCTTGTCACTGATCTCACCGTCGTAAGGCGCGGCGTACTGGTACGGTGCCAGGCAGACATCTTTCGGACTCTGGTTTCTCGTGATGCACCGGTCCCGGATGGTCTGGGCGACGCCCATCATGCCTTCCAGTGATTCTCCACGGGCTTCTGCTGCAACCACTCGTTCCACCAGGTCCCGTTCTTCCTCGGTCAGCGGGTAGACATGATCACCTTTTTCTAGGTAGGCTGCTGCCTCGTCGTGCGGTATCTCCTGGCTCTCTATCACTTCCACCGCCGCTTCCGATGCCGCTTCTACCACTGCTTCCGGCTCCGTAATTTCCTCTGCTTCTGCCGGTGCTGCCGCTGACAGCAGGGTAAAGACTCCCATGATTGCCGCAATCACTGCCAGCATTCCCACAATTCTAAGCTCCTTTCGCATTTCTTTCCTCCTCCAGTTCTCTGATCCTGCGCCACTGCAGGCGCCATTCTTCTTCCATGCGTGCCGCCGCCGCATTCTGCCCACGGCTCCACAGGGTTTCCGCCTTCTTCTTCGTCAGCTCCGCCGCCTGCCTAAGCTTTACGATTTCGGCTTCAATATTCCGCGGCTGATGCGTCACATACCATCTGCAGATCACCCCGCTTCCCGGCGTGCCCCGATATTCGCATGCTTTGCAGCAGTCTGCACACACCGGCTCCCCGCCTTCTGCCGGGCACTGGTAACTTTCCCGGAAGTGCTCGCTTCCGCATACCGGACACCTCATAACTTCCTCCTATTCCGGCATGAACTCTTCGACGTAGTTCTTCCCGATCAGCTGCATCCAGCTGGTCAGCGCCTGTCTTGCGGTCATGCCATCCGCCATCTGGTCCTTGATGTACTTTACTTCGTAGTGCCGGCGAAGCCTGTGGTTTTCTACCTGCGCCCACGGCGTTGCATTCTCATGCAGCTCCCGGTGGTGCTCCCCGCAGACGTCAACCTGAAATCCGTACCGGATGCTGGTCTGCCGGTTTGAGCCACCAAACACCTCGTGCCGGTCGGCGCCCCGTTGCCCGCAGTACCGGCATACCCTTGCAGGCTTGTCCTTATATCCGTTATGCAGTTTCTGCTTCCGTCCGGCGCCCGGCTTCGGGAAGGCACATGCGGAATAATAGTCCTTTACCATGGCTCATACACCGCCCTTGCAACTGCAATAAGGTTTGTTCCATTGCTGTTTGCGGTTGCCGGAACCTTTTTTTCTCTGCCGGACTGGAACTTCAAAACGATGACTTCTTCCTTTGTCTCGATATCATACCGGTATTCCATGCTCTTCAGTTCGTTTCTCTTCTGGTCTACCATCAGCGTTTCCCGCAGGCAGTCCAGGAAGTGATTCTTCTTCTCCATCTCTGCCATCCAGTCATTCCTCATGTCTTCTCCTCCTGTTCAGCTTGTCCACCACCGCCCTGCGGGTCGGTGCCATCCGGCCCGCCAGTGCCGCTCTGATCCGGTCACTGTTTGCCCGCTGCCGAAGCTCCTCGTACTCCTCCCGAGCGTTCAGCGCCGCATAATCGATTCGTTTCGTTACGCCGGGAGCCTTGCGTCTTTTCCTTTTCGGCATATGCTGCTCCCTTCTGCCGGAATGTATCCGGCCGCTTTCATGGCCTTTTTCGTCAGTTCCTCCCGAATCCCGGCCATCTCCTCCGCCGAATAGCTGCTGGCAGGCCGGCCGTTTATGTAGATATTCACTTTCATCTGGCTTCCTCCTGCCAAAATCTATTCTCTCGGTGTTTTGTCCTATTCCTCCAGCCGTAAGATCGCCCAGCGCAGTGCTGCGACGGCTTCGTCGTCCAGTTCTTCTTCTGCCTGCTCCAGCAGTTCATAAAGTTTATCGATTTTCTTCTGATCCACGGTCTCACCTCCCTGTTTACTTTTCAAAATCTGTTCGTCGTGGTATACTTTCCTTACAGGCTGTTGCCGCAGCCGAGTATTTTTAGAAAGGAGATATATCGTGTCAAGGGATTTTAAAGATTTCGTAAATCTAATTGATTCGAGCAAACTGCAGCCGCTCCGCGAAGCAGAGGCCGCTTCGGAATCAAGCTTGGATAAGCTCCCAATAACCATCCGTCGTATTGCTATCCGTGATACTCTCGATGTTCTGGAAGCGTATCACCGCTGGATTAATGAACCTGATCAATAGCTGACAATAATCGTTTTGCGAATTCTTCCGCGATTTCGTTGTCAATTTTCAGTACATCTATCGCCGTATGTATTGCCGTACATGCGGCGCTTATTTTGGGCACTACATTTGCTTCACGTTTAACATCTAAATCGATCAACCACCTGATATACTTCTCAATCGCATCGTTTGCCAGATCTTTTGTTTTCTCGTCCAACCTTCTTCACCTCCCCTCTTCATCCAGCCTCTTCAGGCGCCGTTTGTAACTTTATAAGTTACTTGAATCCCGCAAAAAAAACAGCCATAGGATTCTCGATTGAAAGAATCTTAATCATAGCTTCTATTTCATCACTTCCGAACACGCCTTTCTTCATTTTCGAATAGAAAGTTTTCGGCGTCATTCCAAGTTCCTTGGCCACCTGCACTCCAGTTATATCATGTTTTGCCATAATGCTCTTCAGTTCAGCAGTATCAATCATATGATCACCTCCATTCGTAACTTATTAAGTTACCATCAGTATATCACCTTTTTGTAACTTGTCAAGTCATTTTTTTATTGACAAGTAACTTTTTTGTGCTATAATGAAACTACATTATATGAGGAGTGATTGAAATGTCTAAAGGTCAGAGAATTAAAGAACTGCGTGAAAAATATAAAATGACGCAGGAGCAACTTGCAACCAAGCTCGGAACATCAAAACAGACTGTGTTCAAATACGAGACAGGACTTATTACGAATATACCTTCGGATAAAGTCGAAATGATGGCGAAGATATTCCATGTTTCTCCAGCATATATCATGGACTGGGATGAGCCTTCAAACGGATACTATCTCGATCCAGAAGCCGCTGAGATCGCGCAGGAAGTTCAGTCGCGCCCAGAGCTCAAAATTTTATTTGATGCATCGAGGAAAGTAAGCTCGGATGATCTCAACTTTGTTATCAACATGATTGATCGCCTTAAAAAGGACGAGGGAAAATAATATGGAATTCAATAGGAAGCTGAGGGTACTAAGAGTCAAGAGAGACATGTCGCAGGCTCAGCTGGCTGCCGCATTGGGCATTTCAAAAAGCTCCATCAGCATGTATGAATTGGGAAAGCGTCAACCTGATTTTGAAACACTGAGGTCCATTGCTGTTTTTTTCAGCGTAGACATGAATTACTTATTAGGCGGTGAAAGAGGTGTTGAGATGGAATTTAAGGACGCATTAAAACAACTGAGAACTAAGAGAGGATTGTCGCAGGTGGAGTTGGCAGAAAAGCTTGGATTTTCTGCTGGGCTCATTGGCATGTATGAATCTGGGAAGCGTAAACCTAGTTTTGAAGCTCTTGAAGCAATCGCTGACTTCTTCAATATAAGCATTGACTATCTCATGGGTAAAGACGATAAAAGCGTCTATTACCTCGATCCGGAAGCTGCAGAGATTGCCCAGGAGGTGCAGGCACGGCCGGAATTAAAGATTTTGTTTGACGCCTCCCGGAAGGTCAGTGCCGATGATCTGAATTTTGTCATTGGTATGATTGACCGGATGAAAAAGGATGAAGGAAAGTAAGTGTGTTTTGCAGGGGTTTTGGATATGGAATATATCAGAGTTATACTATGTGAGTGGCTTCCGGTGACGGTCCGCGGGCTGACGGCCTACTATTACGACGAGGACGGGATGCCATACTATACGATTTTTATAAATGCAAACCTTTCGAATGAAATGCAGTGTGCTGCGTATGATCATGAAATTCAGCATATCGATCACAATGATTTTCATCTGATGGTACCGGTAGAAGATATCGAGGCCGTAAGGCATGAGATGGCTGGGTAGCATCCCGGTGAAGTCACCGAGATGGTCGGATAAGCGGATCTGCTGATAGGTTGTCAGCGGTTGAAATTATCAATAGAATTTATTATACTGTAGGTGCAGGGAATCATCAGCTGCATACCTGTGTTACCGGATTAGCGTCTAAGCGATCTGTAAGTTCGCCGGCCACAGGGCACCGCCTACTGGCGGTCTTTTATATGAATTGGAAGGAGAAACTGATGGAATACAATATCTATTGCGACGAGAGTTGCCATCTTCCTCATGATAGAGTGGACCTAATGGTTATTGGCGGTATTTCATGTCCAAAAGGCAAAGCCCCTTTTATGAACCGATGGATTATGGATATCAAAGAGAAGCATGGTGTGTACAGATTTGCAGAAATTAAGTGGACGAAGGTTTCTGCTTCGAAATATGATATGTATAAAGAGCTGGTTGATTTATTCTTCGACAATACATTTCTCAGTTTTCGGGCCGTTGTAGCACTGAATAAGCAAAAGCTAAACTATGAACACTTTCATCTCTCTCATGATGACTGGTATCAAAGAATCTACTATTTGACTTTGAGAGAAATGATCGATATCGGTAATAAGTATAACGTGTATGTAGATATCAAGGATACTAAGGGTTCAGAAAAGATTGAGAAGCTGCAGGACGTTTTAAATAATGCGGTTGGATATTTCTTTGATGAAACTGTTTCCAATATTCAGTTGGTTCGATCTGACCAAATTCAGCTTATGCAGCTGTCCGATTTACTGATTGGTGCTGTAACGTACTCCAACCGTAATTTGACTACGAATTCTGCAAAGCTTCAGTTGATCGATTACATCCAGCAAAAGGCAGGGAGAAGCCTCACGATGACAACACCTAAATATGAATCGAAATTTAATATCTTCAAATGGTTGCCAAGAGAGGTTTAATATGGATTGTATTCATGTACCCGAATTGATATGCTTAGAAGACTACGACGGCAATTACAACGATTATGAAAACGCAGTCTACGCTTTATACCAGGAGACCTTCGAAAAATCTCAATTCTATTGGAACGAAAAGCCGATTTACCAAAAAAAGCATCCTGAAATGAAAGGAAAGCCTGCAACCTTTTGGCATATTACATCCTCCGGTTCTGATGAGAATAGCCGTGAACCTGATTTGCGCCGGTATGAAACCATCGCATGGCCTGCATTCATTTTGGAATATTGCCTCTATCAATGCAGAAATCTTCTCGTATGGAAGAACCGCAGGAAGGGAAAAACCAGGATTCTTCTTTGGTGTCGAGATATTGACTATGTCGTTATCCTCGACGAGCGCAAGGATTTCTGTATTTTTTGGACTGCATATCCAGTGAATTACAAACACACGCGCGAAAAGTTATTGAAGGAATATAATGAATATCAGTGCGAACTTGATTCGTTAAACGAGCCGCCATTATAATGCAAAAGACGCTCGGGAACCCCAAGCGTCTTCGTTACTCCTTCTTCCTAATAATGGTAGATGAGCTAATTGCGCGCACTATATATTATGCAACAGTTTATTTATATTACAACTAAATTTTAATTTTGTCAACAATTTTTTGTAGCTTTATTATATAATGTTTCACGAAAAAATGCAATATGTTATTCGATAAAAACGCCCCCTGCTGCAACAGGAGACGTTTTCATAAAAGGGACTGCACAATGTACAAACCCTTCCACACAAAGATAATTGTACCATGCGCAGCCCCAACTTTTCAAGTTTTTGGGGTATTTTTATGCCCATTTTTCCGTAATATTTTGGAGAAGGTGAGTATATGAAGACTGCAGCAGCATATATCAGAGTATCCACGGACGATCAGGTGGAATACAGCCCGGACTCCCAGCTAAAGGAGCTGAAGGCTTACGCCGCTCGGCATGACATGGTGATTGATCCGGCGCACATCTATACGGATGCCGGCATCAGCGGCCGGCAGGCCAAGAAGCGCCCCGCCTTCCAGCAGATGATCGGCGCTGCCAAGGGCAATCCGTCGCCGTTTGATGTGATCCTGGTCTGGAAGTTCTCCCGGTTTGCGAGAAACCAGGAGGAAAGCATCCTGTATAAGTCCCTCCTGCGGAAGGAATGTAATGTGGAGGTTGTATCCATCACGGAGGAGACCGGAGACAGCATGTTCGGCGGCCTGATCGAGCGAATCATTGAGTGGATGGATGAATTCTATTCCGTCAGGCTGTCGGAAGAAGTCACAGCAAAAATGACCTATACCGCAGAGAAAGGCGTGGTGCAATCCGTTGCCCCGTTCGGGTATAGCAAGAAACCCGACCAGCCGATGGTAATCGTACCGGATGAGGCCCGCTGGGTGAAGTATATCTTTGAACAGTACCTCGCCGGTGACTCCATGCTCGGTATCGCCAAGGCCCTGAATGCAAATGGTGTCCGGACGCACCGCGGCAACCAGTTTGAGAACCGGACCGTGGAATACATCCTGCACAACCCCATGTATATCGGGTATACCAGGTGGACGCCTGATGGAAAGTCCGTCGGCCGGCGGATCTACGATGATCCGAAGACCATCATTGCCAAAGGTGACTTCCCGCCGGTCCTGTCCGAAGACCTCTTCAACGCTGTGGCTGAAAAGCTGAAGCATCAGAAGGACGTCCGGAAGAAAGGCGGCAAACCATCCGATGTCATGAAGCACTGGCTGTCCGGCATGGTGAAGTGCAGCAGCTGCGGTGCGACTCTGGTATACTCCAACGCCCATGGCGGTTTCCAGTGCCATAAATACGCCCACGGCTTCTGCACTGTTTCTCATTATGTCAGCGCCAAGAAGCTGGATGAGGCAGTGATCTCCGCCATCGAGCAGGTCACCGTGACGGCGGATTTTGTCCGTGATCACACCCGGGTGCCGGAGGACCCGCAGACTGTCGACTACGGTCCGATGATTGCCCGGCTTGAAAAGATGTTGGAACGTGCTAAACTTGCCTATACGGAAGGAATTGATACTATAGAGGAGTATTCGGATAACAAGAAAAGAATCGTCCGCGAAATCGACGATTTGCGAGCAAAAGAAGCAGAGCAGCAGGCCAGTATTGTCTACCAGCCTGCCGAAAAAGTGCAGGAGAAGATCTCCGGTGTCGCAGCACTGCTGAAAGGCGATTACAGTATGCAGGAGAAGCACGATGCAATCGCTGGAATCGTTGAAAATATCACGTTTTCACGACCTGATAATTCCATCGATATTTCATTTCGCCTGTGAATCATACGCAAATGCCGTATGGAGGTCCGGACGGTGAAATCGGCGCTTCGCTCCGTTACCTGTCCCAGCGC
>JBJFHL010000062.1:0-110186 GCA_051893555.1 Anaerovoracaceae bacterium
CAGCTTATTAAAGTGCGTCCATTTATGGTTTTCCTCTACTGTCTTTCACACTAATACTCCTTTTTCGATAACTTGCGATAACAGTAACATTATATTTGATTTTCCGCCGGATTTCAATTAAAATAATAAGTAGAACGCAATTTCGACAATTTACGGGGAGGATAACATGGCACAGCTATACTACAGATACAGTACGATGAACGCAGGCAAATCCATCGAGCTGATCAAAGTCGCATACAACTACGAAGAAAGGGGCAAACAGGTCATGACGCTGGTTCCGGCCACCGACAACCGATACGGCACGGGTCTGATCACATCCAGGATCGGTATCCAGCGGGAGGCCATGGTGGTCAGCGACGACACCAACATTCTGGAATTATATATGCGGGAAAATGAAAAACGGCATATCGACTGCATCCTCATCGACGAGTGCCAGTTCCTGAAAAAACATCATGTGCAGGAGCTGGTGGAGATCGTGGACAGCTGCGAAGTGCCGGTTCTGGCTTACGGCCTGAAAAACGATTTCCGCAATGAGCTGTTCGAAGGCTCTTACTATCTGCTGATTTATGCCGACAAAATTGAAGAAATCAAGACCATCTGCTGGTGCGGCAGGAAGGCGACCATGGTTGCCCGAGTGGTGGACGGCAAAATCGTCAAGCAAGGGGATCAGATTGTCATCGGCGGCAACGACATGTATGTCTCCCTGTGCCGGAAGCACTATAACGACGGCAGACTGGGGCCGAGCAAATGACGGGGGCTATGGCGGGCCGCATGGGCCGTTTCTTCGCAAAATCCGCAAGGCAGGCATTCCTGGCATGTCTTTTTGTGGTGCTTCTGCTTCTGGTATCTGTTCTTTTCGCGCCGTCTGCCGACGCCGCGGAGACTGCCGTTTCTTCAGGTACCACCGGTACCGTCATCACGGAGGCCCTCAATGTGAGGACCGGGGCAGGAACCCTCAATGAAGCCATCGGTATGGTATATCTGGGGGAGACTGTGACGATTCTGGGCAGCGAAAAGGACTACACCGGAACGGTCTGGTACAAGATCAGCTATCAGGGCGGCACAGGCTATGTGAGCTCTGACTATATCACCATCAACAGCAAGAATGAATATACATATGATGCAGCATTCGAGCAGGAACTGACCAGGCAGGGCTTCCCGGAAAGCTATAAGCCGTATCTGCGGCAGCTTCATGCGGATTATCCCAACTGGGTGTTTGAAGCATGTCAGACGGGAATTGACTGGACGGCGGCGGTGGACAAAGAAAGCAAACCGGGAAAAACACTGGTTTCCGGCTCTTCTCCGTCTTCCTGGAAATCCATGGAGCCGGGCGCATTCAATTTCGAGACCGGGACATATATACAGTACGACACCGGAAACTGGGTAACGGCTTCCCGTGCCATCATCGAGCACTATATGGACCCGCGGAACTTCCTGAACAGCGGCGGGATTTTCCAGTTTCTGTCCCATTCCTATGACAGCAGAACCCAGACTGCGGAAGGGCTTGCCGGCGTGCTGGAAGGAACATTCATGGGAGGCACTTTCCCGGAAGACGGTTATGACACCTATAACCAGGTTTTGATGGAAGTGGGCCGACAGACTTCGGTCAATCCGTATGTTCTGGCATCCATGATCCTGGTGGAGCAGGGCAGCACCGGCATCGGAAAGAGTATTTCCGGTACGGTTTCCGGATATGAGGGATTTTATAATCATTTTAATGTTGGCGCATATGCATCCGGCGGAATGGATGCAGTGACCCGGGGACTCTGGTATGCCAGTCAGTCCGGCTCTTACGAACGGCCTTGGAATTCCATATACAAATCCATCTATGGCGGTGCGTCCTATTACAGCCAGAATTTTGTGAAAGACAATCAGAATACCCTGTATCTGAAAAAGTTCAATGTGATGAACGGACTTGCCAATGTGGCAGAGGGGCAGTATATGACCAATGTACAGGGTGCGGAAAGCGAAGCGTCGGCGCTCCGAAAGGGATATCTGAAGGTGATGGACAGTGCCATGACGTTCCTGATCCCGGTGTATGAAAACATGCCGGCGTCTGCCTGCCTGAAGCCGCAGAACGCAGCGAACAACAATAATTATCTGTCCTCTCTGACCGTTTCCGGCTGTACACTGTCACCGACCTTCCGCAGTCAGCAGACCAGCTATACCATTCAGGTGCCGGCTGGTGTGACTGCTGTGACCATCTCTGCCAAAGCATCGGATTCCGCAGCTTCTGTCAGCGGCACCGGAACTGTGACCCTGACCTCCGGCACGCAGACGGTAAAAGTGACGGTAACGGCTCCGAGTGGAGAAAAGCGGGTTTATTCTATCACGTTCGTATCCCAGTCGGAGGATCCGACCGGCAGTAAAACTGCAGGGGTGAAGGCAACGACCATCAAACTGTCCTCGTCCCTGACGGAACAGGGAGAAATCGCCTTGAGCTGGGTGAAATCCGCCGGCTATAAAGTGGATTCTTATCAGGTATTCCGCTCACTGAAGCGGTACAGCGGCTTCGGCACGAAACCGGTCTATACCACGGCATCCGGTACAGAAACAGGCTGGACCGACAGCGGCCTGGAAGCCGGCAGCACTTACTACTATAAGGTGCGCGGTCTTCGCAAAATCGATGGAAAGAATGTTTATACCCAGTGGTCTACCAAGTCGTGGAGAACGGTGAAGGCTGTGCAGCTTCCGGAAGAGCCGGATGCACCGGATGAGCCTGAAGTACCGGATGATCCAGGTACGTGGGATGATCCGGATGAGCAGGGTAGCGGAAACGGCAGCGGAAATGAAGCGACTCGTATCGGCGTTCAGAATACGGAGATTGAAGCCAGCTCTTCTCTGACTTCTGACGGAAAGATCCGTCTCGACTGGAGCAAATCTCCTGGCTATGATGTAGACTATTATGAAGTGTTCCGTTCGACCGCCAGATACAGCGGATTTGGAACGAAACCGTACTATACGACAGCATCCGGTGCGAAGACCTGGTATGTCAATACCAAGGGACTGGAAGCCGGCAATACGTATTACTACAAGATCCGCGGCGTACGGGTGATGGACGGGACGAAGGTTTACACCCAGTGGTCTGCGAAAACCTGGAGGACCATAAAGGAGTGATCGGGGAATGAGAAGCGCACTTCGAAACATATCTGCTGTGATCCTTTCGGTTTGTCTGATGACGCTGATGTTATTTGCAGATGCGGCATACGCAGCAGGAGAAATCGGCGCGAAACTGGAAGGCGGCGGAGAGGTTCCTGTGGAAGAGACCTTTTCTGTCGTACTGACCTATGAAGGAGAAAACCTTCGGGAAATCATTGCAGAGATCGAATACGATGACAGCTTGCTGGACTTTCGATCCTGCAGCGGTGGCGAAGCGTTCCGGAAAAAGGTGGGAATGCTGCAGATTCAGATGACAGCAGAGGAAGAAAACCAGGCGGTCTGTACAGCGAAACTCCGGTTCCGCGGGCGAACGCCGGGGGAAGGATTCGTGACCGCAGCCGCCAGCCGGATCACGGCAGATGACGGAAGTGAACTGACTGCCCAGACCCGGTCGGTGAAGATTATCGTGACAGAGGAAGAGAAGGAACAATCAGACTCCGCAGTTGCGGATGTCCATATTGAAGCCGTTCAAAACACAGACCCGCTTCAGGAGTTTTTTCTCGGTCTCAGCGTGACAGAGTTTGAAGTGTTCTGTCTCTGTCTTACGGTCATTCTGCTGCTTCTGATTCTGCTGGCTGCATAACGGAGAAACAGAAAGTAAAATGTCAGAAAGGTTGAACATATGGATTTTTTTACGGAACTTACCATGGCGTCGGTGTCGGTCAGATTACTGGCTGCCGCACTGGCAGGCAGTCTGGTGGGCGTGGAACGCGCTCATAAGCGATATGCAGCGGGGATCCGAACCTTTGCGCTGGTTTGCCTAGGCTCGGCCCTGGCAACCGTGACCGGACAGTATCTGGGTGCCCTCAGCGTGGGAGATGCAGACATCGGCAGAATTCCGGCGCAGGTGCTCTGCGGCATCGGTTTCCTGGGAGCAGGAACGATTATTGTGACAGACCGGAAACAGATTCGCGGCCTGACCACGGCAGCAGGACTTTGGGTGACTTCCGCCATGGGCATTGCCATCGGTGCCGGCTTCGTCGGTGCAGCGGCAGTCTGCCTGGTGCTGGTTCTGATCACCACCTATGCCATGTCCTATATGTCTCGCTATGTGGAAAGTCACACCCGAACGATCGAGCTCTATCTGGAAATGGAACGAAAGGATGTGGAAGCGCTGCTTCGCTATGTAAGGGAAAAGGGATATCTGATGATTTCCATGGAGCGGCGAAACGAACCGCCTTTCGTGGAAGGGGACATATCCCTCCGAATGGAACTGGATATGCGCAGGCGTTATTATCATCCACAGCTGGTGGACGATATGATGTCTCTGGAAGGCGTCCACTATATTGAAGAAATTATCTGAAAAAGAGGAAACAGCAATGCGATTTTATACTTTGAATATCAATGAACAGGAAATCCCGGCAGTGTCCGTGGACGGCGGCCAGACCGCGTTTTCACTTGACAGCCTGGGATTTTCCTATGAAGATATGAACCAGCTGATCTGCCGGACGACACCGGAAGAACTGGAAACCATGAAAAAAGCTGCAGCAGAGGCAGATACCGTGAAAGCCATAGACCTTCGGGCGGTCAGATTTTGCGCACCGATTGTTACGCCGCGGCAGGACGTCATCTGCCTGGGAATCAATTACGATGAACATGCGAAGGAAGCGGGCATGTATTCGAAGGAGGCTTTCGGCGGTGAGCGTCCGTACACCATTTACTTTTCCAAGCGCGTGAACCGGGCCTGGGGCAGTGGAGAGACGGTTTCCGCCTATACGGGGCTGGTGGACAGCCTGGACTATGAAGCGGAGCTGGGCGTTGTGCTGGGACAGGATGTGAAGGACATTTCCGAGTCTGAAGCCCTGTCTGCGGTGTTTGGCTATACCATTGTAAATGATGTGAGTGCCCGAAATCTTCAGACCCGCCATAAACAGTGGTATAAGGGGAAGAGCCTGGACGGTTTCACGCCCATGGGTCCGTGTATCGTGACACCGGACGAGTTGGAGGCTTACGGCGGTGCGGGCAGCCTGCGGATTTCCTGCACGGTCAACGGTCAGATTCGGCAAGACAGCAATACACGCTATATGATCCAGACGGTGGCAGGGGCCATTTCCGAACTATCGCAGGGCATGACCCTGCAGAAGGGTACCATCATTGCCACCGGCACGCCGGCAGGAGTGGGCATGGGCATGAACCCGCCGCAATTCCTGCAGCCCGGCGATGAAGTGGTCTGCGAAATTGAAGGCATCGGCCGGCTGGTGAGCCCGATTGGGGAATAAAAGGTATGAACGAAGAAAAAGAACTGCGGCTTGCGAATTTTGAGAAGATGATGGCTGCAGTAGAGAAAAGCTATGACGATACGGTTGCCCAGATGGAGAAGCTGAAGGCCGCTGGAAAGGTGAAAAGCGCCACCTACGGACAGCTCATGGGTAACAAGCTGATGTATCAGAATATGATGGCGCTGTATAAGCTGTATGATCTGTATGATGTGAATGATCCGAAACAGGGAGAGACGAAATGATTTACCTTTCAAGTTTCCATTTCCCGTCGGCGGATGTGGAGTTTGGCTTTTTCAACAGCCAGAAGCGGACCTGCTATGACAGCTTTTATCCGTTTCAGGTACTGTCGCGGCGGCATCTGGAACTGCTGGAATTTGAGCCGGTGACGATCCTTTATGGCGGAAACGGAAGCGGCAAAACTACTGCGCTCAACATCATTGCGGAAACGCTGCACCTGAAGCGTGAGGCGTTATATAACCGGTCCAGTTTTTTCGAGGACTATACCCGGTACTGTGACTACAATCTGGCGGCGTCATTGCCGCAGGCCAGCCGGGTGATCACCAGCGATGATGTGTTCAACTATATGCTGAATCTGCGGTGTCTCAATGAGGGCATTGACGAGAAGCGGGAAGAACTGTTTCAGGAATTTCTGGATGCCAAATATTCGGACTTCCATTTCCGCACCATGGAAGACTTCGAGGAACTGCAGAAGGTGAACCTGACACGCCGCAAAACCCAGTCAAAATATGTGCGTGGCCGCCTAATGGACAATGTGCGGGAACAGTCCAACGGGGAAAGCGCTTTTCGATATTTCGTGGAAAAGATCGGGGAGGACGGACTGTATCTGCTGGATGAACCGGAAAACAGCCTGTCACCCGCAAGGCAGCAGGAACTGGTGGAATTCCTGGAGAGTTCGGCCAGATTCTTCGGCTGCCAGTTCATCATCGCAACCCATTCGCCGTTCCTGCTGGCCATGCAGGGCGCGAAGATCTATGATCTGGATAGTGACCCGGCTGCGGTGCGGAAATGGACCCAGCTGGAAAATGTGCGGGCATATTATGATTTTTTCAAGAGGCATGCGGAGGAATTCTGAAGCCTCTTTTTTTCTGCATTTTCGCATTGCTGTATGAGCCGCAGTGTTTCGGCGCACTGCGGTTTTCCAAATCTGCCGAAAAGTTTTCCAAAAGAAAACATTTTAGGCTTTTCGGAAAACATGGAATATGATTGCAGTATATTAATTCCATATCTGTTGCACCGATGAATAGAATGCGCGAATATCCGTTTCTTTATGCAGTTTTCGACACGAAATACTACCATACCGTATGACGAGTGCATTGACTATTAGAAAAAGTTTTCCAAAATGCCTGTTTTGTTTTCAAAAAGAAAACTTTTCCGCCATTTTGGAAAACCCGGCACAATACTTTGAAACCAGGCATAGCATTTTGAAACCCGGCAATACATTTTCTGCATTTTCGCGAGTGTTTTTTGCCAATCCTTCGTACTATAGATGACTGGTCAGTCAGAACGGAAACGAGGTGGACGGTTTGAATGAGAAAAAACTGATAGAAGGGATCCGAAACAAGGACGAGAGTGCGGCGGCGTATGCCATCGACCGATATTCCCGCCTGCTCTGGTCTGCGGCTGCGCCGGTTCTCCGAAACATCGGCACGGCGGAGGATCTGGAGGAGTGCGTGGCGGATGCGTTTGTCTATCTGTGGGAGCATCCGGAAAAATTCGAGCCGGCGCGGGGCAGTCTGAAATCCTGGCTGGCAATGATCGCACGGTCCAGGGCCATCGACCGGTACCGACAGCTGGTGAAACGGCAGACGGTCTCCATGGAAGAGGCACTGCTGCAGACGGAAATGATCCCGGAAGCACCGGGGCTGGAGGAAGAGAAAAGAGAGACCCTGATGCGTGCCCTGGGTCAGCTGACGGAGCCGGACCGGGAGATTTTGCTCCGAAGATACTATTTCGACCAGAAGCCAAAGGAAATCGCCAAAGCCACCGGCCTGACGGTGAAACAGGTGGAAAACCGCCTCTACCGGACGAAGCAACGGCTGCGGCAAACACTGACGGAGGTGCAGGATGAAATTTAACCGGAAACATAAAACGAGGATACAGGGATTTTTTGAGGAGAAGACGGGGGTGGTGGTTCGGAGCGGACGGAAGCTTTCTGCGCAAAATCCGTTCCGCCGGCGGTTTGCGTTGGTGCTGGCGTTGGTATTGGTCTGTTGTTTTACGACAGGGGGACTTGCGGTTAGCCGGTTCAGTTCTCTGGAGGAGGACGATCTGGCGCTGGCTGCCGTTTATGAGGGGGACGGCATCGTGCAGATCACGGTTCAGAACCGGTCGGACAAGGATCTGGACTTTGAAGAACAGCTGAAGGTCATGCAGTGGAACACCTCGAAAGAAGTGGAACCGACAGAAGACGGCGATGTGATCTTTCTGGGAACTTCCATTCCGGCAGGGGAGACCGGAACCATGATCATCAATCTGTCGCTGGCATATGACATGCAGCTTTTAGAAACACCGCTGGAAAACGGAGATCACTACTATCTGGTACTGACCAACAACGGTTTTCTGTTGGGCCAGGACTGGCACTGCAGCGTGGACTTCAGCAGAAACCGTCTGGCAGGAGAGAGCACAGCAGCCGAATCAGAACTGAAAGGAAGCGATGAACTGTCAGGCAGCGTGAAAGCGGAAACGAAGATCGATCCGGCGGTTCTGCAGCGGATACCGGGGCAGCTGCGGTTCTATTTCGAGACGGACAGCTTTGGCACAGAGAATCGGGACAGAAGTGCGGGAGAATACGTGGAAGCGGTCAGTCAGTATCTGCAGCCATACGGAGACCGTGTGCTGTTGCCGGTAACACCGTACGACCCGCGGCTCATCGTAAATACAGACAATCCGGAGCAGGTGACCTTCGATGAAAGAGTGGATGCAGATCGGCAGTATCTGCTGACCGGTGAGCACCTCCATTCTGTGGACGCCTGGTTCAAGATGATCGGCCGGTATCCGATGGAGGAAGCGCTGACACTGGAGGCATACATTCCGGACGGACGGGGAGATATAAATGATGGTTTCATCGGCGTGCCGCTGCTGTATATCGTGACCTATGAAACATCTGCCATCCGGGAAGACAGTCTGGCCTTCCTGTACGGTCAGCTGGTGGACTTCACGGAGATGGAAGCGTATAAGATCTACGAAGACGACAGATATGCCTGCTATGAAATCAGCCCGCTGCTGTATACTGACGCAGCAGAGTATGCCAGAACCTGGCTGGAAGCTACAGGACAGGACGGGACCTATGACGAAGCTGCAGAGCAGCGCCTGCTGAACATCTATAACTACTATAAAGAAAACGCAGGCCGGCTCATGGAGTATGTGGAGTAGCACTGCGGACTTAAAAGGAAGACAAACCTTGTACAGCCCGGAAAAACATGATAGAATTTCCTTATCACAATGCAAAGGAGAATGCTTCGATATGAATTTATGGGAGATCTATCATCGTGAGATTCCGGGCTTTTTGCGTGAGGCGGCGGAGACGGAGGTCATGCAGCGTCTGAAAAATGTGGGCATGAACTGCGGCTGTGAATATACGTCGTTTCCGCAGTTTCAAAATTGCGGGCCCTATTCCCGGTTTGATCACAGCATGGGGACAGCGCTGATCGTCTGGCACTTCACGGAAGATCGCACGCAGGCCATGGCAGGTCTGCTTCACGATATTGCCACACCGGTTTTCGCTCATGTCATCGACTTCCTCCATGGGGATCATATGAAGCAGGAATCTACGGAAGAGGGAACGAGGTCACTGATTGCCGGTTCTGCAGAGCTGCAGCAGATACTCGCCGACTACGGTCTGACCACGGATGCGGTCTGCGACTATCATATGTATCCGGTGGCAGACAATGATTCGCCGAAGCTTTCTGCGGACCGGCTGGAATATACCCTGGGAAATCTGGTGAATTACGGGTTTGCAGCACGTTCGCAGGTAAGGGATTATTATCAAAATCTGCTCGCCCGGCCCAATGAAACCGGCGAGATTGAGCTGCAGTTCCGGGATCGTGAGACGGCATTTTCCTTTTGCCGGGGCATGCTGCAGTGCGCCAGGGTGTATGTATCGGAGGAAGACCGATATGCCATGGAAATGCTGGCAGAGTTGCTGCGGGATGGGATCCATGGTGGCGCGCTGGCGGAAAACGACCTGTATACTACCGAGCCGCAGGTAATCGGCAAACTGAAGCGTTCTGCAAAATTCGCGGAAAGGTGGGAATGGTACTGCGGACTGCATCAGATGCTGCGGGCGGAACATCCGGGGAAAGAGAACACCTGGCGGCAGATCTTTGCGAAGAAACGGTACATCGATCCGCTGGTTCTGGGTGAAGGCAGGGTGTCGGAAATATCGGGAGAGATGAAAGAAAAATACACGGAATTTCTGGAAGAAACGCAGCATGTCTGGCTGCTTGGGACATCCCTCTGATTTTACGCAAAAACATGTGGATAACTTACCATTGACAAATGGCATACAGCCTGTTCAATATTGAAATTTCAACGAATGTGTGAAACGAATTTATCCACATGATGATATGAATGAAATTGTATACAATTATGACAAACCATGTGGATAAACATGATTATCCTTGAAATTCAGACAGTTCTGGCATGTTGAAAAAAACACTTCAAAGGGATAAAGCGGTTTACATAATTAAGAAATGGTTAAGAAAAGGAGAAAAAAATGAGTGAAGTAAAACCATCCATTCAAATGAGGGATCTGGAGAAAATCGATATACGTGTCGGTACGATTTTGCTGGTGGAGGATGTGCCGAAGTCGGACAAGCTGATCAAAATGACCGTCGATTTTGGTGAATTTCAGAGAACCATTCTGGTGGGGATGAAGAAGGAACGGGAAAACCCAAAGGCGGAAGTAGAAGGGCGTCAGGCACTGTTCGTCGTGAATCTGGAACCGAGAGAAATGTTCGGCATTACATCTCATGGAATGCTCTTTGATATCGGTTATGAAGACGGGATTATACCGGTGCTTGCGGTACCGGAGAAACCGGTACCGGCCGGAACCCGGGCAGGCTGAAATGAGGTAAATCAGAATCTGAACATGCAGGGCATGACGATATATGCCCTGTTTTTTGTATTCTTGTTGTTGACAAATGTAAACACAACATGTTATAATCTGGTTACAGATGTAGACAGGCTAGGAGGGCGAGAGTATGAATCTGACCGATGCGGAATGGAATGTAATGGAATGCTTGTGGGAGAAATCACCGCGAACCGGACGGGAAACCACAGAATGGCTTGAAAAGAAGATGGGATGGAGCCGCAGCACGACGCTGACACTTCTGCGGCGTATGGAGAAAAAGGGGGCAGTTGCCGGCGATAACGATGCAGAGGAAGGTGTGAAGATGTTTCGGCCCCTGATTCAGCGGGAAGACGCTGCATTGGAGGAAACGGAAAGCTTTCTCAGCCGTGTCTATCACGGCAGCGTAAGCCTGATGGTCAATTCGCTGACGCAGAAGCAGGCTCTGCCGCAGGAAGAAATCGATGAACTGTATGAACTGCTGAAAAAGATGGAGAAAGGGGACCGCCATGACGGGGAATGAATGCAGTATGAAAGAGAGAATCAGTAAGAGCACATGGAGACGGAAAATAGCCGTTTGCGTTTTGATCGCCATAATTCTGCTTGCTGCGGCGGCAGCGCTGGTGACATTCACCGGTGCCGGCAACGATGTATTCTATGACTTGCTGCAGAGCACCGATATATCGCAGATCCGGCAGATTGCGGTTCTGAAGGCGCCTGAAATCAGTAATCTTTCTTACCTGGCAGCAGACATTACAGAAATCGAAGACGGGGAGACGACTGGAAAGGACGAGCTGATCGACATTCTGCATGGACTGAGACGATCCGATTTGAAACTAGGTTCGTCAGAATATGACGGAGCTTCGATTGGTGCTCTGACGCTGGAAACGGAAGACGGGACAGAAGGTGCTATACGGAAGATCGTTTTCAACCTGATGGAGGATGGCAGTACAGAAGTGTATTCTGATCCTGAAACGGAAAAAATCCTCTGCGGTATGTCCGATGAAGGCAAGGCATGGTGGATTGACAGCCCGGAACTGGCAGATTTCATCGATCGGATGGCCGACAGAAAGGCACCTGAAATGGAACAGGAAATGATGTCGTTTCTTCAGGTTGTAAGTGCAGAGGATTGTATCATTGACGGTGAAGCTTCGGACGAAGTTGACAGAAAACAGATTACGGACTATCTGAACCGTTTGGGAAAAGAAGGGGTTGCGGTGAAGATGACGGAATCCATGCAGGACTTCAGCTTCCTACGGCTTTCTCTGGTTGGAAATGAAACCGGAAACTGGAAATGGACTGAGATTGGATGCAGTCCGCAGCAGGAGAATCTTGTCTGCGTGAAATGCGGAACAAGTGAGGAATCTGATATCGAATTCGGGCTTCTGTATTTTTAGGATGAAAATCTGAATCAGTAAAATGTATGACGGGGGTAACAATATGTTTGAGTGGGTAATCAGTACAAGTATCCTTATCGTAATCGTCATAGTTCTCCGGCAGCTGCTGAAGGACAGGATCCAGCCATGGGTCCGGTATGCTCTGTGGCTGGTGGTGCTGGCACGGATGCTGGTACCATTTCAATTTGGGGAATTTGATTTCAGCATGATGAATGGGGTGGAGCAGCTGCCGGTAGTGCAGGAAATAGACAGTATGCGGAATGTGGATCAGATTGCGCATATGGAAGATGGCAGTGTGGAAGGATATGATCTGTCCGGCCTGTCTGCAGATACACCGCAGATTGTGGCAAGGAATAAAACGGATCAGGAATTTCAGAAAATGGAAACTTCGCTGAAGCTGCGGAACCTGTTTGCTGCTATATGGAAGGCTGGTATGCTGCTGATGGCAGCTGCGTTTCTGGCGGGAAACGGGCAGTTCCGTGCAAAACTCATCCGCTCGCGGCGTCTTCTTTCCATGGAGAATATGGCCTGCCCGGTCTATGTGACGGAGTCCATCGAAACACCATGCCTGTTCGGATTTTTCAAACCAGCCATCTATGTGACGCCGGAGGTGACAGCGGACAGCAGGACGCTGCGGTATGCGGTGGAGCATGAAATGAGTCATTACCAGCAGAAAGATCCGCTCTGGTCTCTGCTGCGCGGTATCTGTCTGATCTTGCAGTGGTTCAATCCGCTGGTGTGGGCAGCTGCTGTCCTGTCAAAGAATGACTGCGAACTGGCCTGCGATGCGGCGACCATCCGGCGGCTGGGAGAAGAAGAACGGGCCGACTACGGACGGACCCTGATCGAGATGACAAGGCCGGGACGAAATGTTTTGCTCATAAACGCTACCACCATGACGGGCAGCAGACACGCCCTGAAAGAAAGAATCGAAATGATCGCAAAGAAGCCGAAGATGGCGATTTATACCCTGATCGTGGTGATCCTGCTTGCCGCTGCGGCAGTGCTGGTGACCTTCACCGGTGCAAGCAACGATGCCTTCTATGACTGGCTGCAGAATACCGATGTATCGCAGATCGAACAGATGGAGGTGATACAGTGGCGTGGAGACGGAGCCCTGTTCAGCATGAGTGCGGAAGTGGGCAATATGGCTTCTGAAAACAATGAAACGGAGGAGAAACTGATTCGGCTGCTGCAGGGTATACAAAAATCCGATTTGGAATATAGTGAGAACCCTTATCCGGGGACTGCAGGGGATGGATTGATGCTATCAATCCGAGATGAAAGGAAAAAAACGGTTCAGGGTGTTTGCTTCTCCCTGACAGACGATGGCAGACTCTTCGTAACGTTTGATGTGGAAACGGAAATGGAACTATGTGGAACGGATGAGGCAGGTGTCGGATGGTGGGTGGACAGTCCGGAACTGAATGCATTCATTAAAGAAAAGCTCGATGAAAAGGCGCCGGAAATGGAAGAGCGGGTTATGACCTTCCTGCAGACGGTGGAGGCAGAATATCTCGATCAGTGGTACGATGAGATCCAGCGGGCAGACATGATGAAAATCACTGCTTGCCTCCATCGGTTAGCTGACGAAGAATCTTCCGTCAAGCCGGAAACACTGCCTACGGAACAATGGAAAAAGTATTTTTCAGTAAATGCTAGAACAGCACCTGCTGCAGAGGATATAAATGTATTGTCTATCGGATGCGGTACAGAGCAGAATATCGTCAGAATTAGCTGTAGTTCAAATCGGGGCGGCGGCGTGATCTACTACGACGACATAGAGCTATATCAACTGATTCGGAACTCTGAGAATGCGGAAACGGATCTGATGTCGTTTCTGAAAACGGTGCAGGCGGCGGATTTTGATAGGGATTATCTGATTGGAAACGTCAGTTTCGAGGAACTGGCGGAAGTGCTGAATCAGGTGACGGAAGGAGAAAAAATCACGGCACCGAAGCAGCCTGATACGCAGTACTGGCGGATTGATGCATTCCTGAAACCGTCTCCGGAAGAAGACTCTGACGAAGAACCGGGACAGCAGATATCCCTTTCTTGCGGTCTGGAAGAGAATCTGGTCGAAGTGGAGTATTACAGTGGTACGGGTGCTTCCGAAAGAATGGTATTCCATGATGAGACCCTGTATCAGTTGGTACGTCATGCAAGGGACTATGAGGAGATCGTCGATTCGGAGGCGTACGAGAAGTTTGCAGATATTCTGGTGCCGCAGATGGAATTTCATATGAACAGCATGTCAGAGGCCAATCCAGGTATCTATGATTACGAGCTGACCTTGTTCTGCCAAATCGGTGCATATGAAGAAGAGGATGGCAGCCGTGTGGAACTGTATGATTTCGATTATGCCCTGTTGACCGATGACGTTGAAAGCATAATGTGGGCAGGTGGCATGTATCTTGACAGCCAGTGTCGTCTGCATGGCTTCAACGGGGGAGGTCAGTTTGCGGTGCGTTATCGGGACGGAAAGGTGGCTGCCACAGCCTTCATGGGAAATGATTTCGGAGTTTCTTCCGCTGACTTCGAAAACAAAGAGGCACAGAAATGGATCAAAGAACGCCTGAAAAATGCACTGGATCAGGCAGAATAAATAAGTTGGGTGAGAAAAAATGGAGATTCAAAATGTATTGAACGATGCGGTGAAATACGCCGCAGAACGGATGGAAGGCGGGAAACCGGCGGCATATATTCCGGAGCTTGCGAAGGAAGATCCACGGCGATTGGGTGCCTGCATTTCCATGGTGGACGGCAGGAGCTTTACTGCAGGGGACTGGGATCATGATTTTACCATGCAAAGCATTTCCAAAACCATCACATTGATTATGGCACTGGAAAAGCTGGGTGAGGACTATGTCTTTTCCAAAGTCGGTGTGGAGCCGACGGGAGATTCGTTCAATTCCATCGTAAAACTGGAAACCAGAACGCCCCATCCGCTGAATCCCATGATCAATGCGGGAGCCATTGCGATCTCCAGCTGCCTGACAGGCGCCGGATATTCCTTTGAGGATTATCTGAATACGGTACGGCAGTTGTGCGGCAGGAATACCATCACGCTGAACGAGAATGTTTACCTGTCGGAAAAGAAGGCCGGAAACCGGAACCGGGCCATGGCCTATCTGATGGAAAATGACAATGTCCTTGACTGCGCTGCGGAAGAGGCCTGTGATCTGTACTTCAAAGCCTGCTCCGTAAATGTCAATACCCGGGATCTGGCCCGGTATGCAAGGCTCCTTGCCAATAACGGAACGGATCCGGAAACAGGCAGGCGGATCACTGACGGCAGAATTGCTCGAATTGTGAAAACGCTGATGATTACCTGCGGTATGTATGATGCTTCCGGGTATTTCGCTCTGAATGTGGGTCTGCCTGCCAAGTCCGGTGTCGGTGGAGGCATCATGGCCACACTGGAGAAGAAGGCCGGTCTTGCTGCATACAGCCCGGGACTGGATGCGAAGGGAAACAGCATAGGTGCCTATTATATACTGCAGTATTTATCGGAAAAACTGTCGCTGCACTACTTCTCTGCGGAAGAATGCCTGATCTGAAGAAACTGCGAAAAGAATATGCGAAAGTCTGGGTGCGGGTTGCCGCGCCCTTTCTTTTGTGGTAGTATAAGGAAAGAGCAAGGAGGGGAAACGATGGTTGAGATTGTATTCAGCGAAAGCGCCTACGCTTGTCTGAAAGAAGCATATTCTTATGGCAGAGGACCTTATCCTGACGCAGCGCCGGCAATGGTGTATTATGGCCTCCACGGGGGAGAACAGATTTCGGAGGCGGAAAAAGCGAAGATCATACAGGAACATCACGAACAGGAGCGGAAACGCTGGGAAGCTGCAGTTCCAATGGAAGGTAGCACCGGAGATGTGTATGATCTTGGATATAGCCTGAGTGCGGGGGACATCTCCGAAGAGGAGTTCGGCGAAAAGCGGATGGAAGAGGTGCTTCCGTTTTATGCGGACGCCCCGGAGAGAATCGATGGCAGAAGTGAGATCCTGAAGAAAATGAAACGATGGACGGAAGGTCTGGAGCAGGCACTGCAGCGAATCCGGGAAGGTGAACCGGTTCGGATCTGGTACAGCGACAACCCGGATGAAGCCTGCGGTATACTCTGGTTTCTTTGGAAAATCCATCGTCTCGGCATTTCCTGCAGAGAAATCACGGCGGTGAAGCTGCCGGGGTGGATTTATGAGGAATCGACGGACACCCTGAAACAGATGCAGGCCTGGGGAGAAGTGGAACCCGGACTGTGGGGAAAGCTAAAAGAAAACGGACACGTTCTGTCGCAGAGATTTTGCGAAGTGTGTGCGATGCGGTGGGAAGAACTGCGAAGAGAAAATGCACCGCTGCGTGCCGTGATAAGCGGGCGTGTGGTCAGCGTGGAAGCGGATTTCTATGACCGCTTTCTGCTGGATGCCTTCGAATCTACAGAGGAGGAAGTGCGGGAAGGCAGGCTGATTGGCAGAGTGTTGAATCGGCAGCTGGGAATCTGGGACGGATGGCTCCATCTGCGGATTGGGAAATTCATCAATGACGGCAGGATTGAAGTTGTCAAAGAGTGCGAAGAGGATCGAATCTATGGGCGCATCCTTCGCAAAAGATAGATCAGGAGAAAAAGGATAAAGGAGAGCAGAATGAAGAAGATTTCTAGAAAAGCAGCACGGTTTGTTCTGGCGTGCCTGGGACTGTTCGTGATTTTAATCTGTATTGCCTGTGCGACACAGAATGCCATGTTCTTTGCGGCGGGAATGGTGATCGCCATCGTGGGCCTGCTGGTGCGGTCGCGGAAAATCCGCTGCCCGTACTGTGGTGAACTGAAGCGGATCAAAATGATGGATCTGCTGAAATGGTCTGCACCGATTCAGGTGGAGTGTCCGATCTGCGGTAAGATCATTGAATACGATGAGTAAGACGAACTGAGGTGAAGTATGTTAAACGGAAAACCCTTGATTTGTGTATCTTCCGATGTGAAAACGATGGAAAGTGATTCGCGGCGCAGGATCACGGAACTGCACCAGACTTACTCCAATGCGGTGTATCATGCCGGAGGCATTCCCATGGCCACATGCGGGGTCTGCGCAGAGGAAATGGCAGAGCTCTGTGACGGTCTTTTGCTTACAGGCGGAGCGGACATGGATCCGGAACTCTACGGAGAAGAAAAGCTCAATGACAGCGTGAAGCCTTTGCCGGAACGGACGGCCTTCGAGAAACCGCTGTTTGAAGCGTTTCTGAAGCGGGGGAAACCCATTCTGGGCATCTGCCGCGGGAGCCAGCTGATCAATGTCTGCCTGGGCGGAACCCTGTATCAGGATCTGCTGGCGCAGAAGGGCTGGGTACATATGAACACGGAGATACGCCATGAGGTATATGCGGAGGAAGGCTCGGTGCTGTATCAATTGTTCGGTGAAAGGTTCCGCACCAATTCCACCCATCATCAGGCGGTGAAGGATCTGGCACCGGGGCTGCATGTTACGGCACGCTCTATCGAAGGAATCGTGGAAGCCTATGAGCATGATACGCTGCCGATTCTGGCCACCCAGTTCCATCCTGAGCGTCTGACCGGGAATATCTGGGATGACCGGACGCCGGATTTTCTGCCTTTCTTCGAATATTTCGTGGAGCTGGTAAAGAAGCATGCGGAAAGAAAATAGGAAGAAAGAAGTGCAGAGATGAAAAAAGAAAAATCCATGTCGGATATTATTACATATACGGGAATCCAGATGAATCCGCTGCGGCCAAAACCGGAGCAGATTGAGATTCGGGATATTGCCCATGCTCTGTCTCTGATCTGTAGGGGCGGGGGTCATGTGAAGCATTTCTACTCTGTGGCGCAGCACTGCCTGGCCTGTGCAGAGGAAGCCAGGATGCGGGGATATTCTGTCCGGGTGCAGCTGGGCAGCCTGCTCCATGACAGCAGTGAGGCGTATATCGCCGACGTGACCCGGCCGGTAAAGCAGCAGATGCCCCAGTATTATGAAATTGAAGGTCCGCTGCAGGCTGTGATCTGGGAAAAATTTATGACGGATGCGGACGGACGTCCGATGCCGCCGGATGAAGAGGAAAAGAAGCAGATCTTCACCATCGATGATCAGATGATGTCCCTGGATCTGTACTGGTTGCTGGGCGACCGAACCGTGACGGTATCACCGGATATTCTGTCTGATCGTTCAGAAGCGTCGCGGGATTTCGTGCCGATGAAACAGGTGGAGCAGGCATTCCTGCAGCGCTTCACGGAGCTGAAAAGGCAGCTGGATGCTGAAATGCAGAAGGAGATAGTGCTGTAACATGGATCTGATCATTGCATTTGCTTTGTTTCTTGCAGGCATGATGCTTGCTCTTTTCACAGGATATTCTATGATTTTTCCGCTGCTGGCCGGGCTGGCAGCGTTTCTTTGCGTGGGGAAGCACCGGGGCTTTTCGCTGCGCACGCTGGCGGGATTTGGCACGGCGGGCATGAAGGATGCGTTGATTGTCATCAAGGTTATGTGCTTCATCGGCTTCCTGACGGCGGTATGGCGAATCTCCGGAACCATCACCATCTTCGTATATTACGGCATGAAGCTGATCACTCCGCAGCTGTTTCTGCTGATTACCTTTCTTCTCAGCTGTCTGCTGAGCTATGCGCTGGGGACCTCCTTTGGTGTGGCCGGGACGGTGGGCGTGATTTTCATGACCCTCGCCAGAAGCGGAGGGGTGGATCCGGTGGTCACTGCGGGTGTCATCATGTCCGGTGTGTATTTCGGAGACCGGGGCTCTCCGGTATCTTCCAGTGCCAACATGGTGGCTGGAGTAACCGGAACAGACATTTTCGAAAACGTGAAGCGAATGATGAAAAGTGCCGCTCTGCCGCTGGTACTGGTACTGGTGATCTATGGTGTTTTTTCTTTTCAAAATCCGCTGGCTGCGGTGGATGAGGCATTTCTGTCGGAGTTTGTGCGGACCTTTACACTGTCAGCCTGGTCTTTTCTTCCTGCAGTGCTGATGCTGGTACTGCCCCTGCTGAAGGTTTCTGTGCTGACGGCCATGGGGCTGAGCATTCTCAGCGGCGCAGCCATTGCCTGGGCAATCGGTGGATTTTCACTTCTGGATATTCTCAAAATCTGTCTGCTAGGCTATCATCCTGCATCCTCGGGCCTGGTGGGTCTGCTGGAGGGCGGCGGGCTTTGGTCCATGGCGGAGATCATCGTCATTCTTCTGATTTCCTGTGCATATTCCGGCATATTCAAAGGCACTGCCATGCTGGAAAGCCTGCAGGAAAAACTGGCCGCTGCCTGCGTGCGGATCGGTCGGTTCCCTGTGATGATTCTCATGAGTCTGGGGGTTGCGTCGGTCTTCTGTAATCAGACCATTTCCACGCTGATGTGTTCGAATCTTCTGGAGAAGCCGTATCTGGACGGCGAAGGCAGCCGGGAGGAACTGGCGCTGGACATGGAAAACTCCGTAATTCTGCTGGCCTGCTTCATTCCGTGGACCATCGGCTGGACCGTACCGACATCCTTTTTCGGGGTGGGTGCAGAAGCCATGCCCTATGCGGTCTACATGTATCTGGTACCGCTGTGCTGGCTGCTGACAAAGAGACGGCTTTTTCCGCAAGGCAAAGGGGACGCCAACTGAGCACATTTTTGTCGATTGGCGTGTATAGATGATCTAGGTATCATGAAAAATAGAAATACTTTACTGCAATATATATACATTCTAGGTGTCGAAAAGTAATTATATGGATATACACACAATATATTGCATAAATCAAACCGCAGAAAGCACGCAAAAATGTGTTTTTATGTAAAAAATACAGGGATGACGTCAAACATAGACCATCCAGGGGACGCCAAACGAATCTGAAAAGCTCGATTGGCGTCCCTTTTTGCTTGCAAAAATATAATTCTCATAAAATTCTTCTTGACAAATTTGGTTGGTGATTATAGACTTGAATTACAAAAGGGGTTGGCGACTACCAACCAAAGCAAAACACATGTACGTGGATATGTAAAAGGGAGAAACGGGAGGAAACAGATAGAATGGGGAGATTTTTTCTTGACGTTGTGAACATGAGTATTGGTGCTTCCTGCGTGATACTGGTCGTTTTGCTTCTGCGGCTGGCGCTTCGGCGTGCACCGAAGAAGTTTTCGTATCTGCTGTGGAGCGTGGTAGGTCTGCGTTTGTGCTGTCCGGTTTCCTTTTCGTCCGTTTTCAGTCTGTTTCAATTCAGGCCGATACAGCATGTTTTTTCTCCAGGCAATGCCGGGACCAGTCCCGTGTTTCTGCCGGAAGTGAATGAGGTATTGAAAAGTGCGGCGGATGCAGGCTATGGAGCCATTGCGATTCGGCCGGAAACCGGGGAAGACTTTGTAATCTCTGTATCGCTGGTCTTCCAGGGCATCGCGGCGGTCTGGATTACGGGAATGCTTTTGCTGCTGCTTCTGGGAGCCGTGAACTATCTGCGGCTGAAAAAACGCCTGGCTGCGTCGGTTCGACGGGAAGAAAACGTATGGCAGTCGGACCAGGTGTGTTCCCCGTTTATCCTGGGGATTTTGAAGCCGAAGATTTTTATTCCCTTTGGACTGGAAGGGGAGAGCCTGTCTTATGTGCTTGCTCATGAGCGGGTACACATCCGGAGGGCAGATCATCTGGTGAAACTGCTGGCGTTTCTTCTGGTGACGGTACACTGGTTTAACCCTCTGGTCTGGCTGGCATTTCACCTGATGACGAAAGATATGGAAATGAGCTGTGATGAGAAAGTCCTGGAGGAACTGGGGGTATGCGGGAAAAAGAATTACAGCATGTCGCTTTTGTCTTTTGCGGCCAACAGGAGATTTCCGGCACCGGGCCCGCTGGCCTTCGGTGAAACGGCGGTGAAAAGCAGGATTAAGAATGTGCTGAACTGGAGAAAACCGAAACGCTGGATTTCCGTCTGTGCAACTATGGCCTGTCTGGTGATGATGGCAGCCTGTGCTGCCAATCCGGTGGAACCTGCCGCTATCGAACCGAATCTGGCAGCGGATGAAGAGACACGGGATTATTTCGAATATGCTGCTTCTTTTACAGAAGAACTGATTGGCCGTTACAGAGGGGGAGACTGGGATGACCTGGCAGCTGACTTTGGGAGCGGGATACTGCTGATCAAAGAAGGGCAGAAAGGATATTATGATATTTCCGGACTTCACCTGGCTTCGGATTACCCGGAAGCCTGTGCAGGTGTTGCCATACGTCAGATGGAGGACGGACCGGTCTGGCTGTCTGCCGTGCTTCTTCAGAGACTGGACTATGAGAAGGGCGGCGTAGAACTTCAGATTCAGATCGATGCAGACATTTCCAATCCGGGACAGCCGGAAATGATAGACTGTACACTGACTGTACAGAAAGGCGTTGCTGCATCGCAGACGAAAATTCTGGAATACAGCTATAAGGATCTGAATCTTTCGGAAAATCTGCTGCAGGACGTAGTGATCTGCATTAACAATAGTGTTCCAAGACTGGCAGCCATGCAGGCAGAAGCAGAATAAGGAGTGTGGATAAATATGGAAAATCTGAAGTTATGTGAAAGTGATTATCGCTTCATGACGGTGATCTGGGATAATGAGCCGGTGGCTTCCGGCCAGCTTGTGAAACTGTGCCGGCAGCAGCTGGGGTGGAAAAAAGCGACCACGTATACGACATTGAAGAAACTCAGCGAGAAGGGATTCGCGCAGAATGTGGATACCATCGTGACTTCACTGGTGCCGCGGGAAGCCGTGCAGGCCTATGCCAGCGAGCATTTCGTGGAGCACACCTTCCGGGGTTCGCTGCCCCAGTTTCTGGTTTCATTTCTGGGGGGAAAAACCATCTCTGAAGAAGAGGCAGAGGAACTGAAACGACTCATCGACCAGCACAGAGAGTAGAGAGGAGAAGGGAATGGATATGAGAAAAAAGAGAAAATTGATTTTGATGGCTGCAGCAGGTTTTTTGTTTGTGGTGCTGCTTGCCTATGTGTTTCTGACGCCGATGGGCGCACTGCGGGCCGCGGTGTTTGTCAATCTGTATCCGTTCAATGCCGTGACCATGGATGCAAGGTTTCAGCGTACAGCGGACTGGGAGCCGGCAGGAACGGTCATTTATGAGATTACGTCCCATATTCCCCATGAACGTCCGACCGATTCCGATCTGGTCAACTGGATCGTATACCGGTACGGACCGTTCTATACTGCAGAATATTACGGGTGGGGCTGAAGCATCGTGTGAGAAACCGCCGTGTACCGAAAGGGATGCACGGCGGTTTCATCTGTCTGTTGTCAAATATTCAGCATCCGACACATCTGACGCAGGGTCAGCCGGTAAACCAGGTAAATCACCATGGCTACCGCAAACACCACCATAAGGCAGACTACCATACCGGTGATTTCATTCACGGAAATCTGATTGTCATTGGCATACATGATAAGACCGTAAAGCAGGTACATTACCGAAGTACCCACTGCAGAAGGAACCACAAAAACTTTGGAGCACTGGCCTTTTACTTCCTTCAGAAGGAATGCCGGAGAAGCGCCCAGCCGCCGGAGATCATCGAACACATAGCGATTATTGATTGCTACGGTCAATGAACGGGTATGACAGATAATCAGGGACACGGCGAGGCAGATCAGGGCGATAAAGATGAAGATCATCAGATAGACTGCCATGGTTTTCAGAAATTCGTGGCTGTCCAGGGTACGGCTTTGGGGCATATACATCCAGTACATGCGAAAGTCGCTGGAATCTCTGTTATCATATGAAAGACCGTCAAGTTTTGCAGACAGATATTCTTCATATATTTGCCCTGAAGCTTCAGCCTCTGCTTCTGCGACAAAATCATAGTTATCATAGATCAGATATCGCATACTTTCCGGAGAGGCGTCGAAGGCATCCACGAAAGTATCAAAAAACTTTCTTGAAAAATCATAATTATTCTCGTGATTCTTTCCATCCGCATTGAAGAAAATCGTCTCTTCCATCCATTTCTCCGTAAGACCTTCTGTGATAAAATGATAGTCTTCGTCGTCGAGAATATAATATCCTCTGTCACCCAGCATGGAATCGGCCACATAATCGCTGAAGGATATCGGAAGTTCCTGCCCGGTGACCATGTTGGTAATATAGTCCGCATCGTTTGGCAGCATGTAGGAGCCCTTCTGGTCCGGCGGATTGATTGCGGCATATTTTCCCCTTGGTATCTTTACGGAAGCTCCGCTGAGGGCGTTGTAAGCGCTTTCCGAGAGGAAACGCTGCATACCGTTCCTGCGAAAGTATTCATAGTGAAATTTTCCGTTTTCGTCTTCGATTTCCTGCTGACCGGATACCGCCAGAATTGCTGTTTCAGCCTGACGATACTCTTTCACACCCTTAAGACCTGAATTCTGCGCCATTATAGAAAGTGCTTCTTCATCCGGAACTGATGTTTTCATGGCCACCGGATAATGCATCCCGTAGTCAAAGGCCATTGCGTCATAGTTCAAGGAAGCGCTGGTTCCCAGCATAGGTGCATAAAAGGCAGCGAAAAGGCCACCAGCTATGAGTACTGTGACTACCAGCATATTGTTTACCGTCTGGCGGCCCTGAAATTTCATCATGCTGCGGGAAATGAGGCCTTTGTATTTTTTTCTGCGGGAAATACCGAAGCCGTTTACCACCACATGGAGAAGAAACATGTACAGACCGATAAAAATCGGTGCGTAGGCCATATTGACCCAGGCAGGCGGGTAAGCGCTGAAAACACGCATATAAATGCTGCCTGCGTAGTAGCCCAATACTGCACCGAAAAGTATGAGCAGAATTCCCACCGGGCCGAACCATTTCCTTACGCCACGAAGAGGCTCGTTTCGGTGCTGGGTATTCACCACATCGATTACATTGGTTTTTCTGAGGTAAATCAGAGCCAGAAGAAAGGTCGCCAGAATAGAAACGGCAGCGAAAACCATCGACACAAGATAGCATCGCAGGTCGAAGCGGAGAACCATTTCGGGACTGTCCACCAGGAGCAGACGAAAGAGCTGCCAGATCAGCCATGCGAAGGGCAGTCCCAGCGCTGTGCCTGCGAGGGACGAACCAAGACTGATCACGGATACTTCCTTTAAAAGCGATATGGAAAGGATACTGCGGGGAGCCCCAAGCAGCATCATCGTGCCGATTTCCTTGGACTTCATCCGGTAAAACAGGGAGGCAGCATAAATGGTAAATACGATACAGCCCACGCAGGCCAGGACAAAAATAGCCATAAGCTGTTTGCGGCTGTCTCCGCCTTCGGGCAGGATATTCATCACGGTCGGAGAAAACATCATGGAACTGTAGGCCGTGATCATCAGCAGAGCGATGAAATTGCAGAACAGGTAGAGCAGATAACTTTTTCGATTGTGGGTACGGAGCTTTGCAAATATTGCAGACAGTGTCATCTCACATCACCGTCCTCTCCCATCTCCTTGATGGCGGCAAGAAGCCTGTCCTGAAACAGACTGCGCTCCTGCATGCTGTCAGTACTGTGTTGTCTGGTGAGGGTCTTCCACACGCAGCCGTCTTTCAGGAGAATCACCTTGTCGCAGAAGGATGCAGAAAAGCTGTCGTGGGTAACCATGAAGATTGTGGCGTTCAGCTGACGGCGGGATTCCAGAAACGCATCGATGACAGCACGGCTGGAACGGGAATCAAGATTGCCTGTTGGTTCATCTGCAAGAATCATGAGGGGCTTATTGATGAGCGCCCGGGCTACTGCAGTACGCTGCCGTTCACCTCCGGAAATTTCCGCCGGATATTTCTTCAAAATATGGGCGATGCCGAACAGAGAGGCAAGTTTTTCAGCTTCTGATTCTGCGGAATTGTCTGCTTTTCCTGCAATGATCCTCGGAAGAAGAATGTTTTCTCGAACCGAAAGTCCATCCAGGAGCATGAAATCCTGAAACACAAAGCCCAGCTTTTCGTTGCGGACTTTGGCCAGGTCATCGGGCGAGAGGCCGGATAACCTCTGAGCGCCAAGTGTGATTTCTCCTTCTTCAAATGGGATGTAACAGGAGATGCAATTCAGCAGCGTGGATTTGCCGGAGCCGGACGGACCCATGACCGCAGCAAACTCTCCTTGCGAAACGGACAGGTCGACGCCTTTCAGTACATCGAAGACCGTATTTCCGACCTGATAAGATTTGTGCAGATTTTTTACATTTAACATAAAATACCACCTTTCCCGGCAGTTGGCATCAGGAGCCGCCTGCCATTTCATTCTGGCATCATCATAGCACTTCCGGATCGCAGGCGGCAGGGGACTGTCATCTGCTGCGGGGATTTTGTAAAGATATGCAGCATGAATGCGGAAAATGTAAAGAATGGACCGTTATTTGTAAGAATCGGCAGCGGCGAGATGGCGTGCGGGTTTTACGAAGTGCCGCATTTATGGTAAAATGATAGCGGAGAAAGGAGGACATCGAGATATGATTCGTGTGGGAATTTGCGATGACGAAGCGGCTGCAAGGGACAGCCTGCGGCTGCAGCTGGAAAAAACGGATCTGTTCGACCGGGGGGATGCCCAGGTGGTCTACGAGTTCAGTTCGGGAGAGACCATGGTCAGCTGGCTTTCCAGACATGGCGGGGAACTTGATCTGATCTTTCTCGATGTGGAAATGAAAGAAGTCAGCGGGATTGAAGCGGCTCGACGATTAAGAACGTTCGACCGCAGCATCATGCTGGTTTTTCTCACAGGATATGGCGATTTTGTATTTGAAGGCTACAAGGTGGATGCACTTGACTATCTGATAAAACCGGCTTCTTCTAAGGAGATCATGCGGGTCATGGAGCGTGCTGTTCAGCGGCTGAAAGAAACGGACCGGGCAGTTCTTCTGAAAAATGCGGATGGAACCTTTCGTATCTATAAAGAGGAAATCCTGTTTTGCCAAAGTCATGGAAGGCAGACAGAGATCGTTCTTGCAGACGGCAGGATGCTTTCTTTCTATAAGAAGCTGGATGAAATGGAAGATCTGCTGGGGAAAGGTTTCGTACGTATCCATCAGAGATATCTGGTAAATGGCGGCAAAGTGATACAGATCGGAAGGGAAAGTGTGACGCTGGAAGGCGGCAGGCTACTTCCTGTCAGTCGTTCGCTGCGGGAACGTGCCACCGGTTCTCTGGTAAAATACATGATAGGAGATTGAAACAATGATGGAGAGAATTCTGTACTGGATTCTGACGTTTGGATGTTATGTCGTGGCAGGCTGGTTCTGCTATCTGGTGACGGGATTTTTAATTGAAAGAAAGGAAGGATTCCGATACAGGGCGGCTGTTGTTCTGGGCTGCATGCTGGTACCCAATATGGTGATATATGTGGGAGATCTGGAAAATCTGCCGCCTACACTGTTCCTGTTCTTTGCTGCGGTTTTCGTGGGGTGTCGCGGGAGCCGCTGGCACCGACTGGCTGTATCCATGGTCATCTGCACCGAAGGATTTGCCTTCAGTACGCTGATTGACCAGTACAGCTGGATGGAAGTGCTGGGATCTGCCGTTTTGCGAGCCTCCTTCTGGATTATGGTGTGGCTGCTTTTGCGCAGAAAGAAATCTCCAAAGGAATATCACCTCAGCGACTCGGTGTGGAAGCTGGTCACACTGATCACAGTGACACCTCTGGGCATCGTGCTTTCCATCGTGCTGCTGCAGTCACCGTTTCTGTCTTCCACAAAAGGTGCTGTAATATCCAATGTTTTTCTCCTGGCACTTGCCTCGGCAGCGCTTTTTCTGCTCATGCAGTTTATTCCGGTTCTGGCCGGCAAGGAGCAGATGGAGGAGAAGATGAAAATGTATGAGATGAATCGTACGTACTATGACAATCTGGAAAAGCAGCAGCAGGAGATTCGGATTCTGCGTCACGACATGGCAAACCATCTGCAGGTAATTTCAGGGCTGGAAGGAAAACAGAAGCAGGATTATATTGAAAAGCTGATGGGCAGCTTTGCCATGGGTGTACAGGTAAAATTCTGTGAGAACAGGGTATTAAACGGTGTGCTGAATGTCAAGCGATCTGCAGCGGAAAACAGCGGCATCGGGTTTCAGGTGCAGGCGATGGTTCCCGAAGCGTTGTGTGTGGATGATGTGGATCTGTGTGCCTTGGCTGGAAACGGCCTGGATAATGCGATGGAAGCCTGCATGAAATGTCCCGAAGAAAGCCGATATGTCAATACGGTGATCAAGGTGGATAAAGGGATACTGGCCATGAAAATCGAGAATCCGGCACCGGAAAAAATGCAGTGTATGGAAGGCATGCTTCCTGGTACAACGAAAAAAGCTTCTCAGGGCCATGGGTTTGGCATGCGAAGCATGATGGAAATTGCGGAACGATACGGAGGAAATCTGGAATTATCTCTCTCCGAAGATGGGAAAAAGGTTATTCTGCTGGTCTGGCTGCCGCTTTCTTTCCCTGCCAGGTGTCCCGCAGATGAAGCTGATCGTTGATGCCGTTTAAGATCGTCCGCTTATTAAAGCTCCATGGCGGGCTGATGAGGATGGAACGGGGGGCATCGCCGGTGAGCCGGTGAATGGTCACGGAAGGCGGGATGATTTCCAGAGAGTCCACGACCAGATTTACATATTCTTCAATAGAAGAGAAAGGCTGGTAGTCTGCGTAGTCCCGTTCCATGGCAGAACCCTTCACCACGTTGAGCAGGTGGAGCTTCATGCCGAAGAGATCCGGCTGGTTTGCCACATAGCGGACGGACTGGAGCATCATGTCCCGGGTCTCGCCGGGAAGTCCGAGAATCAGGTGTACGACGGTACGAATGCCCCGGCTGCGGAGACCTTCCATGGCTTCATCGAAGACAGAGAGACCATAGCACCGGTTGATCCGGCGGGCCGTTTCTTCATGAATGGTCTGCAGACCCAGTTCTACCCAGAGAAAGTGGCTGCGGCTGATCTCGGCAAGCAGATCCAGAACCTCTTCCGAAAGACAGTCCGGACGGGTGCCGATCACAAGTCCCTCGATCCGGGGATTGGCGAGAATCGCCTCATATTTGGTGCGGAGCTCGGAAACCGGCGCGTAGGTGTTGGTATGGTTCTGGAAGTATGCCAGATATCTGGCATGGGGCCACTTATCCGAAAACAGGCGGATCTGGTCATCGATGTCGGAGGCGAATTCGCCGGATCCGCTGTCGGAGCAGAACAGACAGCCGCCGGTGCCTTTGGTGCCGTCCCGGTTGGGGCAGGTGAAGCCGCCGTCAATGGCCAGCTTGATGGTTTTTTCTCCGAAATACTGTTTCAGCCAGGTGCTGATGGAATAAAAACGCTGACTTCCAAAGTGAGAAGGACAGGTTTCTTTTTTTGTGTTCATCGTGTAGTTATCTCCTAAAATATCGCTCAAATCTCTTTCAAATATCACAGTTTTATGTTAGAATATATCTTTAGAATATTAGAATAGCAGAAGTCTGGCTATTTTGCAAGGAGGGGGTTTTTTGGAAAGAAAAAATCGGGAAGAATCCAGTCCGCAGATTTATTCCTGTGAACACCCGCAGGGTAGTCCGCTGCTGTATCCGCTGGAACCGGAGGCAGAAACGAAGAAAGTGAAAAAGACGCTTCTTCTTCATTCCTGCTGCGGTCCGTGCAGCACGGCATGCATTGAACGGGTGCTCCCGGAGTATCAGGTCACGGTGTTCTATTTCAATCCGTGCATTACAGAACCGGAGGAATATGAACGGCGGAAGGCGGCACAGGTGCAATTCCTGCAGGAATATAACAAAGGTCTGGAACCGGAGGAGCAGGTGGGATTCATAGAGGGAGACTACGAGCCGGAAAGCTTTCTTCGGATGGCGGAGGGGTATGAGCAGGAGCCGGAGGGGGGCGCCCGCTGCACGCTGTGTTTCCGGCAGCGGCTGGAAGAAACCGCTGCACTGGCAGAACGAGAAGGATTCTTCTGCTTTGGCACCACCCTGACCGTGAGTCCCCATAAGAATTATCCGCTGATCTCCACCATCGGCAGCCAGCTGGCAAAGGAGCATCACGTGGAATTTCTGGATATGGACTTTAAGAAAAAAGCCGGGTTTCAGAGAAGCATCGAGCTTTCGAAGGAATATGGGCTGTACAGGCAGAACTACTGCGGGTGCAGATATTCCATGCGGACAGAAACGCCGGGAAAATAGATTTTGAGAAGAAATCATAAGGAAAAAGGAAACAGGAGAAAACATGGCAAACTTAATTTTACCGAAAAACTATGAACCGGTTCTCGACCTGATGGAAAGTCAGAGAGCCATAAAAAAAATCAAGGACTATTTTCAGGCAGAGCTGGCCTATGGCCTGAATCTGCGCCGAGTGTCCGCACCGCTGTTCGTCCTGCCGCAGACCGGCCTGAACGACAATCTCAATGGCGTGGAACGTCGGGTCAGCTTCAGTCTGAAGGACATGGATGAAGCGGAAGTGGAAGTGGTGCAGTCCCTGGCCAAGTGGAAGAGAATGGCCCTGGGCAAATACGGTATTGAGCCGGGACATGGTCTGTATACGGACATGAATGCCATCCGCAGGGATGAGGAAATGGATAATCTGCATTCGGTTTATGTGGACCAGTGGGACTGGGAAAAGGTCATCACGAAGGAGCAGCGAACCGAGGAATATCTGAAGGAAACGGTTACGACGATCTACAACGCCGTCAAGAACCTGGGCGATTATGTGAACCGCCTGTATCGCAATCTGCAGACGGAGATTCCAAATGAGATCTTTTTCATCACGACGCAGGAACTGGAAGATATGTATCCGGATCAGACGCCGAAGGAAAGAGAAGATCTGATCACGAAAGAACATGGTGCGGTCTTCATCATGAAAATCGGCGGCAGACTGGCATCCGGCGAGAAACATGACGGCCGTTCCCCGGACTATGATGACTGGGAACTGAACGGCGATATCATCCTCTGGAACGAAGTGCTGGACAGAGCCTTTGAAATTTCTTCCATGGGTATCCGTGTGGATGCGGAGGCCATGCGCCGTCAGTTGACGATCGAAGGATGTGAAGACAGGATGGAAATGGAATTCCACAAGGCAATTCTGGAAGATCGTCTTCCGTATACCATTGGCGGCGGTATCGGTCAGAGCCGACTGTGCATGTTCTTCCTGCGGAAGGCCCACATCGGTGAAGTGCAGGCATCCGTATGGCCGAAGGAGATGATCGAGACCTGTGCAGCAAACAATATTCACCTGCTGTAGGTTTTATGAGATACGCAGATGTTATTATAGACAATAAAAGCAGGCACACCGACAGCCTGTATACCTATAAGACGGAAGATGCTGCCGTGAAGGCAGGGGACCGGGTGCGGATTCCCTTCGGTTCGTATAATAAAGAACGGGCCGGCTATGTGTACCGGATCCGCAGCGAAGAAGAAGGAGAAGTCAGTCTGAACTGTCCGACGGAAAAGATGAAGACGATTCTCGGCGTGGACGACAGCCTTCCCCTGACCGAAGAGATCATGACCACTGCCGGCTGGATGAAGCAGCGTTACGGCATTACATACTGGGACTGTGTCCGGTGCTTTATCCCTGCAGGAGGTCCTGCCAGAGAAGGAAAGGAAAAGGAACCGTATCAGGGGCTGGCCGGGCATTATGAGAAGCCGGAAGCTCTGACGGAAGAACAGCAGGCGGCGGTGGATCGGATCGGAAGCGCCATCGACGATGGCAGGCAGGAGAATTTTCTCCTTCACGGCGTTACGTCCAGCGGCAAGACGGAAGTCTACATGGAAGCCATAGACCGATGTCTGGCACAGGGCAAGACGGCAATTATGCTGGTTCCGGAAATTGCCCTGACGACCCAGATGATTGACCGATTTGCCGGCCGGTTCGGCAAGGAGAACCTGGCGGTCATGCATAGCAAGCTGACCCGGCGGGAACGATATGACGAGTGGCAGCGAATCCGCCGCGGCCAGGCACGTATCGTGGTGGGTGCCCGGATGGGAGTCTTCTCTCCGCTGGAAAACATCGGCATCATCATCCTGGATGAGGAGCATGAAGCCACGTATAAAGCGGATATGACGCCGAAGTATGAGACGGTGGATGTGGCGCTGAAGCGTCTGAAATACTATGACGGAGTGCTGCTTCTGGGCAGTGCGACGCCATCGGTGGTATCCTATCAGCGGTGCAAAGAAGGAATCTATCAGCTCCTTGAACTGAAAGAGCGGTTTAACCAGACACCGCTTCCTGAAGTGGAAATCGTGGATATGCGGGAAGAACTGAAAGCGGGAAACCTGACGATTTTCAGCCGCGCGCTCTTTCGCTCCATGAAGGAAACGCTGGAGGCTGGTCAGCAGATCATCCTGTTTCAAAATCGGAGAGGATATTCCAGCTTCATTTCCTGCAGGGAATGCGGCACGGCGATGAAATGTCCCAAGTGCGGTATCTCGCTGACCTATCACAAAGGCTGGGATCGTGCCGTCTGCCACTACTGCGGCAGAAAGTTTCCGGTTCCGAAGACCTGCCCGGAATGCGGAAGCCGGTACATCCGGTATTTCGGCATTGGTACGGAGCAGGTGGAGGAAGCCACGGAAAAGTTTTTTCCGGAGGCAGCAGTGGACCGGCTGGATCTGGATACGGTAAAGACGAGGAAGGATCTGGATCGTATTCTGGATCAATTCGCCAGCGGGGAAACGAAGATTCTCATCGGGACACAGCTGGTGGCAAAGGGACTTGATTTCCGGAATGTGGGCCTGGTTGGCGTGATTGCGGCAGATGTGACCCTGAACATTCCGGATTACCGCTCGACGGAACGGACCTTTCAGCTGGTAACCCAGGTGGCAGGACGTGCAGGAAGGGGTGACCGGCAGGGCAGAGTCATCGTACAGACCTATGAACCAGATAACTATGCATTGAAAGCGGCGAAAAATCACGATTATGAAGGGTTTTTCCGACAGGAGATCCGGCTGCGCCAGTTTATGGATTATCCGCCGTTCACCGATCTGATCATGGTGAATTTCACTTCGGCAGAGGAGGCAACCGCCCTGGGAGCCGCAGAACGGTGCAGCGTCTATATGGAACACGCCATCGGAACAGAAAATGCGAACCAGGTGCTGGCGCCGAAAGTGGCCATCCATTTTAAGGGAGAAGATTTTCGGTATTATATTCTGATCAAATGCCCGCGGGGCAGCCGAAATCAATATATTTATTATCTGGGTAATTTCAGCCAGATCCTGCTGCGGGAGAAGATCGACTGCAATATGAACCTCGATGTGAACCCATACAGCACGTTATAACCACTTTTTTAAGACAGAAACATAATTCAGGAGGATACAATGGCAATCAGAAATGTAGTAACTGAAGGAGATGAAATCCTGCGGAAGAAATGCAGGGAAGTACCGGAAGTCACAGACCGGATTCGCATGACCATGGAAGACATGCTGGAGACCATGCGAGATCAGTATGGCGTGGGAATCGCCGCACCGCAGGTGGGCATCATGCGAAGAATGTTTGTGGCGGAGCCGGAGCCGGGCAGAGTGTATTTCATGATCAATCCCGTGATTCTGGAGCAGTCCGGAAGTCAGATCGATGATGAAGGCTGTCTCAGCGTACCGGGGCTGATTGGTACGGTGGAGCGGCCGGATACCATCAAAATCCAGGCGCTGGATCTGGACGGAAATCTGCAGGTTTACGATTTTCAGGACTTTGATGCCAGAGTCATGTGCCACGAGTACGACCATCTGGACGGAATTCTGTATATTGACAAGGCAGAAAATATCCGGGAGGCTGCGGCTGCATATGACGAAGAGGATGAATTCGGAGAGGAAGAATAAACGATGAAAACCGTGTTTATGGGGACACCGGATTTTGCCGCTGTGGTGCTGGATTCTGTGGTGAAAGCCGGCCATGAGGTGGGATATGTGATCACCCAGCCGGACAAGGCGAGAGACCGGGGAAAGAAAATACAGTTTACGCCGGTGAAGGAAAAGGCAATGGAATACGGGCTGAAAGTACTCCAGCCGGAAAAAGTGAGAGGAAACGAAGAACTGCTGGAGCAGCTGCGGGAATACGGACCGGATATTATCATCGTTGTGGCATATGGGCAGATTCTGCCAAAGGATCTGCTGGAACTGCCGGCGCTGGGCTGTGTCAATGTCCATGCATCGCTGCTTCCGAAGCTTCGGGGGGCCTCTCCGATCCAGAACGCTATCGTCACGGGTGAAACCGTGACCGGCGTGACCATCATGCAGATGGGAGAGGGGCTTGATACAGGGGATATGCTGACGAAGGTGGAAGTGGAAATCGGCAGAATGAACGGCGAACAACTCCATGACGCGCTGGCAGAAGCCGGAGCAAAGCTTCTGGTGGATACACTTCCTAAATTGAAAGCCGGTCTGATCACTCCACAGCCCCAGGACGACAGCAAGTCCACCTATGCGGGTCTGATTCGGAAGGCAGACGGCAAGATTGACTTCCGGAAAACACCGGAAGAAATCGAGCGTCTGATCCGCGGATTTGATCCATGGCCGGGTGCATTCTGTGACTGCAACGGAACGGTGATGAAGCTGTGGGCTGCACAGCCGTTGGCCCAGACCTGCGATCAGGAACCGGGCACGGTGCTCCGGGCAGGGGAAGACGGTATGGACATCAGCTGCGGCGGACGGATCCTCCGGGTCACGGAGATTCAGGTGCCGGGAAAGAAGCGGGTTTTCGTAAAAGATTATCTGCGGGGAAATTCCATTGCAGCCGGAACGCTGCTGAAATAAAGGGGGAAATGTATTATGTATTGGTATGACTGGTCCTATATTATTTTGTTTCCTGCGATTCTGTTTACCCTGTATGCACAGGGCAAGGTGCAGGGAAATTTCAAAAAGTTTTCGAAAGTGCGGACCATGCGGGGTCTGACCGGTGCACAGGCAGCCAGAAGAATGCTGGACGCCAACGGACTGTCCGATGTGCAGATCGAGCAGATTGCCGGCAGTCTGACGGATCACTACGATCCGCGGAAGCGGGTGCTGCGGCTTTCACAGACGGTGTACAATGTGAATTCCGTCGCGGCGGTCAGCGTGGCCTGCCATGAGGCGGGACATGCGGTGCAGCATGCGGAATCCTATATGCCGCTGCTTATGCGAAATAACATCGTGCCTCTGGTGAATTTCGCTTCAACGCTGAGCTGGCCGCTGATTCTGATCGGACTGCTCCTGATGGGAAACGGAAGCTACATGGGCGATACTCTGTTCTTCGTTGGTGTGATCGCTTTCGTTGCGGTCATTCTGTTTCATGCCATCACGCTGCCAGTGGAATTCAATGCCAGCAGCCGTGCCCTGCAGCAGATGGAAGGCCTTGGTCTGATTGCAGACGAAGAAGAAGGTGGGGCGAAGAAAGTGCTTCGTGCAGCTGCCATGACGTATGTGGCGTCCCTTGCTATGGCCGTGATGAATCTGATCCGGATCCTGGCGCTGCGTGGAAGAAGAGATTAGTATTGAAGAGAATCGCATATGGATATCAACCGAAAAACAGCTTATGAAGTGCTGCTGGACATGGAGATGAACCAGTCTTACTCCAATCTGGCGCTGAATCAGTATATCGAAAAAAATAAGCCGGAGAATCCGGCCTTCGTGCGGGAACTGGTATACGGTGTGACGGAAAACCGGATTTTGCTGGACTACTACCTGGCGGAACAGATTCCGTCCGGTCTTCGAAAGGTAAAAAAACAGGATCTGACCCTGCTGAGAATGGGCATTTATCAGCTTCTGTTCATGGACTCGGTACCGTCCTATGCCGCCGTCAGTGAAACGGTAGCCATGGCACGCAGGCTGTGCCGTGGCAGGGAAGGCTTCATCAACGGCGTCCTGCGCAGCTTTCAGAGACGGCTGGAAGGGGAAAACCTTCCTGCACTGCCGGATCGTGAGACAGATCCTGTGGAGTATCTTTCTGTAAGATATTCTGCTGCTCGCTGGCTGGTGGAGTTGTGGATGGATGCCTACGGAACGGAGAAGGCGGAGAAGCTTTTGGAAGCGTCCAATGGAAGACCGCTGCTTTCCATCCGTGTGAATCGGAAAAAGACTGACCGGGATGCTTTGATGCGACAGCTGCGGCTGGATGGGTTTCAAGTGGAAGCTGGCAGCCTTTCGGACCGGGTGATTCTGGTGACAGGAAAAGGCACCGGCATCCTGCAGCACCGGCTCTATAAAGAAGGTTGGTTCTCGGTACAGGATCAGGCTTCGGTTCTGGCGGCAGATACGCTGCAACCTGCAGAAGGTAATCTGGTGGTGGATGTCTGTGCCGCACCGGGCGGGAAGAACATGGCGCTGGCTGAGGATATGGGAGCAGATGCAGGAACTTCCGCCGGCGTGATTTATGCCTTTGACATTTATGAACATAAGCTGAAGCTGATGACAGAACAGGCGGAACGGCTTGGTATTTCCATCATTAAAACCCGCTGCCAGGATGCCAGGCATGCCTGTGAAGAACTAAAGGGGAAAGCAGACTGTGTGCTGGCAGATGTACCGTGTTCCGGACTGGGCGTAATCCGAAGAAAACCGGAAATCAAGCTAAAAGAAACGGCAGAGCTTGACTTTGCAGAACTGGAAGAACGGCAGAAAGAAATCCTGCATGCATCCAGCAGTTATGTAAAGCCGGGAGGCAGTCTGGTATACAGCACATGTACCATAAACCCGGCGGAAAACGAAAGGCAGATCGAAGCATTCCTTGCCGGGCATAAAGATTTTGCGGAGAAGAAAAGGATCCAGCTGCTGCCCGGCCGCGAGACGGACGGCTTCTTTATCTGCAGACTGGAAAGAGCACAAAAGGAGTAAGAATCAGGAGGCGATACACACATGGAGGTTGGATTCAAGTCCGATAAAGGACAGCGAAGGCAGAACAATGAGGATGCCTGCTTCATTCTTCTGGCGGATAAGGTCTATGTCGTCGCGGATGGCGTGGGCGGCGGAAATGCCGGTGAGATTGCCAGCAGAACTGCGGTGAGTCAGATTGCAAACTACATAGTGGAGCATCCGATTGAAGAAACCGGGGATAAATATCAGATAGCGTCTTATTTTCAGAATTGTCTTGACAAGGTGAACGGCCATATTTTTGAGATGGCCAATAAATATACCGCAAACCGCGGAATGGCTACAACCATTGTGGTGGTTTATGCAGGCAGGGGAAAGGCATACATCACCAATGTGGGAGACAGCCGGGCGTATCTGTTCCGGAGCGGCCAGCTGACACAGCTGACGGAAGATCATACGTATGTGAACACGCTGGTGAAAGCCGGGGTGCTGACACCGGAGCAGGCGGAAACCGACGAACGTAAAAACGTTATCACCAAAGCCATGGGGGCAGAACCGGATGTGGAACCGGATTTTTTCCAGGTGGACATCGCGGCAGATGATATCATTATCATGTGCACGGACGGGCTTTACGATGAGGTCAGTGAAGACGAGATCGTGGAAGTTCTCAGCCAGGGCAGAACCATGTCGGAAACATGTAGTGAACTGGTTCGCAGAGCAAATGATCACGGAGGCCATGACAATATCACGGTCATAAGTTTAAGGGTTACGGAGGAAGATATCCATGAGCAATAGATTACTGGCAGGAAGATATGAACTGATCGAAAAAATCGGTGAAGGCGGTATGGCCGTCGTATATAAAGCAAGGTGCCGGCTGCTGAACCGGTATGTGGCGATCAAAATTCTCAGACCGGAATTTACGAAGGATGAATCCTTCATCGAAAGCTTCAAAAAAGAATCACAGGCAGCTGCCGGGCTGTCCCATCCGAATATTGTCAGTGTATATGATGTTGGCAAGGAGGGAAATCTTCATTTCATCGTCATGGAACTGGTGGAAGGAAAACCGCTCAGTCAGCTGATTTCGGAAAAAGGCCGGCTGGATTACAAAGAAGCCATTGAAATTACCAAGCAGGTTGCTTCCGCCCTGAGTCTGGCCCACAAGAACCAGATTATACATAGGGATGTGAAGCCGCATAATATTCTGATCACCAGTACCGGCGTAGCCAAGCTGGCTGATTTCGGCATTGCCCAGGCGGTGAGCAACTCTACTATGGTGGCGGGAAAAGACAACAAGGTCATGGGTTCTGTACATTATCTGTCACCGGAGCAGGCAAGGGGATCTTATGTGGATGAGCGGACGGATATCTATTCGCTCGGCATTGTCCTTTATGAAATGCTCACCGGCAAGGTGCCGTTTGACGGGGATAATCCGATTTCCATCGCGTTAATGCATATCAATGACCCGATCACGCCGCCGTCCAGACTGGTTTCCGGCATTCCGCCGCAGCTGGAGAAGATTGTGATGAAAGCAACCGACAAATATCAGAACAACCGGTACAGCACTGCCGACGAAATGATCAGGGATCTGGATAACATCGAGTTTATCACCAAGGTGATGGGAAATAAGATCTTTGTCGATGATCCTTCGCAAAATCCGTCTGCAGGGGAGAAGGAACGCGTGCAGGGCGGTGTTTTCGGTGAAGGAATCGATGAAAAATCCATTTTTTCAGAGGTAGACCAGGATTCCGGCCATTCGGGAAAAGGCGGTAAGGACGGAAAAGGCGGTAAAAGCGGTAAGAGCGGAAAAGGATCCAATACCCGCCTCATAGCCATTATTGTGGTAGCTGCGGTCATCGTTTTCGGTGCCGGAATTTTCGCCCTGGGATCTGCCATGGGCTGGTTCGGAGGGGACAGCGAAGATATTCCGGTTCCGGATCTGAAGGGAAAGACGGTAGAAGAAGCACAGGCAGAGCTGGAGGAACTGGGACTTGTCCTGCAGGAAGGCGAACAGGTATACAGTCCTGACCAGGAGGAAGGAAAGATCACTTCACAGATGCCAAGTGAAGGTACCGTCGTGGCGAAAGGCCAGACGGTAACGGTAAACGTCAGCAAGGGGAAAAAAGACGGTGTCGTTCCAAGTATTCTGGACAAGGATTATAAAGAGGCGGAAGCGTATCTGGCTGAATTCGGATTCCAGCTGGGAGAGATCAAGACGGTAAACAGTCCGAAGCCAAAGGGAATTATTCTGTCGCAGACACCAGGTGCAGGGCAGAAAGCCGCCAGCGGAACCCGTATCGATATTGAAATCAGTGACGGAGCCGGAAAGGAAATGACGAAGGTGCCGAATCTGACCGGAAAGACAAAGGAGCAGGCAGATGCAGCCATCGCTGCAGCGGGACTGGTGGTGGATATTGACAACATCAGTTATGAAGAAAATGACCTTGCACCGGCCAATACGGTTATCGCCCAATATCCGGTGGCCTATACGGAGGTGGAGACCGGATCGAAGGTTTCTTACCGGCTGACGAAAGCACCGGAAGTGGTTCCGCCCGCAGAAGGCGGTGACGATGGTGACGGAAGCGGTGAGGAAGGAAACGGAGCAGAAGGTGGCGACGGAGATGACGCAGGCGATGATGGAGAAGAATAATCTATGACTGGACTGATAACCAAGGGGATCGGCGGATTCTATTATGTACTGACCGATGAGGGCATCATTGAAGCCAAAGGAAGGGGGATCTTCAAAAAAGACGGGATCACTCTTGCGGTAGGTGATGTGGTGGAACTGGAGCGAACGGAAGAGGGAAAGGGTGTGATCAACAGCATCCACCCGCGAAAAAACCAGTTCATCCGTCCGCCCATTGTCAATGTGGATACCTTTCTGGTAGTTTTCGCACCTGCCCGTCCGAAGCCGAATTACATGCTGATCGACAAATTTCTGATCATGGCGGAAATGAACGGCATTGAGCCGGTGCTGTGCCTGAATAAGTGCGATCTTGTTTCCTCTGCGGAAATCATGGAAATACGTGAGATCTATGATGGAATTTATCCATTTCTAACGATCAGCTGCAAAACAGGAGAAGGTCTGGCGGAACTGGAACAGCTTGTTTCTGGGAAAAAGGCTGCACTGGCAGGTCCATCCGGCGTGGGAAAATCCACCATCTTAAATCATCTTCATCCGGAAGCGAATATGGAAACCGGGGCAGTCAGCCAGAAAACCAGCCGGGGGCGCCATACCACACGTCATGTTGAAATTTTTCAGCTGCAAAACGGCGGAATGATCTATGATACACCGGGATTTACATCCTTTGAGATACTGGAAGCGGAAGAAGATAACCTGGCCGGGTTTTATCCGGAAATGGAAGCGCTGCGGGGCCGGTGCAGATATGATGACTGCCGACATCGCAGTGAACCGGACTGCGCAGTACGCAGGGCAGTGGAGGAAGGCCGCATCCACCGGAAGCGGTATGATTCTTATCTGGCAAATCTGGATGAAATCCGAAGCAGAAAGAAATATTGATGTTATAACAGAACGAATGCTTGAGAAAGGAAAGAAATTATGAAACTTGCACCATCCATTCTGTCCGCTGATTTTGCGGCGCTGGCAGAGGACGTAAAAAAAATAGAAGAAGGCGGCGCAGACTATGTGCATGTAGACGTGATGGACGGCCACTTCGTACCGAATATCAGTTTCGGTGCACCTGTGATGAAAAGCCTGATGGGCAAGACTACGGTGCCGTTTGATGTCCATCTTATGATCGAAAATCCGGATCAGTACATTGATGATTTCGTAACGGATCAGACTGCGTACATTACGGTGCATCAGGAAGCGTGCATACATCTGCACAGAACCATACAGCATATCCGGGGAAAAGGTGTGAAGGCCGGTGTGTCCATCAATCCGGCAACACCGGTTTCCGTGTTATCCTGCATTCTGGAAGATGTGGATCTGGTCCTGATCATGTCTGTGAATCCTGGCTTCGGTGGGCAGAAATTCATTCCGGGGGCACTGGACAAGGTGAAGAAGCTGGCTGCGGTCCGTGCGGAAAGAGGACTTGATTTTGCCATTGAAATTGACGGCGGTGTGACACTGCAGAACGCAGCACAGGTGCAGCAGGCCGGTGTGGACATCGCTGTGGCAGGCTCCGCAGTATTCGGTGCAGATGATGTGGTGCAGAGAGTGAAGGATTTTAAGTTACTGTGTCATTGAAAAAGAAAGGTGCAGCTGCCGGTTTCCCGGTGACTGCACCTTTTTTGGCAGATGATTTAATTTACGGATTCGCCGTTGTTATTCTCTTCTTCCTGATTTGCAGGGTCATCCGGCGCATTCGGATTTTCCGGATTCGGTTCATCCGGATCATCCGGAATGATCGGATCTTCACCTTCGTCTGGTTCTTCCGGCTCTGTGAGTTCTCCCGGCTGGACAATGGTCACATCAAGACCTTTTTTCACCTTATAAACATTCGGATCCGGATTGTGCAGATTGCAGTAGTAATGCGGAAGTTCTTTCCCAATATCCGCAACCCGTTTGTTTGGTGTATATGGACGTAAGATGCCGCTCTTGGTTTCCACATCCGGACAGGATGGTGTTGCCTGATATCCGGATTCGGAGCAGACATCCATGGTCTGGTGGAGCGTGTCAGTTTCCGTAGGCTGGGTTCCCTTCGTGAAGTATTCCGTTCTTACGTCACTGCCGCTTGCTTCCGTCGCAAGCATACCGCTCTTGGTATCGATGGATACGGATATCACATTGGAAGGTTTCGCAGAGTATGTTCCGGATGCCACGCCAGGGATCTGGTTCATGATCCGGCCCCAGAGGCGGGCAGCGGTTCCTGACATGGAGGAAAGCTTGATATTGATGTCGCTTCCGATCCATAATGCCGCAGAATACTTTGCTGTGAATCCGTCAAACCAGATATCGAACTGATCAGAGGTAGTACCGGTTTTACCGCCGGCCTTTGCACCGGATACAGCAGCTGCACCTGCAATACCTTCTGTGATATCGGACTGAAGCATATCGCGCATGATCCATGCGACACCCGGATCCAGTACTTCGTTCTCTTTGGTATCCGCTTCCAGAAGAATATCTCCGCTTCTGGTGGTTACTTTTGTATAGACGTTATAGCTCTTGTGGATACCGTCATTGACAAAGGTAGTATACGCGCTGGCCATTTCCAGTGTGGTGACACCCCTGGACTGGCCGCCCAGTGCCAGAGCCGCAAGATTATTATCATTAACTTCTCCTTCACGGACCAGTGTGGTCAGACCGAATTTCTCCGCCAGATCGAAGCAGTAATCAGTTCCTGTCTGCTGCATGATTTTTACGGCACAGATATTCAGAGACTTCTGCAGTGCACGGCGCATGGTCAGCAGGCCGTTATACCCGGCAGGGGAGTTCACCGGCCATTTCTTCCCGTTGACGGTAGTTGGCTCATCATCAATGATGGAAGCTGCGGTCAGATAATTGCCCCATAAAGCATCCCCCTGATATCCGAAATTCGAATCGATGACAGGGAAGGTTTTTCCTTCTGCCTCCAGTTCAAAGCTCTTCTGCAGAGCTGCGGCGTAAACCGTCAGCGGTTTAATGGAAGAACCGGACTGACGCGTTGCGACCGCACGGTTTAAAATCATTCTTCCGTTTACTTTTCTTCCGCCGGCCATCGCTTTAACATAACCGGTTTCATTATCGACAATGGTCATGGCAGCCTGCGGCTGAATCACTCTCTGCTGGAGCGTGAAGCCCTTCGTAATGAGACGTTCACCACTCTGCTTGAAGAAGTCCGGATAATCCTCGAAGAATTTGGCTGAAACAAGCAGATTTCCATTGCTGTCCTTGGATTTATATTCCTGCGGGATGTTGATGAAGCCGCCGGAAATCGTGTAGAAGGTTCCGTTATCCACCACATACATGTTTTTGAATTCCACGCTGACATCCGACTGTCCCTGTACTGTGGTATCATAGAGGTTCAGTCTTTTTCCGGCATATATCGTCAGAGAACCGTCATCATTCCACTGATATTCGGAAGGCTTCAGACGGAAGTATCCCTTGCTTGTGATGTAGTTGGAATACTGATACAGAATCACGTTTCCGAATTCATCCAGAATGTTGCCCTGTCCATCCTTCCTGCTAACCACCAGTGTCGGGAAGTTGGCATCGTTTTTGAACTCGGTTTCCACGATCTGCTGCATTTCGGTATTCATCGTGGTATAGATATTGAGACCGCCGCTGTAAACCATATTGTGGGCTTTGGTATAGTCGTAGCCAAGCTGTTCCTGCAGATCGGAGATGACCTTATTGATCACGTAGTCCGCGAAATAGTTGGTCGTCTTATTCAGGATATCTGTATTCGGATTGACGATATCTTTGATTTCTACGGTTTTTGCTTCATCATATTCTGCCTGCGTAATATATCCCTGTTCCAGCATAAGTGCAAGACAGGTACGAATCCGCGGAAGGGCAGTGTCATTCCAGACATATGCCACATCGCCGTCCTTGAAAATCAGGTTGTCGGTATCGTCGTTGATATCATTGGCAGAAACCTGCTGCACCAGTGCGTAGACCGTAGGATACTGCGGCATGGCAGCCAGAGAGGCACATTCTGCCAGCGTCAGTTCATTGACGTCCTTGCTGAAGTAGGCCTGCGCAGCCGCCTGTACACCATAGGCTTTGCCAAAGTTTACCGTATTCAGATAGGCTTCCAGAATCTGATCCTTATTCAGCTTCTTTTCCAGGATTACAGCATAATAAGCCTCGATCACCTTCCGGTTCAGATCCCGCTTGGACATGGTATCCGGCAGGTAAACATTCCTGGCCAGCTGCTGTGTGATCGTACTGGTGCCGCTGATATGGCCTCCGTTAAAGAATGCATCCTTGATTGCGCCGAAGATACGGATAATGTTGAATCCGTGATGATCCCGGAACGTTTTGTCCTCCAGTGCGATGAACGCATTCTGCAGATCTTCCGGAATATCCTTCAGTTCCACTATCGTACGTTTCTGACCGTCCGCACCAACCAGCGTGTCAAGCACCTCGCCCTGATCGTCATAAAGTACAGAACTCTGAGACAGCAGGGAATAGATATTGCTGGTATCGATTTCCGGCGCTTTCATGATTACGGAAGCTGCCCAGCCTACCACAGCTACGCCTGCCAGCATGCAGATACAGAAGCAGACCAGAATGAAACGTTTCCAGTTCATGCGATATTTCTTTTTCTTCTTTTCCTTTTTCTCATTCCCCGAAGAAGACGTTGCAGCCGAACCGGAAGCGGACTCCGAAGCTGCCTCCTGCTGACGCATTTCAAACTTTTCCTTCCGGGAAGGGCGCCTGTGTTTGGCCTCTTCTTTTTTTCGCCTACGGGAGTGCTGTGGGATATCTTCTCCTGACGGTTTATTCCTATTTTCTTTATCCTCATAATGATTCAAAAAAACCACCCGCTTTCTATCATGATTCCATAGATACAAATAGTATAACATAACTCATAGACAAAGTTAAGAAATATATTGACGAACTTCTTACAAATCTCCTTCATTTCTCTGTTTTTTTTCTGACAGACAGAAATTCTGGTTGAGATGATACCGTAAATGTAATATAATGGATATGGATAGCATACCCCCGGAAAGGGGAAAACATGAGAAGAAATAATCTGATGATCACCATCGGCTTCATTCTGTTGCTGACTCTGCTGCACAGTGCAGGGTTTTCTTTCGCGCGTTCTGCGATTGCAGAATATGCGGAACCGGATAGAATGAAGCCGGTTTCTGTTTACGGAAAGATTACCGGAATGGAAGAAAGAGAAAACGGCGGTTATCGGATGGAGATTCTGGCAGAATCCATCGACGGAAACATGCTGAAGAAAAGGGAAAAGATCCTGGTCACCTGCCCGAAGATACAGGAAAGCCCGGGACAGCTTTTTCGGCACAAAATCCATCTGCAGGGCAACTTACGGCTTCCGGAGAAGCGGCGGAATCCCAGGTGTTTCGATTACAGACTCTATCTGAAATCAGAGGGAATTTTTTATCAGATGACGGCAGAAAGATATGTACTGGATGATGATGCAGAGACTGTGACGGATCGGATTGCGGCATGGCTCATTGACCGTCGGTTTGCATTTCAGCAAAATCTTTCACAAGAATATCGTGGTCTGATCAGCGGCGTGCTTTTCGGCGATACCTCCGATATGGATGCGGAGATTTATGATTCGTTCCGGGCGAACGGTACAGCCCATATTTTGGCTGTCAGCGGGCTTCACCTTGGCATTTTGTACAGTCTGTATCAGAAACTCGCCGGCAATAAGAAAAACCCGGCTGCGGTGATTTTGCTGGGAGCGGCCATATTGGCATATGGGACGGTTTCCATGTGGAGTTCGTCGGTAAAGAGAGCCGCAGTGATGATCAGTCTGCAGGTTGCTGCGCGTATTCTGGATCTGCGGTATGATATGCTGACCGGTCTGAGCACGGCTGCCATGATACTGATTTTGATGAATCCCTATGTAATCTTTGGGGCGGGGTTTCAGATGTCCTTCCTTGCGATTGCTTCCATATGCTTCTTTCGTCCGGTCCTGCCGAAGAAGCTTCCTGACAGTTTTTCCGCCATGGTTTCTGTTCAGTTTGGACTGTTCCTGTATCAGATGTATCAGTTCAACTATGTGTCTCTGACAGCACTGATCGCAAATCTGCCGGTGGTTTTTCTGGCCGGACTTCTGGTGCCTGCCGCATTGCTCTGCTTTCTCCTGTTTCTTCTGACGGGAAGCGGCGGATTCCTTATGACGGTGACGGACAGCTTATGCAATCTCCTGCTTGCGGTAAACCGGCTGTCATCTCTGGAAGGCAGGGGCGGTTTCGATGTGATCAGTCCGCCGCTGTGGCTTGTCATCAGCCTGTATCTGCTACTGTTTTTCCTTACGTCAGAAACATGCCAGGTACTGCGGCTGCGCGGCAGGCATAAAATGATTTACCTTTTGATGTTTTTCTGCATACTGTTTGGGTTTGCCTGCGGAATGATGACAGACTCCCCTGTATCCCGGGCGGATCTGGTCTTTGTGGATGTGGGACAGGGGGATTGTATCCATATACGTGACGGAAACAGAAACATTCTGATCGACGGCGGTGGAAGCTTTACTTATAATGTTGGTAAGAATGTGCTGAAGCCGTATTTACTGAAGAATCGTGCAGCGTGTGTTGATCTGGCTGTCGCCACCCATCTGCATACGGATCATTATCAGGGACTGTTGGAACTGTCGAAGGCCTATCGGGTGAAAAAAATAACAGCGGGACTGACGGCAGGTACCAACATCAAAATATCAGACCGGGTCAGCATTGAAACACTGTGGCCGCAGGAAATCGATCCGGAAAAAGGACAGGAAGAAAACAGCCAGTGTTCCGTGTTTATGATTCATTATGGCAGATTTCGTATTCTGGTAACGGGAGATCTGGATGCGGAAGGGGAGAAAGAGATGGTGGCGTATTATGCAAAAGCAGGCCGGCTGGATCATCTCAAGGCGGATATTCTGAAGGTTGGTCACCATGGAAGTGATACCAGTACCAGTGATGAATTTCTGGATGCAGTGCAGCCGAAAGCGGCTGTGATACAGGTTGGTGTATACAATATATATGGTCATCCAAGTGGAAAAATCATTGAAAAACTTTGCCAAAGGGGTATAATAGTGAAAAGAAATGATTACAATGGGGGAATCGGTTTTCTTTTTTATGAAGACGGTTTTCAAATTGATATAGTCATTTCATAAATGGAGCGAGGGGCAGAAAAGTGTATAAAAAAGAGAAGAAGGAGCATGCCTTTAAAACCTTCAGCAGAGACATCCGGGAAAGTGAGATGCCGCCTGTTCTTTTCCTGTACGGAGAAGAAGGCTATCTGATTCAATGGGCTGTGGAGACCATTCGGAATCGTTATGTGGATCCTGCCTGTATGGCACTGGATTACGTCCGCTTTCAGGATGAAGGAGAAGATATGGTGTCCATTCTGGACGCCTGTAATACTTTTTCCATGATGTCGCAGCGGAGGCTGGTATGGGCGGAGGAATTCCCGCCGCTGAACAGTGTCAGTACCCGGGGGTTTACTTCCGGTGATCTGGAACTGGCAGATGCTTATTTTTCCGAGCCGAATCCGGGAACCATTCTGGTGTTCACTGCGGAAGCACCTGAGCCAAAGAGTGAACTGGTGAAACTGCTGAAAAAGAAAAGCAGGTGCTATGAATTCAGCCAGCTGGACTACAGCACCCTGAGCGGATTTATCTCCAAACGATTCACGGCAGAGGGGGTTTCTGCAGGAAGGGACACGGTGAAAGCTGTCATAGATCAGTCCGGTTATTTCAATAAGGAAACAGAATACCGACTGTTCCATCTGATCAATGATGTCCGAAAGATTGCCGCATACTGCGGCGGGGGTACAGTGACAGAAGAGGATGTTTCACAGGTCATGAATGGAGATATGGATACTTTTATCTTCAGCCTGCTGGATGCAGTCAGCGGCAACCAGAAGGAGAAGGCATTCGGGCTTTTGCATAATATACTGCGTTCCGGCAGGGAGGTTTTCGGCATCATCGCCATGATGATCAACCAGTTTGAACTGCTTCTTATGGTTGCAGAACTGAAGGAAGAAGGAAAGAATCTGGGGCAGATTACGGAAATACTGAAATCCAGTGAATTTCGGATCCGGAAAGCCATGGGCTATACAGAAAAGTTCTCCGTTGACCGGTTGAAACATGTGCTGAGCCAGCTTTATGAGACAGACAGGAACATTAAGACCGGCCTGCTGGAACAGAATCTTGCCCTTGAACTTCTCATCGGGAGGATATAGAGGAAATGAATAAACAATTAAAGGCAGATCTAATGCTGGTGCTGGTGACTCTTTGCTGGGGAATTTCCTATTATCTGATGGATCTGGCACTGACAGAAATGGATCCTTTTACGCTGAATGCACATCGATTCCTGGGTGCATTTGCGGTGGCAGGACTGCTTTCCTATAAGAAAGTAAAGACTGTAAACCGTGCAACATTGAAATACAGTCTGCTGGTGGGAGCAGCACTTGTCTTTGTTTACATAGGTGCTACCTTCGGCGTGAAATATACGACACTTTCCAATTCCGGTTTTCTGTGTGCACTGACAGTGGTATTTACACCGCTGATGGCCTGGATTTTTCTACGTCAGAAACTGGACCGGAAAATGACACTGTCCGTAGTGATCTGTTTTATCGGTATCGCACTGCTGACCCTGAAAGATGATTTTTCCATCAATCTGGGAAATCTGAAGGGTGACCTGCTGTGCATCATGTGTGCGGTTGCTTATGCGATTGATCTGCTGCTTACAGAAAAGGCAGTCTCCCACAAGGAAGTGGATGCATATCAGCTGGGGGTGTTCCAGCTGGGTGTGACAGGCCTTTGTAATCTGATTTTAGCCATTATAGTGGAAACACCACATTTCCCTGCGACAGCCAATGTGTGGGGAGCGGTGATTTTCCTTTCTATATTCTGTACCGGGGTCGCATTTGTCGTGCAGCCTGTGGCACAGCAATATACCAGCGCATCCCATGTGGGTGTGATTTTCGCACTGGAGCCGGTGTTTGCCGGCATTGTGGCTTTTGCGCTGGCTGGCGAAGTTCTCAGCCCGAAATCCTATTTTGGCGCAGTGCTGATGATTGCCAGTCTTTTTATAATGGAAATTGATTTCAGCCGAATCTTTCACAGAAAGAGAAAGAAAGACTGAAATCAATGGTATGAGGGAGTAGGATAAGTGGAAAAGCTGGAAGTATTTGCTGACAAGGAGGAACGACGTGAACAGACTTTTTATCAAATCAGAAGATGCGATTCAGAAGACGGTGGAAGGCCTGAATAAGGACCTGGAACGCCGTATCATCGCAAGTCCGCCGGGACAGTGTCCGGTGGACCTGACTGCATCTTTTCTGAGGCTGTGTCATTCTCAGAGCTGCGGCAAGTGTGCACCATGCCGGGTAGGGCTGGGCCAGCTGCAGATCATGATTGACGGGATCCTGAACATGGATTCCGAATCCTCGATGGAGGATCTGACACTGCTGGAAAAGACAGCAGAAGCAATCAGCGCGACGGCTGATTGCGCCATCGGCGCGGAAGCTGCGCAGATGGTGCTGCGGGGAATCCGCGGCTACCGTGAGGACTTCGAGTCCCATATTAAAAATCATTGCTGTACCGACAGTCTGAATGACAGGACAGAGCCGGTACCTTGCGTGGCCATGTGCCCTGCAGGTGTGGATGTTCCGGGTTATGTTGCGCTGGTGAGAGCCGGACGGTACGACGACGCGGTAAAACTCATTCGAAAGGATAATCCGTTTCCTACGGTTTGTGCACTCATCTGCGAGCATCCGTGCGAGCTGCGCTGCAGAAGAACTCTGATCGATGCACCGATCAATATTCGTGGTTTGAAGCGGTTTGCTGTAGATCACTGCGGTGATGTGCCGGTACCGAAAAAAATGGATAAAACAGGGAAGAAGATTGCAGTCATCGGCGGAGGACCGAGCGGACTGTCAGCAGCATACTTCCTTTCCATCATGGGTCACGATGTAACCATATTTGAAAAACGTGACAAGCTGGGCGGCATGCTCCGCTATGGTATTCCAAGCTATCGACTGCCGAGAGAACGGCTCCAGTGGGATATCGATGCCATTCTGTCAACAGGTATCGAGGTGAAGAGAAATTACGATGTTTCCACGCCGGAAGCGATTGCTGAGATCCGTGATAACTATGATGCTACATATATTTCCATCGGATCGCATAATGCCAAGGATATCGGTATACCTGGAGAATATGCCAAGGGTGTGATCCCTGCGGTTGAAATGCTTCGGGGAATCGGTGATGATGCTATGCCTGATTTCAATGGAAAAGCAGTTATCGTCATTGGCGGAGGCAATGTGGCCATGGATGTGGCACGTACAGCCAAACGTCTCGGAGCCAGCGATGTGAGCATCGTCTACAGAAGAAGAAGAATTGATATGACGGCACTGCCGGATGAAGTGGATGGGGCAGTGGCAGAGGGCTGTAATCTGCTGCAGCTCATGGCACCGTCATGGATTGAAACCAATAAAAAAGGCGAAGTGCAGGCACTTTGGGTAAAACCGCAGATCGCGGGAAAAGCAGACCGGTCCGGACGTCCGAAACCGGTAGATGCGTCCAGTGAGGAGCAGAAGCTGCGGTGTGATATCATTATTTCTGCCATCGGTCAGGCGACGGATATCCAGTTCTTTGAGGAATACGGAATCCCTGTGTTCCGCGGAAATATTCAGGCAGGCAGAAGCAGTGTGGTTGACAACGTAAAGGGAACCTATGCCGGCGGAGACTGCGTGACTGGTCCTTCAACCGTGATCAAGGCCATCGGTGCAGGCAAGGTTGCGGCTGCCAACATTGATGAATATCTGGGCTTCCACCACGTCATCGATACAGACGTGGAAATCCCGCTTCCGGATCCTTCCGACAATCTGCCTTGCGGCCGTGCTGAACTGAAGGAGCGCTACGCAAAGCACAGAGGAAACGACTTTGAAGAAGTAGAGCAGGGTATGACACTGGAGGAGGCACTGCAGGAGGCTTCCCGCTGTCTCCGCTGTGATTATCATGGCTTCGGCTCATTCAGAGGAGGGAGGAATACAGAATGGTAAACCTGAAAATCAACGGACAGAAACTCAGTGTAGCAGAAGGTACCACCATTATGGAAGCAGCCCGTCAGGTGGGTGTGGAAATTCCTCATCTTTGCTATCTGAAAGAAATCAATGAAATCGGTGCCTGCCGTGTCTGTATTGTGGAACTGGCAGGGCATAATAAAATGGTAACTGCATGCAATACGGTGTGTCAGGAGGGCATGGAGGTACTCACCAACAGTCCTCGCGTCAGAAGAAACCGTAAGATCAATGTGGAGCTGATCCTTTCCGACCATCAGTCCAATTGTACCAGCTGCATCCGCAGCGGAAACTGCACGCTGCAGGATATTGCAAATAACCTGGGTGTTTTCAGCAGTGAATATGAGAATATTGCTGATGTGTTCCGCTGGGACAATAAACTTCCTCTCATCAAAGATGCAACCAAATGCGTGAAGTGCATGCGCTGCATTCAGATCTGTGATAAGGTGCAGACCATGAATGTGTGGGATCTGCGAAGTTCCGGATACAGAACGGTTGTAGGTACAACGAAAAACAGAGAGTTTAATGAATCTGACTGTACGCTTTGCGGACAGTGTATTACCCATTGCCCGGTGGGTGCCCTGACAGAAAGAGATGACAGAGGAATCCTGAATGATGCACTGGCAAATCCGGATGTGATTACAGTGGCTCAGATTGCACCGGCTGTTCGTACTGCATGGGGACAAGATATTGGTTTGAACGATGTACAGGCGACCACCGGGAAATTGGTTCACGCACTGAAGATGATTGGCGTTGACTATGTATTCGATACCAATTACAGTGCAGACCTTACCATCATGGAAGAAGGAAGCGAATTCCTGGAACGTCTGTCGCACCGTGAAGATTACCAGTGGCCGATGTTTACTTCCTGCTGTCCCGGCTGGCTGCGGTTTATCAAAACCCAGTACCCGGAACTGATTCCGAATCTGTCTACAGCCAAGTCACCGCAGCAGATGTTTGGTGCTATGGCCAAGACCTATATCGCAGAAAATCTGGGCTTGGACCCGAAGAACGTATTCTCTATTTCGGTCATGCCTTGCGTCAGCAAAAAGTATGAACGCAGCGTAGAGGCTGTAAACAGCAGTGGCTGCGGCAGCGATGTGGATCTGGTTCTGACAACAAGAGAACTGGATCGCTTTATCCGCGCAGATGCAATTGCCGCACAAAATCTCCGGGAAGCGCCATTTGATGATATTTTCGGTGAAGGTTCCGGCGCTGCCGTCATTTTCGGAACGACAGGCGGCGTTATGGAAGCGGCGCTTCGCAGTGCCTATTTCCTGGTAACAGGAGAAAACCCTCAGCCGGATGCATTTTCTGAAGTGCGTGGCATCAAAGGATGGAAAGAAGCAACTTTTGATCTGGCGGGAACGAAACTGCGTGTGGCTGTCGTCAGCGGTCTGGGAAATACCCGCAGACTGATTGAGGCCGTAAAACGCGGAGAAGTGGAATATGACTTCGTAGAAGTTATGGCATGCCCGGGTGGCTGCGTCGGAGGCGGCGGACAGCCGTTCCGAGAAGGAATCGAAGCTGCTGAAGCGCGAGGAAAGAAGTTGTATGGTCTGGATGTAAACAATCCGATTCGATTCTCTCATGAAAACACAGCAGTACAGAGAACCTATCAGGAATTTTTGGGTGAGCCGTTATCACATAAGGCGCATGAGTTGCTTCATACCGATCTGACGAAATGGGATTTGAAGATGTCAGATATCAGTAAATAGAAATATCTTGTCATCTTCGTCGATGCAAAGTATTATAGTGAATTAAAATAACCCCGAGGGATCCTTTTCATAGGAAAAAGAATCCTTCGGGGTTTATTTCTGCATCCGATCACGCAGTTTACAGGCAGCTTCCGGCGATAAGCTCGCGGGCACTTTCCAGTGTAGTTTCGGTGATGGTGGCACCGCCGAGCAGGCGGGCAATTTCACGGACCGTTTCCTCCGTATTCAGTGATTCCACGCAGGTGTAGGTGCTGGTCGCATCGGACTCTTTCTGAATCCTGTAATTGTGATCTCCGCAGGCCGCGATCTGGGGCAGATGGGTGATGCACAGAATCTGTCTGGATCTTGAGATTTCTTTCAGCTTACGGCCGACAATACTTGCAGTAATTCCGCTGATTCCTGTATCAATCTCATCGAAAATCAGTGTCGGAATTTGATCGTAAGAACTGATCACATTTTTGAATGCCAGCATGATACGGGACATTTCACCGCCGGATGCAACGCGGGTCAGCGGTTTTAGCGGTTCGCCCCGGTTGGTGGTAATCAGGATTTCAACTTGATCCATGCCGTTTTCTGTTGGTTTTTCCAGCGGAAGAATGCGAATCTCCAATTGTGCGTCGGAAAAATTCAGATCTACAAGTTCATTCTGAATGCAGGCGGAAAGCTGTGCAGCGGATTCTTTCCTCGCTTCTGTCAGAATGGAACAAGCATGGCGAAGCGTTGCTGCAGTTGTTTTCAGTTCCTGTTCCAGAGAGGCCCTGTTGGTCTCGAAGTTTTCAATTACATTTATCTGGGCAGAAATGGAATCATAGTATTGAAGAACTTCTTCGATGGAGTCTCCATATTTCTTTTTCATGCTGTTTATCAGTTCCAGACGGCTGATGGCATCGTCCAGTTCTTCAGGATTGAAAGTGAGCCGGTCTTTTATATCTCTCAGGCTGCGGCAGATATCTTCCAGACGGTAATATACATCGCTGAATTCCTGACTGACTGCACCGATATCCGAAGAAAAGGATGCGATTTCCTCCACAGAGTGCATGGCTCCGCGCAGGCCATCCATGACAGAGGGCGAAGCATCATAGAGAACGCCGTAGGATTTCTCTATATTTTCAAAAATCTTTTCACTGTTTTGCAGGAGTGAGATCCGTTCTTCCAGTTCCTGATCCTCACCGGGTCGAAGGGTAGCCTTTTCGATTTCATCTGCTTCGAAACGGAGAAAATCCAGTTTGCGCCGGTTTTCTTTTTCTGCGGTGAGCAGACTGCCAAGCTGTGATCTTATCTGTGAATATTTGTAATATGACTGCTGCACGGTTTCTTTCAGTCCATCGATAACATCATGACGGAAAGCATCTACCAGAACAATGTGATAGTCCGGATTGAGAAGTGACTGGTTATCGTATTGTCCGTGAATGTCCGCCAGTCTGCGTGCGATCTGGTTCAGTCGGTTCAGCGTCACGATCTCGTCATTGCAGCGGCAAAGATTTTTGCCGGCGGCGGAGATCTCTCTGGTTAGAAGAATCTCTTCGCCATCCAGCTCTCCGGAAAGCTGAATCACAGCTTTGTCTGTTCCGGTCCTTACATACGAAGAATCAGCCCGACTGCCGAGAGCCAGACTGATTGCTTCAATTACGATAGATTTCCCGGAACCGGTTTCACCGGTGATGATATTCAGCCCTTCCGCAAAGTCGATTTCCGTATGTTCAATGATTGCAAAGTTTTTAATGCTGATATGATGTATCATGCTTTATTTTCCTCTCATCTGGAGCATGTCCTGAAATTCCTGCATGATTTCCGGTATAGCTTCTGTGGAATCTGCGATCAGAAGCAGGGTGTTGTCACCGGCAATGGAGCCGATGATGTGTGGAAGTCCGCTGTTGTCAATGGCTTCACCTGCAGCTGCTGCGCAGCCAGAGAGGGTCTTGACCACAATCAGATTTCCGGAGGCTGCAAAGGAAGTGATGGTTTCTCTGAAAATTTTTACAAAACGATCTGAAACCGGCATATCCTTCGATTTGTTCAGAGCATACTTGTACTTTCCGCTGCTGGAAAGAGTCTTCACCAGCTGCAGATCCTTGATATCCCTGGAAATGGTTGCCTGTGTTACTTCGAATCCGTTTTCACGAAGCATGGAAGCAAGCTTTTCCTGGGTATCAATTTCATACGAATTAATCAGTTCGATGATCTTGTTCTGCCTGGAATATCGCATATTATTCCTCCTTATCATACAATCATACTTAGGTGCATTTTATCATAACATGGGCTGATTTTCAAGTAGAACAGAGAATTTTTTCCAAGTGTCGTCTGAAATAGAGAATGCATAATTCTATCTGTTTTATAGTATAAATACATATAGACAAACAGATGTTCTCATGATATAATAAAAAAGATAAATATGTCGGACTGCCATTGAGACTGATCCGACAGAAAAAACTGAGGTAAAGCATGCGAATTTTAGGGATTGACCCCGGATATGCCATTCTGGGATATGGCATTTTGGATAAAACCGGAAATCATTTTTCTGTGGTAGACTATGGATCCATCCTGACGGATGCAGATCTGGAAATGCCGGAACGACTTCGTATTCTGTATGATGAACTGCGTGCAATTATTGAAAAATATCAGCCGGAGGAAGCGGCCATTGAAGAACTGTTTTTCAATAATAATGCCAAGACTGCGATTCTGGTCGGAGAAGCCAGGGGTGTCGCAGTCCTTGCCTGCGCCCACGGAAATCTGAAGATCAGTGAATATACACCGCTGCAGATTAAGCAGGCACTGGTAGGCTATGGCCGTGCGGACAAGAAACAGGTGCAGTCCATGGTGAAGGCCATTCTCAATCTGGAGAAAGTTCCGAAACCGGATGATACGGCGGATGCACTGGCTGCCGCCATCTGTCATGGACATTCAGCGGGAAGCAGCCGTCTCCGGCAGCTGTTGGACAAATAAGAAGGCGGTGAAAAAATGATACGATACATAAAAGGAATTTATTCCATGACCTTTGAGAACAGCATTATTGTAGAGACACCTTCCGGCATTGGATTTGAGATTTTTATTCCCGCCGGATCACCTCTGTATCGGTATGGTGAAGGCGAGGAGATCATGGTCTACACCTCCATGGCAGTAAAAGAAGACAATATCAGCCTGTACGGATTTCATAACCGGGAAACGCTGGAACTGTTTGAACTGCTGATCACAGTCAGCGGCATTGGTGCCAGGGGTGCCATGTCACTTCTCAGTACGCTGCAGCCGACAGAACTGAAACGTGCAATCCTGTTTGAAGACGTGAAAGAAATCAGCAGGGCCAACGGCGTGGGAAAGAAAACAGCGGAACGGCTCATCCTTGAGCTGAAAGATAAGATTGGAAAGATGAGCAGTGCTGTGAATGATGGATATGGAGCAGCGGAGCTGACAGGCAGTGCGGCAGATACGGTTCTGCCGGTGTCGGATGATCGAACCGAAGCGGTTAACGCATTGGTGGCGCTGGGGTATTCCAAGGCAGAGGCTTTCAGCGCAATTTCGCAGGTGTCGGAAGATGGACTGACCTGTGAGGAATATATCAAGAAAGCACTGAAACATCTCTTTTAGGAGTGATATAGATGGAGAAAGAACGTATTACATCTGCAGGAATGCAGAAGGGAGAAATGCGGCAGGAAATGAACCTGCGGCCGCAGCATCTTGACGAATATATCGGCCAGCAGAGCGCAAAGGAAAATCTGAAAATCTTCATTGAAGCGGCCAGACTACGGGGAGAACCGCTGGATCATGTGCTGTTTTATGGTCCGCCGGGACTGGGTAAGACCACGCTGGCAGGAATTATTGCCAATGAGCTGGGTGTGGATATCAAGATCACTTCAGGACCTGCCATCGGCAGAGCCGGAGATCTGGCAGCCATACTGACCAACCTGAATGAAAATGATGTGCTGTTCATCGACGAGATCCACAGACTAAACCGCTCCGTGGAAGAGGTACTGTATTCTGCAATGGAAGATTTTGCACTGGATATTGTCATAGGGAAAGGTCCGTCCGCCCGTTCCATTCGTCTGGATCTGGCGAAATTCACCCTGATCGGTGCCACCACCAGGGCAGGAAGCCTTTCCGCACCGCTGCGGGACCGGTTTGGTGTGATCAGTAAATTTGAAATGTATACTACAGAAGAACTGAAGCAGATCCTTGCCCGCACTGCAGATATTCTGCATGTGGAAGTGGATGATGCCTCACTGACGGAAATGGCCAGACGATCCCGGGGAACACCCCGTGTAGCAAACCGCATGCTGAAACGAATCAGGGACTTTTCACAGGTGCGCGGAAATGGTATAATTACCATTGATATCACCAGAGAGGGTCTGGAAGCACTGGGTGTGGATGAACTGGGACTGGAACGGATCGACAGAGAGATCCTTCGCGCCATCATTGAACGATTTCACGGAGGACCGGTTGGGATCGATACCATCGCAGCATCCATCGGTGAAGAACGGGTCACCATCGAAGACTCTTCCGAGCCGTATCTGATTCAGGCAGGACTTCTTTACCGCACACAGAAGGGACGAATGGTATCTTCGCTGGGATATAAACATCTGGGCCTGGAAATGCCCGGAGACAGAGAGGAATAAGAGAATTCATGCATATCAATGATTTTGATTATGAACTGCCGAAAGAACTGATTGCCCAGACGCCATCCGAAACACGGGATGGCTGCCGGCTGATGGTGGTCCACAGAAAGGACGGCAGCGTAGAACACAGACATTTTTACGATATTTTGGAGTATCTGAAACCGGATGACTGCCTTGTGCTGAATAATTCGAAGGTTTTGCCGGCACGGCTTTTCGGTGTGAAAGAGGGAACCGGCGCGAAGATTGAATTTCTGCTGATCAAACGAATCGAAGGGGATACCTGGGAAACCATGGTGCGTCCGGGAAAAAGGCTGAAGATCGGAGACAGCGTATCATTCTCCGACGAGAAGCTGTTCAGAGCAACCGTAACAGATTATGGTGAAGACGGAACCAGGATCGTGGAGTTCCAGTATGAGGGTATCTTTATGGAACGGCTGGAGGAACTGGGAGAAATGCCGCTTCCTCCATATATTGAGAGAGAGAACAACAGCGAGGATAAGGACCGGTATCAGACCGTTTACTGCAAGGAAGAAGGTTCTGTAGCCGCACCGACAGCAGGCCTTCATTTTACAGACGAGCTTCTGGAAAAAGTACGGGAAAGGGGCGTGAAGATTGCATATGTAACGCTTCACGTGGGGATTGGTACATTCCGGCCTGTAAAAGTAGAGAATATTGAAGAGCATCATATGCATTTTGAAGCGTATTCTATCAGCGCAGAAGCGGCGGATACAATAAATAATACCATTCTGGCAGGCGGGCGGATTGTGTCTGTCGGAACGACTTCAACCCGAACTGTGGAAAGTGCTGCCGTATTTGACGAAACGGCAGAAAAGTGGCTGGTTCAGGCAGGCTCTGGATCCACCGGCATTTTCATCTATCCAGGGTATGAATTTAAGATCATCCGATCACTGATCACCAATTTTCATCTGCCAAAATCCACGCTTCTCATGTTGATCTCCGCATTATATAACCGGGAGGATATTCTTCGGGTGTATGAAATTGCAGTGAAAGAGCAGTACAGGTTTTTCAGCTACGGTGATGCCATGTTTATTGAATAAATACCCAGAAGGAGAGTATGATGGAAACGAAAATAAGAGAACAATTTCTGGAAGATCTGAAGGGACTGATTCAGATTCCAAGCGTATCTTCTGCGAAAGAACAGGTGGAAAAAGCGCTGGACTATTTTCTTGATACGGCAAGAAAATTCGGACTCCGTGCGGAAAAGTTGCTGGACGGCCAGATCGGCACGGTAGAAATCGGGGAGGGCGCAGAAACTGTCGGCATTCTGGTGCATTTGGATGTGGTGGATATCGGCGATGCTGACCACTGGACCGTAGCTCCTTTCGATGTAACTGTAAAAGATGGCAAGGTATACGGCCGCGGTGTATTGGACGACAAGGGACCTGCTATGGCGGCTCTTTATGCCATGAAGGCCGTAAAGGACTGCGGCCGTCCGCTTCGAAAAAAAGTACGTATGATCATTGGAACCCAGGAAGAAGTGGAATGGACCGATATGAATGCATATGTGGAAAAATATCCGCTTCCGGATTACAGCTTCACACCGGATGGGTATTTTCCAATCGGCAATGTGGAGAAAGGATACTACGATATCGGCATGCGTTTTCCATACGCAGAAGAAGAGAATTCTGACCTTCCGATGATCCGGTCCATGAAGGCGGGTGTCGCGTCCAATGTGGTACCGGAAAACTGCACTGTGATCCTGAGCAGCGGTGAAACTTTGGAAACACAGGGAAGAGCGGCCCATTCCTGCCTGCCGGATAAGGGTGTCAACGCAGTCTTCCTGATGAAGGAAAAATTACGGGACAACGATACAATTGGCGAAAATACCTGCAGCCGGGTATTGGATCTGATGTATGACTATTTTCATGATTGTGTCGGTGAGGCACTGGGCATTGAGAAGAAAGACGAGTATTACAAGGGTGAATATATCCATAAAAATATGTTTACTCCATCTGTTATAAAAACCACAGAGGATGGGGTGGAAGTCCTGGTGAACTGCAGGTTTGCCTACACCACTTCCAGAGAAGAAATCAGAACTGCTTTTGAAAATATGGCTGCAAAGCTGGGCGGAGAAATTATTTACGAAGATTTTCTGCCGGCAGTATTCGTCAGCAGAGAGGCACCGTTCCTGAAAGAACTGGCCAGAGCCTACGAAGCTGTGACGGAACAGGAAGCACAGTTTGTTCTGGACTATGGTGCCTCCTACTGCAAAGCCATGCCGAATATGGTCAGCTACGGACCAATTTTTCCGGGAATGGAAGACAAGTGCCATCAGACCGATGAATACATGCCGCTGGATAAAGTGGAGCAGTTGTATGACATTCTGGAGACTGCCCTTGCCGGTATCGTACTCAGTGAGCTTTCCATGAAGCCTGCTGAATAAAACCGCGCAGGGAGATGTCCTGCAGAATCATTGAAAAGGCAGAAAAACCCCGTGGAAATTCCTGCGGGGTTTTGTTATACTATAACTAACTTTGCATATAAGGAGGGGCGCCGCAGGAATCATCGGCGCGAAAGAAACATGAAGCATGCAGTAACATACGATCTGATAAAAACAGACAGCCGTACCAGGGCCAGACGGGGTGTAGTCCATACGCCTCATGGGGACATTCAGACACCGGTTTTCATGCCGGTGGGTACCCAGGCCACAGTGAAAGCCATGCGGCCGGAAGAGGTAAAGGAGATGGGTGCTGAGATCATTCTCTCAAACACGTATCATCTGTATCTGCGTCCAGGCCACGAAATCGTCCGGGAAGCAGGCGGTCTGCATAATTTTATGAACTGGGATCGTGCGATCCTGACGGACAGCGGCGGATTCCAGGTATTTTCTCTGGGAAAGCTGAGAAAAATCACAGAAGAAGGGGTGAAATTCCGGTCACATATCGATGGTTCCGCACATCTTCTGACACCGGAAAAATCCATTGAGATCCAGAATGCTCTGGGCTCTGATATTATGATGGCCTTCGATGAGTGTGCGCCGTATCCTGCGGACCGCCGTTATGTGAAGGACTCCCTGGAACGGACTACACGCTGGCTGAAACGCTGTAAAGACTACCATCAGGACTGGGAACGTCAGTCGCTGTTCGGTATCATGCAGGGCGGCATGTATAAGGATTTACGGAAGCAGAGTGCCGAGGAAGTGGTGGATCTGGATCTGCCGGGTTACTCCATCGGCGGGCTGTCCGTAGGCGAGCCGAAGGAACTGATGCTGGATATCCTGGATGACTGTGTGGAATACCTGCCGGCGGAAAAGCCGCGGTATCTCATGGGCGTGGGGAGCCCGGACTATCTCTTTGAAGGCGTGGAACGAGGCATTGATATGTTTGACTGCGTTCTGCCGACCCGCATCGCCCGGCATGGTCTGGCCATGACATCCCATGGACGGGTCAATATCAAAAACGCCAAATATGAGCGGGACTGGGAACCTCTGGATACGGAATGTGACTGCTACACCTGCAGAAACTATTCGAAGGCATATCTGCGTCATCTGTTCAAAGCAGACGAGATGCTGTCAGCCATGCTTCTGTCGAATCATAATCTGCATTTCCTGGTAAATATGATGAAACATATCCGGGAAGCCATAGAAGAAGACCGGTTCTTAGAATACAAGAAGGAGTTTTATGAGAAATATGGAAGATTTTAAGATAGAGGAAACCATGACTGCAGAGAACACCGGTATGCGCGATAATTGTCCACATTGCGAATTTTGCGGAGGGTGCATCCATCAGGGCGTGCCCTACGAAAGGCAGCTTGCGGAGAAAGAAAGGGAAGTCCGCAGGCTTTTGGAAGCAAAGAACGTGACGCCGGACCGGATCGATCCCATCGAGGGATGCCCGTCTCAGTACGGTTATCGGAACAAGATGGAATACACCTTCGGCGATTTCGTCAAAGATGGGGAAATGACCCTGGGCATGCACCGAAAGAAAAACTTCATGTCCATCGTTACAGTGGATCAGTGTCAGCTGGTGGATTCGGATTTCAACGTGATCCTGGCGGCGGTGCTTGCGTTTTGCCGGGAGCGGAGCTATAAACCGTATCATAAACGGACCCATAAAGGCCTGATGCGGAACCTGATCATCCGGAAGGGTGTTCGAACCGGCGAGCTACTGGTCAATGTGGTTACATCTTCGGAGCCGGGGTTTGCGGAGGAGGAATTTGTATCCATGCTTCAAAACCTCTCTTTGCAAAATACACTGGTCGGGGTTCTGCGGACCTTCAACGACAGTCTTGCGGATGCGGTAATCTGTCAGGAACTGAAGGTACTCTGGGGCAGGGACTATTATGTAGAGAAGATTCTGGGTCTCTCCTTCCGGGTCAGTGCGTTTTCTTTCTTCCAGACGAACGTGGAGGCCGTGGAACGGCTGTATTCCGAAGCGCTGGCACTGGTAGACTCCTTTGAGGGCAAGTCAGCCTTCGATTTGTACTGCGGGACCGGTACCATCAGCCAGGTGCTGGCTTTGCGGGCAGCAAAGGTGCTTGGGATTGAGCTGGTGGAGGAAGCGGTGGAATCTGCGAAAGAAAATGCGGCGGCCAATGGCCTGACCAACTGCAGTTTTCTGGCCGGCGACGTGTTCGAAGTGCTTCAGACCGTTTCGGAAAAGCCGGATGTCATCGTAGTGGATCCGCCGCGGGTTGGCATTCAGCCGAAGGCACTGGATAAGATCATCAGCTACGGCGTTCCGGAGATTGTATACATCTCCTGCAATCCGAAGACCCTGGCAGAAAACCTGAAATATATGGAGTATTACGGCTATCGCTGCAAATATCTGAAACCATTCGATAATTTTCCGATGACAAAGCATACAGAGTGCATTACACTGCTGTCAAAGATAACGGAAAACGGAATGAAAATGCACGAAATGGAAGCGAAATAATAATAAAGATTGCTATTGTTCCGATAAAAGAATATAATAGTTGCATAGAATGAATGGAGGTTTCATATGCTGCTTACTTCAACAGAATTAGCTGAAAAATGGGGAATCTCTGCCAGACGTATTTCACTTCTATGCAGCGAAGGGAGACTGGAGGGGGCCTTTAAAAAGGGAAAAACATGGTTGATTCCTGATAATACACCAAGACCGGATGATTTAAGAATAAAAACCAATGGAAAAGAAAATCGGCAGATGCTTGGGATTCAAAACAGGAGATACCTGGGAAATAAATATAAATTACTCGATTTTATTGAGGAAACCATAGAAGAACACTGCCCTGGCGTACATTCCATGTTTGACGTATTTGCCGGCACGGGCGTGGTCGCATATCATTTTATGGATCGAATGAAAGTGGTTACAAATGACATCCTGTACAGCAATTATCTGGCGCATGTAGCATTTATGTCAAATGAAAAAATCGACAGCAAAAAAATCGATCAGACAATTCATTTATTCAATTCTCTGAATCCGGCTGATCTGGATGAAAATTACATGTCGATCAATTTTGGTGATACATATTTTTCTCATGACGATTGTAAAAAAATCGGTTACGCGAGGGAATATATTAAAGCGCGATTTGAGTCAGGTGATTTGAATGCGCGTGAACATGCCATCCTGATTACTGTGATTCTATATGCGATGGACAGAGTTGCAAATACGTGCGGACATTATGATGCCTATAGAAAGGGAGCAGCGTTTGACCGCATGATAGAGTTTCTGCCCCTTGATCTGACTGCAAAATCAAAACGGAAAAATCTGTTTTACAACGGGGACGCCAACGAGATTGTAAATGAAGCGGATTTCCCGGCAGTGGACTGTGTATATTGTGATCCGCCGTACAATAGCAGAAATTACAGTGATCTGTATCATGTGCTTGAAAATGTGGCGAAATGGGAAAAGCCGGAAGTATTCGGCGTTGCCAGAAAAATGGACAGAACGGAATTAAAGAGCAAGTATTGCGGTAAGGAAGCTGCAGCAGCCTTTGATGATCTGGTTCAGAAACTGAGATGCAAATATATTATATTGTCATACAACAATACCGGAGATCGTGCGAATGACAGAAGCAATGCACGAATGACGGATCATGATATCATCCGTGTCCTCTCGAAAAAAGGAGATGTGAAGGTATATTCTAAAAAATATAAAGCGTTTACAACCGGCAAATCAGAGAATGATGCCAATGAAGAACGTTTATTTGTATGTACGGTTTTTTCTGACAAAAAGAATGAAAGAAAAGGGTATGTAAAATCTCCGCTCAATTATACTGGTGGTAAAACCAGGTTGCTGCCGCAGCTTTTACCTCTTTTTCCGGATCATATTCACACGTTTTATGATCTGTTTTGCGGGGGAGCTAATGTTGGGATAAATGTGAAAGCCGATTATGTCGTATATAGTGATTCAAATGCAGATCTGATCGGACTATTCCATACAATATCAAAATACTCTTCCGATGCGTTATTGAAAAATATTTATGCTGTGATCGATAAATACGGATTGTCAAGATCCGATGAAAATGGATACGCGATGTACGGCTGCAACAGCGCGGATGGATTAGGAAGTTATAATAAGGAAAAATACGTGCAGTTGCGGAATGATTTTAATTCGCTTTCGGATCGAAATGATGAATACTATTTTATGCTGTATGTATTGATTGTTTTCTCTTTTAATAACCAGATCCGCTTTAATAAAAAGCATGAATTTAATCTACCTGTTGGGAAAAGAGATTTTAATAAGAACATACGAAATCATTTTGTCCGTTTTGCGGAGGAACTTGCTGCACAGAAGTGTATGTTTCAGTGCAGGGATTTCAGAAATCTGACGCTGTCCGAACTTGGACCCAATGATTTCGTGTACTGTGATCCGCCGTATCTGATTACAACTGCCAGCTATAATGAACAGAATGGGTGGACAGAAAAGGACGAAAAAGATTTGCTGGAGCTGCTGGATCGATTAAATGCGCGTGGGATACGCTTTGCGCTTTCCAATGTTATGGTGCATAAAGGCCGAAGCAATGCTTTGCTGATGGAATGGGCAAAGCAGTACCACATACATAATCTCTCTTTCCATTACAACAATTCAAATTATCACGGGAAAAATACGGAACAGGAAACGAAAGAAGTTCTTGTGACAAATTATGATGCATTCCGATGAGGTATGGATATGGCGAAGCATTTTACGTATAAATCATATGCCTGGAGCCTGGGAACGACCAGCTTCAGAATGGCTGATTTTCACAGAAAAGTGGAGGAACAGCTGATTTTATTGGATGCATTCTGGAATGTTCCTGAAAATAAAAGCAGAATCTGGAAATCCAATGCGCAAACGCAGTCATTGTATTATGATTTTCTGTTTGAAAAGGGATTTATCTCCGGTGAAATACAGAACAGTCCAGATAAGAAATCAAAAACAGCAAGGCAGAAAACGTCCGGACTCGTTGATATAGGTCTGATCTATAACGACAGAAGACTGACGCCTGTAGGAAAAAAGCTATTGGACATGTGTCGCTCCGGAGATTTTAGCTGTGATAATGAGTTTCAGATCCCACGGGACAGTTATCTGTATTTGAAACAAATATTGAAGACAGTATATAAAACGGAGGATTGGAAGGTACGTCCCTTTTTAGCAGCCGGAAAGGTATTGATGGAATGTGATGGCTATTTGTCTGAAAAAGAATTTACATACCTGCTTCCATTATGTGTAAGTGAAGATATTACAAAGGAAATTATAAAACAGATAAGAAACTACAGGGAAGGAAAGACCACGTTGAATCGGATCATTACGGAATCTGTCCTCTGCAGATATAATTATCCTTCTGCATTGCATTACTTTGTGCATTCGGCGAAAACACCTGAAGATATCATGGTGACAGGAATGAACAGAGATGGGATTCGGCATGATGCGTGCTATACATCGCTGTATCAGGAATTAAAACGAGTATATCTTGATCGAAAGCAGGAAGCGATTCCTTCTCTGATGAAAGCCGCGCGAGCGGTGAAAAACAAGCCGGGTACTTTGTGGAGAGGTTTGCTGTTTTCGAATGCTCGCAGATGTACGAGCTTTTCCGATCTTGCACCGAATGATTTTGATTCTGTGCATACGGAAGAGCAATTTGACAGGTGCTTTTTTTCTTATCTTCATTTAAATAAGATCAAGGCAACGCTCCGTGACTATATGGATCTGAACCGAAGGTATTTAAAGATCACGGACGCGTTTCTGTTTGAGGATGGGAAGGTGACATTCACACCTTTCTTTGATTACTTCTTTCGGACGAATGCGGGAAAGGTGTTTGAAGATACTTTTTCAGACTGTGATTTGCTGACGGAAGATTGTGATATAGAAACCATAAACAAACATTTACGCTTTCATGAAAATGAAGTCATCCGGATATTCAATGCAGAAAATGCGCTTTCAGCGCATTCCTTGGAGGAAGTTTATGACTTCCTCGAAAATGACCGTTATCTGCGGTTTCGTAAGCTGATTGATACGCGATTCCCTGATCCGGTCATTCTATCCATGCTTGATAAATTTGAGAGCCGTGATCAGGATGCAGATCTGATCAGCCTTGCCGGCGGTGAGGCTGATGTACCTACCATATTCGAATATATCGTTGCAGTTGTCTGGTACAGAATAAGCGGATATACGGGAAAGATACTGGATTATATGAATCTGTCACTGGATATGAATCTGCTGCCCAGAACACATGCTGGCGGTGGGGAATCAGATATCGTATATAAATATGCGGAAACACCGTTTTATCCGTCACATTCCCTTCTGATTGAATGCACGCTTATGGAGGGTACGACGCAGAGACATGGAGAAATGGAACCTGTATCCAGACATCTGGCCAATTATATGATCGATGAAGATGAAAATGCATACTGCACCTTTGTTTCCAATAACTTGCATGCCTCTGTTATTTCGGACTTCAGAATGCGAAGAAGTTTTCCGTACTATAGAAACGAACGTGACCATGTGAATGGAATGAAGATCATTCCGCTGCATACGAGAGAACTGAAGCGCATCATCGAGAAGAAGCTGTCATATGCACAGTTATATAAAATATTTGATGACGCATTTGTTTCTGACGAGGAAGAGGCTCCGCCTGCATGGTATGACACCTGTGTCAGGGGAAAAATTGATTCAATACAGGAGGGATAACAATATGGAAGAGAGTAAAGCATTGGGACATGATGATGCGTCCGGTTTTTTATTCGCAAAGGAAATGCTGAACGGGGATGTTACAGCGGCTGTAAACTTCGATCGACTTATGAAGCATCCCAGGGAGGGATTTATTATCATGGAGTATCTGCTTTGCGAAGAAGACCAGATGGAAAAGCACAATACGACACCATATACAAGCCATCCAAACAAATATTGGAATAAAAACAAAAGAAAATTTCTTTCGCTATGGAGAGCTGCACTGGATTTACATGGTTCACTGTATTTGGTGAATTACGCGAAAAAAGGAACAAAATTTGAAGATCAGATTCTCTGTATTAAAGTAAAAGGAATGAATGAGTACGGAATCTTTGAACAGGAAACGAAAAAATATACCCGTGCTTCATTTCAGGCATGGTTCAGAGCGCTGAACCGGGAATGCCTGGGGCCGGAGGATGAGATCCTTGCGAAACAACCGATATACATCAGAAACGGTTTTTACCATTCCAACAACAAGTGCAGTTTTTTAAGAGGAAAAAAGGACTACTCCTGCTGCGATATCCATGATGAATGGTATTACAGTAATTACACATATTGCAGAGAGTGTTATCCAAATGGGATATGTGATAAAATGGAAAATACAAAAACTCCCTAAACTATGACATTTAAGCCCTAAAAAACGACATTTTTGAAAAAAAGTTTTGCTTTTTCCTGAAAAATCCATATAATCTGAACCACAGGACCGGTTCAGACCGACGGAGGAATTTCCCGTCTGTGCTGACGAGTGACAGATGGAAAAGTCCTGACGTGCAGGTCTGCCGGTCTGTTATATTTTGCGCAGAAAAAGAGGGAAAGCAGAAAGGGGAGAGCAAACCTTGAACTACGAAAGCTTCAAAAAGGAAATACAGAAACAGATCCTGGATCATCTGCCGGAAGGCAAAGAAGGGTGGACTGTAAAAATGGAACAGATTCGAAAGGTGAACCGGCTGCTGGACGGCATGATCCTTATGCCGCCGAATTACGCACAACCGCCTTATGGTGTGGGACTGACATTTTACATGGAGGAATATTTTGAACTGTATCGAAAGGGTACGCCAATCGAAAAAATTCTGGAAGAGATTGCACGGATGACCAAAGAGTATGTGCCGTCAGAGCAACTGACGGATTCATTCTTTCATCCGGAAAAAGTAAAAAATCAGATCATTATGGAACTGATCCACCGGCAGCGGAACCGGAAACTTCTGGAGACATTGCCGCATCGGGATTTTCTGGATCTGGCGGTGATCTACCGAATCCTGATGAAGGACGAGGAGCGAGGGTATTATTGCTCGACGGTAAACTATGAAATGATGAAGCTGCTTGCGATGACGGAGGAGAGGCTGTATCAGGCTGCACGCGAATATATGCCGGCGGAGCTGCCGTTCGCTGCACGGAATTTTGAAAATAAATTCATGATCATTTCCAACCTGCGTGAGATGTTCGGCGCGTCGGTACTGCTGTTTCCGAATGTGCTGGATCAGGTATGTGAGGAGCTTGGCGGAAATCTGTATATTCTGCCGGCTTCCGGAAATAAGATCTGCGTGGAAAGAGAAAATCCGAAGCGGCTTGGAGAAATGCAAAAAATGCTGAGAGATTTTTATCATATGAGCAATGATCCGGATGATATGCTTTCCGATCAGGTCTACTTTTACCGATGGCATTCCGGACAGGTTGAGATTATGCCGGATGCAGCGGATTTTAAGGATGAGGAAGGAGGAAGAGAATGATCAGCTACGAAAGATTTCGTCAGGAAGTCATGAACCGGATAAAGTCCTATCTGCCGGAAAGCTATGCAGGATGGAAACTGCGTATGGAAACCGAATATAAGATCAATCAGATTCTGGACTGTCTTACCCTGTATCCGCCGGGAAATCTGAAACTGACTGCAGTCCCCCAATTCTATCTGCAGGAGTATTATCAATTGTATCTGAAGGGGGTCTCTGCAGATTTTATACTGCGTATGATCGCTTCACGAATTGAAAATGTACCATCTCCCGAAGAGGTGGAACAGTCCGGTTTCGATATTCTGAAATTTCAGGACAGTGTGGTAATGCAGCTTGTTCATCGGTTTCGAAATCATGTATTTCTGAAAAGCGTGCCGCACCGTCCATTTCTGGATCTGGCGGTGATCTATCGAATCATGGTTTTCGATGAAAAGGGAAAGTGGGCAGGTGCTGTGATCAATCACACCATGCTGAACGCCATGGGAATTTCGGAGGAGAAACTGTTTGAACGGGCATACAGACATACTCCCGAGGCGCTTCCGTTTCAGCTGACAGATACCCGGGAATTGCTGCCGTGTAAGGGAATCTGTCGGGAGGATTGTACTGCGGATTGCGGGGAGAACTGCTGCAAAGTGCTGCAGAAGTATGCAGACACAGGCGAAGATGGGAAAAACACTTTCGCATGTATATTGCGGGAACAGAAAACGAAAATGCTTATGCTGTCCAATGAAAGTGAACAGTTCGGTGCTGCTGCCATGTTATATCCGGAGCAGCTCAATGCGGCATGTGACAAGCTGGACGGCAGCATATACATCCTCCCTGGCAGCATGCATGAACTGTATCTTGTCCGTGAAGAGCCGGAGAAACTGGGATTTTACCGGAAACTGGTCATGCATGCGGGAAGTGATGTGGTGGACGAGACGGATTGGCTGTCTGAACAGGTGTACCGATACAATCCGAAAACCGGGAAGGTGCGAGTGGCATTATAGCGTCTGACGGATCATGAAAGGACGCCGGCTTAAAGCAGGCGTCCTATGGCTTCCGGAAGATCCCGGATCTCTTGTATTACTGTATTCGCTTCGCAAAATTCATCCTCTCGGCCGTATCCGTAGTTGCAGGCAATGGAGAGTAACCCGTGCTTTTCTGCGACCTGCATATCGTGAAACCGGTCTCCGATGACAATGTAAGGACCGGGATGATCCTTTTGAATCCGAAGGAAGATTTCATATTTCGGCATGTAATCATAGTCTTCGCTGCAGTAAAATCCATCGAAATACCGTTCCAGACCGAAGGCGGACTGATGTTGTTTCATATAGGCTTTTTTACAGTTACTGAGGAAGAGCAGGCAGTGTCCGGCGTTTTTCAGCTGCAGCAAGGTCTCTTCAGTGCCGGGGAAAAGGCGCGCCTGCCCTTCTGCGATGCGCCGTACCATTTCTGCAGTGACAACTGCACTGGCATCCATGAGCCTGCTCCAGGGCTGATTCGGAAGGAGGGTTGTCCACATTTCTTTCGGTGAATACCCAAGCCAGCTTTTGATCTCCTCGTCCGTGAAGTCCCGGTCCGGAGCCAGTCCGCGCTGCACCAGGGTGCGGTATGCCAGCCGGAAGGCAGGAATATAGATATGGGCTGTATCATGGAGTGTTCCATCGTAGTCAAAGAGAAGATTCATTTTAATGTGCCTTTAACCTTCGATGGACCGGATCAGGTTGACCATTTCAATGGCACCTTCCGCGCATTCGCTGCCCTTGTTTCCAGCTTTCGTACCGGCACGTTCGATGGCCTGCTCGATGTTTTCGGTGGTCAGAACACCGAACATGACAGGAATGCTGCTGTTTAAGGATACCTGCGCGATGCCCTTGGATACTTCGCTGCAGACATAGTCATAATGGGATGTATTTCCGCGGATCACAGCACCCAGACAGATGATCGCGTCGTACTTTCCGGTCTGTGCCATCTTGGAAGCGATGAGGGGAATTTCAAACGCGCCAGGCACCCATGCAACATCGATATCATCTTCTTTTACATCATGGCGCTGCAGAGTATCGATGGCGCCGGACAGAAGCTTGGATGTGATAAATTCGTTGAATCGTGCGGCAACAATGCCGATTCTGGTGTTTCGGGAGACTAATTTTCCTTCGTAAATGTTCATAGTTTTCATTCCTTTCGTCTTGCTTTTTTCGTGGTGTTCTATTTTTGAGTTTCCGCTTAGTATTGAAGCAAATGGCCCATTTTTTCCTGTTTTGTTTTCAGGTAGAACAGGTCATGGGTATTGGCGGCGATCTGAATCGGAACGCGCTCGATGATTTCCATACCGAAATCTTTCAGCTGATAGACCTTATCCGGGTTGTTTGTCAGAAGGCGTAGGGTTTTCGCACCCAGATCCTGCAGGATCTGGGCACCGATGAAGTATTCCCGCAGGTCGCCTGCGAAACCGAGGGCCAGGTTGGCTTCCAGGGTATCCATTCCCTGATCCTGCAGCTCATAAGCGCGCAGTTTGTTGATCAGACCGATTCCACGGCCTTCCTGGCGCATGTACAGGAGAATACCGCGGCCTTCTGCATTGATCTGCTGCATGGCAGCTGCGAACTGCTGTCCGCAGTCACAGCGCTGGGAGCCGAAGGCATCGCCGGTAAGACACTCGGAATGTACCCGGCAGAGCAGGTTTTCACCGCTTCCTATATCACCCTTGACCAGTGCCACATGGTGTTCACCATTTAACTTGTTCACATAGCCGTAGGCGACGAAGTCGCCGTAGCGTGTCGGCATTTTTGTTTTTGCTACCTGTTCCACCAGCTTTTCGTGTTTCTTCCGGTATTCCTGCAGCGCTTTGACGGAAATAAATTTAATCCCGTATTTTTTTGCAAGCTCCTTCAGTTCCGGTGTGCGCATCATGGTGCCGTCTTCCCGCATGATCTCACAGCAGAGACCGCATTCTTTCAGTCCCGCCAGGCGCATCAGGTCTACCGTGGCTTCCGTATGACCGTTTCGTTCCAGAACGCCGTTCTTCTTGGCCAGAAGCGGGAACATATGGCCGGGTCGCCGGAAATCATCTGCTCTGGCGCCTTCGCTGACACACATTCTGGCAGTATAGCCGCGCTCCTCCGCGGAGATACCGGTGGTGGTGTTTACATGGTCGATGGAGACCGTAAAAGCAGTACAATGATTATCTGTGTTGTAGTCCACCATCTGCGGCAGCTGCAGCTTCTGGCAGTAGTAGCTGCTCATGGGCATACAGATCAGACCTTTTCCGTGAACAGCCATAAAGTTTACATTTTCCGTGGTGGCATATTCTGCTGCACAGATGAAATCGCCTTCATTTTCTCTGTCCGGATCGTCCGTGCAGAGGATAATCTTTCCCTGCCGCAGATCTTCCAGGGCTTCCTCAATGGTGTTGAATCTGAAATCTTCCATAATCTCGTTTCCTTTCTTAAAATCCGTATGTTTCAATGAAATCCATGGTAATAGATGAAGTGTCTTTTTTCGGTCGGATCTCTGCAGGCTGCAGCAGTTTCTCCACATATTTGCCGATGATATCATTTTCCAGATTAACCATATCGCCCGCCTTTCGTCGGGAAAGGGTGGTCTGTGCTGCGGTATGGGGGATGATGGAAACACTGAAATCTCTACGGGTAACAGCTGCTACCGTCAGGCTGATTCCATCGATGGTGATGGAACCTTTTTCAATGATGTACCGAAGGATGGCAGGCGATGCATTGATCGTATACCAGACTGCAATATCATCCTGACGAATTGCAGCAATGGTTCCTGTACCATCGATGTGTCCCGATACAATGTGGCCGCCGAATCTTCCACCAGCTGCCATTGCACGCTCCAGATTTACCGGGCTTCCCTGACGGAGATTTCCCAGTGATGAACGGTTCAGTGTCTCATGCATGACGTCTGCAGTGAAATAACTGCTGCCGTGGGAAGTGACGGTCAGGCAGACGCCATTTACAGCAATGCTGTCTCCATCTTTTACGTCTTCCAAAACTTTTGCAGCCTGAATCGTAAGAAGGGAACTTGCCGGGCCGTGCTGTACAGCCTGAATGATTCCGATTTCTTCTATGATTCCTGTAAACAAGGAAGGATCACCTCACTTTCCAGCAAAATATCTCCATCAAAGGTTTGTATGGACGGCGGCGCCAGATGAACGCAGGCCTGGGGATCCGGAAATCCCTGGCCGCCGATGGGACTGCGGGCCGTGTCACCGCCCAACAGCTTCGGGGCGATATAGGTCTGCACCAGATGGACCTGACCGGAGGAAAGGGCTGCCCAGTTCAGGCGGCTTCCGCCCTCCAGAAGGATGCTGTCGATGCCTCTGTTTCCCAGCTCCTTCATCAGTGCAGGAAGGGAAAGGTGTCCATCTTCTCCGATCGGGATGAAGATAACCTGGCAGCCTGCTGATTCGAGTGCAGCCGTTTTTACTGCCATTTCCGGATCAAACGTTATCCCTGCAGCGATGATCGTCGGTACTTCTGCCGCTGTCGATACAATTCGGGCTGAGCGGGGAATCTGCAGATGGGTATCACAGATGATCCGAACCGGATTCCTGCCGCCTTCGATCCGGCAGGTAAGCAGGGGATCATCCGCCAGAACCGTACCGATGCCAACCATGATTGCGGTATAGCGGTTACGGTCTTTCTGCACATTTTTTCTTGCGGCCTCCCCGGTAATCCACTGTGATGCACCGGTATATGCTGCAATCTTTCCATCCAGGGTCATGGCATATTTCATGACGACATAGGGGGTATGGCAGGTGATATAGTGAAAGAAGACACGGTTGAGACGGTCGCACTGTGCTTTCTGTACACCGCTTACCACTTCAATACCGTGGTCCCGAAGAATCTGCAGACCTTTTCCAGCCACCAGTGGGTTGGGATCATCGGAGCCGGTCACGACGCGGGATATGCCTGCTTCGATGATGGCATCGGTGCAGGGAGGCGTCTTGCCATGATGGCAGCAGGGCTCCAGTGTTACGTAGATAGACGCGCCTGCAGGATCTTCTCCACGTCTTCTGCAGTCAGCCAGGGCGTTGCGTTCTGCATGGAGTCCGCCATACTTTGCATGCCAGCCTTCGCCAATGATTTTCCCGTCTTTGACGATGACTGCACCCACCAGGGGATTGGGGCTCACATGGCCTGCACCTTTTTCCGCCAGAGAAAGGGCAAGCTGCATATAGGTTTCGTCAGACATGTTATAACCTCCTGACACCCTGCCAGCGCCGGCAGGGTGGATTTTGTCAAGAAAAAAAGCTCTGAACAAAAATGCTCAGAGCTCATGAAAAAACAAAAACAAAAATTCCGGCAACCAAATGCCGTTTCTTTGCCTTCTTCCATCCAGACTATACTGTCGGTACCGGAGTTGCACCGGTTCCTGCGCTGCTGCGCTCGCGGACTTTACCGCCGATCGGGAATTTCACCCTGCCCTGAAGACATTCTGTGATTCACTTGTATTTCTAACTGTCTTTTATGCTACCACTCCGGATAGAGATTGTCAAGAGAGGAACGAAAAAAATCTGCAGGGCGGCTGTGGGCATACTGCAGCGGGGAATGTGCATACTATGGAATACAGAATTTATGAAAGATACAGGAGGAAGTGGAATGGGAACTGATTTTATGAACAGCGAAACGAAGGTGAACCTGATGCGTGCATTTGCAGGAGAGAGCCAGGCGCGGAACCGGTATACCTTTGCAGCAGATAAGATGAAAAAGCAGAACCTGCAGGTGCTGGAGCAGGTATTTCTCTTTACGGCAGGGCAGGAGAAGGAGCATGCAGAAATCTTTTATAACCATCTGAAGGATCTGGCAGGGGAAACGATTCTGATGGAAGGGGGATATCCTGTGGATCCGTCGGATACGGCCGCACAGCTGCCTCGCAGTGCGCAGAGCAACGAGTATGAAGAATGGGAGACCGTATATCAGGCCTTTGGAGACAAGGCAGTGGAGGAGGGATTTCTTCCGGTGGCCACGTCTTTTTATCGGATTGCGGAGATTGAAAAGACCCATGGTGACCGGTTCGGTATGTTTGCGGATCTGCTGGAGTCGGGAAAGCTTTTCGCGGCGGATGAGCCGACCCGGTGGATGTGTCTGAATTGCGGACATATTCACACAGGAATGGATGCACCGGAAATCTGCCCGGTGTGTCATCATCCACAGGGGTATTTCATTCGGGTGGAGCAGGCACCGTATACCGATTAGAAGCGTTACCGTGAAGCATAAAAGTGAAAACGCTCCCGACAGCATGACCTGCGAGAGCGTTTTTTCCTTTGTTTATTCTTCGTTCACACCCTGATCCAGCCAGGTGACCAGAGCACCGGCAAATTTATGTTTGGTCTTTTCTGTGATACCACAGTAGAGAATGGTGAGATTTGCGTTTTTCTGGCGAAGGAAGGTGCATGGCGTCAGAACGGCGGTATCTTCTACTTTCATGGAATTATCGCCGGTGAATTCCATGAAGGCTTCTTCAAAGGAATCCAGCAGTGCTTCTGTCGTGCCGGTCGGACGTCCTGTCAGTCCGTAAAATACCGGATATTCGTTTTTTATTTTGTATTTTACATCGCAGAGCCCGCAGATGGTCTGATAGGATTCACAGATTTCATCCAGCAGGGTCTGATTGCTGCTCATGGCGGAAACCTGTATTTTCAGCTGCTTATTCTTACAGGATATTTTTCCGATATTGGTGATTGCCGTAATAACGCCTTCGTCATCCCGTTCGTAAACGCCGTCGAAAACCGTGTACATGAGACTGACCAGATTATCGGTATCACCGGTATCCAGAACGTGGGAAGGAAGATCCACTTCTTCATAGGTATATTCCATTTCCGGATAATCCTCGTGGAACTTGTCATAAATCTTTTCAATGGAGTTTTCCATTTTTCGCTGAAATTTTTCGGAATCGCTGTCATTGATAACAACGGTCATAGAGGCACTGGAAGGCGTAAAATTCGCCCCGCTTCCGCCGTAAAACGTCCCCAACTCGAAGAGCAGTGAAGTGGATTTGAAGTTTGCCAGCACATTTCCGAGCACTTTAATCGGATTCGGTACGGAATCCACGTTACCGTCCACCCGAAGGGAAGGACAGTTTTTCAGTGTGATTTTGTAGGCCTTGTTGTAGGATGGTTCCTGATATTTCAGCTTATGGGTTATCTGAATCTGACGATATCCTCCGGTGACTGTAGATACTCTGGAGCCCACAGAATTTCCCAGACAAAATATGGATGTGTCATCCGAAAAGTGTCCGATGTCAAATCCCTGTGCACCAGTTTTTTCTCCATTTTCCTCTGCCAGGAAAACGACGCTCAGTTTTCCGTGATTGACTGCGTTTTTCGCTGCGCAGAGGGCAACGGCCATCTCTTCTACATGGTTTTCCATATGATCCGCGTCAAAGGAGCAGACAAGGGCGGCAGGCTGCACATTCTCTGCATTTTCGGATGCCTTGATAGTAAAAATCACGTTCCCTGCGTCATCCGTTGTTGCAGGTATTTCCTTGTTTCGCGCCCAGGAAAGCAGATAACCGGCCACATCCGCGTTGGTATCCATGGATCCCAGTGAGTCACGAAGATCCGTTTCATAGGCGGTCAGTTTTTCTTCCAGCACTTCTTCCAGGCTGGGTTCTGCTGCTTTTTCCTCATGGAGAAAGAAGACCGCTCCAAAAGCACAGACGGCAATTGCTGCAATGACTGCAGCGCCGGTCAGCATTTTCTTTTTATGTTGTTTTATTCTGTTTTTCAGTTTGCTCATTTCCGTTTCCCCTTGAATTTTCAGAAATATTTTTCGATCAAACTTCAAAAAAAGTCTTATATATGATAACATATAAAGATGAAAAAAAACAGTGATTCACGAAAAAATCACAAAAACGTAAGAAAACGGAGGGAGAATATGGATAACGGGAATACAGTGAAAAAAACAGTAGAAACAGAGGAATCCAGACTGTATCTGAGAGGAAGTACCTTTGATGACTGCAGATACTTCGCGCAGTGGGAAGTGCAGCCTGCTGTGACAGAGTTTTTCACCATAAATGAAGGACGGGATTACGAGGAAGTCGTGCGGGAATTTTTGGAACGTGAGGGAGACGAAACACAGGTTCAGTTCACCGTATGCCTGAAGGAAGGGGATCATCCGGTGGGGAGGATCTATATCAGCCGTATCGATGATCACTACGATTCACTGGATATTACCAGAATTTATATCGCGGATCCGGCCATGCGGGGGAAAGGTCTGGGTGAGGAGGCGCTTCGGCTGGCTTTAAAGTATGCGTTTGAAGAAAGAAACTGTGAACGGGTCACATTGGATTACTTTACCGGAAATGATATCGCGTCAACTCTTTATCGGAAGGTGGGATTCCAGAATGAAGGGAACATGCGGCACGGCGGCAAAAAGAACGGAAAGTATGTAGACCTTCACCTGATGTCCATGCTCCGGGATGAATATTTTGCACAGAAATAAAAACGCGAAATGTAAATTATTCCTTATTGACTTTTCATTGATGTGGTATATAATTTTTAGTGCATACACTATATGTAGTATGTTTTTAGAATGAAAGTTATCGACACATAATGAAAGAAAAGGAAGGTTTGACATGGACTGTATCAGACAGATTGTAAAAAGAGACGGCAGAACCGTACCATTTGACGTAAATAAGATCGCCGATGCCATTTTCAAGGCAGCACAGGTACTGGGAGGACGGGACAGAGAAATGTCCGTCTACCTGGCGAAACAGGTGGAGCTGTATCTTCTTGAAGTCTGTCATAATACCATTCCTACGGTGGAGCAGATTCAGGATGCGGTAGAAAAGATTCTGATTGAAGCCGGACACGCACGGACTGCCAAGGAATATATCCTCTACCGTGCAGAAAGAACCCGCGTCAGAGACATGAATACCAAGCTGATGCGTATTTATGAGGATCTGACCTTCAAGGAAGCGAAAGAAAACGAAATTAAGCGTGAAAACGCCAATATCGATGGAAATACAGCCATGGGAACCATGCTGAAATACGGTTCAGAGGGTGCCAAGGAATTCTATAAGATGTATGTCATCGATCCGAAGCATGTGAAGGCACATGAAGAAGGCGACATTCATATCCATGATATGGACTTCTATACCCTGACCATGACCTGCTGCCAGATCGATCTGCTGAAGCTGCTGGAAGGCGGATTCAGTACAGGACATGGACACCTGCGAGAACCAAATGATATTGAAAGCTATGCAGCGCTGGCTTGCATCGCAATCCAGTCCAACCAGAATGACCAGCACGGCGGCCAGTCTGTGCCGAATTTTGATTACGGCATGGCACCAGGCGTGCGCAAAGCCTACAAGCGTCTGTACTGGACCAATGTGGGCAAGATGCTTGACTTCCTTCACGGTACCGACGACGGCGTGGCGAAGATGAAGGCGCTGGGAAAGAAAATCCAGGACGAATATGGTGTGGAACCGTGCATGGCCTGGGATAACAATTATAAAGAAATTGAGCTGGAAGAACTGAAAAAGATCGTAAGTGAAGAAGATGCAAAGCACCTGCAGGCGCAGGCGACCAGATACGCAGATCAGGAAATTCGAAGAAAGACCTTCCAGGCGATGGAAGCTTTTATTCATAACCTGAACACCATGCATTCCAGAGCCGGTGCACAGGTTCCGTTCAGCTCCATTAACTACGGAACCGATACGTCTCCGGAAGGCAGACTGGTTATGGAATGCGTCATGCTTGCAACCGAAGCCGGACTGGGCAATGGAGAAACACCGATTTTCCCGATTCAGATTTTCAAGGTAAAGGAAGGCGTTAACTATAATCCGGAGGATCCGAACTACGACCTGTTCAAGCTGGCATGCAAGGTATCCGCCAAGCGCCTGTTCCCGAACTTCTCCTTCCTTGACGCACCGTTTAACAAGCAGTACCTCATCGAAGGACATCCGGAAACAGAATGTGCCTACATGGGTTGCCGCACCCGCGTCATCGGCAATGTATATGATCCGACCAGAGAAATCGTATACGGAAGAGGCAATTTGTCCTTTACATCCATCAACCTGCCGCGGCTGGCCATCAAGGCCAAGGGCGACATCGACTTCTTCTTTGAAAGTCTGGACCGCATGATCGATATTGCCATCGATCAGCTGTATGACCGGTATAAGATTCAGGCACAGAAGAAAGTAAAGAACTTCCCATTCCTCATGGGCCAGGGTATCTGGATCGATTCCGATAAGCTGGGCCCGGAAGACACCATCGAGGAAGTGATCAAGCATGGTACGCTGACCGTAGGCTTCATCGGACTGGCGGAATGCCTGAAGATGCTCACCGGCTATCACCACGGAGAATGCAAGGAATCCCAGTCTCTGGGTCTGGAAATCGTAGGATACATGAGAAAGCGCATGGACGAGCAGGCCAGAAAAACCGGCCTAAACTGGTCTCTGATCGCTACCCCTGCAGAAGGCCTGTCCGGACGATTCGTCCGTATCGACCGCGCCAAATACGGTGTGATTCCGGGTGTAACAGACCGGGAATACTACACCAACAGTTTCCACATCCCTGTATATTACGAAATCAACGCCTTCGATAAGATTCGTCTGGAAGCGCCGTATCATGAGCTTACCAACGGCGGCCACATTTCCTACATCGAACTGGATGGCGACCCGCTGAAGAATCTGGAAGCCTTCGAGAAAGTGGTACGCTTCATGAAGGAAGAAGGTATCGGTTACGGTTCCATCAACCATCCGGTAGACCGTGACCCATGCTGTGGCTATACCGGAATCATCGATAACGAGTGTCCGATGTGTCACCGGAAGGAAGGCGAAGGAGATGTGGGATTCGAACGGATCCGCCGTATCACCGGATACCTGGTAGGAACCATGGATCACTGGAACACCGCCAAATCTGCGGAGGAAAGAGACCGGGTAAAGCATGCTGTGGATACGGGCCTGGAGACGCTGTAATGGGTATGGACAAAATCCGCATAGCCGGCGTGGTTCGGGAGTCCATCGTGGATGGTCCTGGCTTACGGTTTGTGGTCTTCTGCCAGGGCTGTCCCCACGGCTGCCCGGGATGCCATAATGAAGCGACCCACGATTTTTCCGGCGGTTACGATTGTGAGATTGAAAAAATTCTGGCGGCAATTGAGAAAGACCCGCTGCTGGACGGTGTGACATTTTCCGGCGGGGAACCTCTTTGTCAGCCCGCAGCATTCCATGCGCTGGCGCAGGAGATCAAGAGGCGATTTCCCCGTATGAATATTGTGACCTTTACCGGATTTACCTATGAAGAACTCCAGCCTTTGGCTGCACAGGACCCGGAGATTGCTGGTCTCCTGAATCTGACGGATCTGCTGATCGACGGTCGTTTCGTGGAAGCCGAAAAGGATTTGACCCTGCAGTTCCGGGGCAGCAGAAACCAGCGGATCATCGATATGAATGCGACCCGGGCTGCAGGACAGGTGGTACTTTCCGAAAAATACGCATAAACCTGCGAAATTTCATGAGAATTTCCGAGAAATTAAAAAAAGTGCTTGAAATATAGAATGATTTCGTGTATAATATCGATTGTTCGAGTGCTGAAAAGACGCGAACAGCCAATTTTTGAAACAATGCTATACGCTTGAATATATCAAAGGAGGTGCGGTAGATGTCAAGAAAATGTGAAATTTGTGGTAAGGGACAGGTATCCGGAAACGCTGTATCCCACTCTAACAGACACACCAGAAGAAAGTGGAATGCCAACATTCAGACTGTAAGAGTAGCAGAAGAAAACGGAACCGTTAGAAGAGCGAACGTATGCACGAGATGCATCCGGTCCAATAAAGTGAACCGTGCCATCTAATTAAAAACGAACTAAAGACCCCGGCGCAGAAATGCGCACGGGGTTTTTTCTTTGTGACGATTATGACGTAACGATTATGACATTACGGCCGCAGGCGTACAGCCTACGGCCTTTTCATGAGGGTGAAACCACAGATCATCAGGAGCACACCAAGCAGGATAATCCACGCCTTAGGAGGGAGGAAAAAGGCACAGATGGTTACTGTACCGAAAACCAGCAGGACGAATCCGATATCCTTCGTCTCCTTATTGAATTCAAAACATTTCCGTTTCCGGCAATCATTTTTCCGCCAGTCATTCCGCATATTTTCACCCCCTGTTATTCTATGAAAAAGGTTAGTAAAGTGTTCGGAAATATGTTAAAATATTTACAGTGAAAAAAAAGTACGGAAAGGGGAACCGGGATGGAACGAAAGAACGAAAAGGGAACCATTAAAATAAATGACCATATTTTTGCCAGAATTGTAGGAGACGCGATTTCACAAGCAGGCGGAAAAGCCTTCCCGGCATCGGAAAAAGGAAAAATACTGACCGGAATCGGCGGAAGCATGCCGGGCGTGGGGGAATTGGCGGATAATCTGGTGGTGCGTGAAGAAGCGGATGGAAGCGTTTATCTGGAGTGGTATATCATCATGTCCTTCGGCACCAGTATACACAGAGCAACCAAACTGATGCTGGACTATACGGAAAAGGAACTGAAGTCCATGTTTCCGGACCAGCCGGGCAGAGCGGTGGTGCGGATTGTCGGCGTGAAGTCCAGGCTAATCGCAGTCAGAAACCTTGAGGTGGAACGGAAATGGAACTGAATCTGAAAGACAGTGTATCGAAGGTGAAAGGCGTCGGCCCGAAAAAGAAGGAAATGCTGGCACATCTTCATATTGAAAACGTGGAGGATCTATTGAGCTTTTTTCCGAGAAAATATGAAGACCGATCCCATGTGTCAAGTATTATGGAGGCGCCCTTCGACCGGGATGTACTGATTTGCGGCAAGGTGGTTTCAAAGAAAGCCGCAGCAAGTGCATATAACCGCAAAGTACCTCTCCGGATCCTGGTGGAAGACAATACTGGTTCGGTGGAACTGGTATTTTTCAATGCAAGGTATCTGCAGAACTATTTTCTGGTGGGGCAGGAGTATGCACTGTTTGGAAAGATCACACTGAACTATGGCAGGAGACAGATGGCCCATCCGGAATTCCACAAACTGGGTGATAAGGACGATGTACGGGGGATTCTCCCGGTTTATCCACTGACAGAAGGGATAACACAGAACCAGATGCGAAGCTGGCAGATGGCAGTAAAGGATGCGGCAGAGCAGGTGGAAGAGTGGCTGCCGAACCATGTGGTGATAGATAATCACCTATGCAGTCCGGCCTATGCCATCCGCAACATTCATTTTCCGACGGATACCCAAAAGGTAAAGGAAAGCCGTTTTCGTATGGTATTTGAAGAACTGCTGGTCCTGCAGACGGGCCTCTTTTATATTAAAAAAGGAAGAAGCAGTCAGGCGGAGGGCATATCCATCCCGAAAACCGTCTCCGTAGAACCTTTCCTGAAACAGCTGCCTTTTAACCTGACGCCCGGACAGAAAAAGGTCTGGGACGAAATTGAACAGGACCTTGCAGCACATAAGCCTATGAACCGTCTGGTGCAGGGCGATGTAGGCTCCGGAAAAACCGCTGTTGCAGAGCTGGCCATGTATAAGGCCGTGAAAGGCGGCTATCAGGCAGTGATGATGGCGCCGACGGAACTACTGGCCAAACAGCATCTGTCATCTTTACGGCGGGATCTGGAGCCGCTGGGCCTTCATGTGGAGCTTCTCAGCAGCGGAACCCGCGGAAAGGAAAGAGCACGAATCCTGGAAGAACTGGAGCGGGGAAAGATCGATGTGCTGGTGGGAACCCATGCCATCATTCAGCCGGATGTCCGGTTCCGGAAGCTTGGTATCGTAATCACTGACGAACAGCATCGTTTCGGTGTCAATCAGCGTGCACTTCTGACGGAAAAAGGGCAGAATCCCAACGTGCTGGTCATGACGGCAACACCAATCCCAAGGACCTTGGCTGTAATTCTGTTCGGAGATCTGGATATTTCGGTCATCGACACCATGCCTACCGGAAGAAAGCCAATCCGGACCTATCTTCGCTACAATGATGCCAGAAAAAAAGTCTACGACTTTCTGGCTTCCCAGGTGGCAGAGGGCCGTCAGTGCTATGTGGTGGCGCCGCTGATTGAAGAGTCGGAGAATCTGGACTGCCGTTCGGCAGAGGAATTATACGAAGAAATATCGAAAGGCTATCCGAAACTGCGGGTCGGGCTGGTGCACGGCGGTATGAAGCAGGAAGAGAAAGACGCGGTGATGGAGAAATTCGCAGACGGTGCAATTGATATTCTTGTGTCCACTGTAGTTATCGAAGTGGGCATTGATGTCGCCAATGCGACGGTCATGGTCATCGAAAACTGTGAAAGATTCGGACTGGCTCAGCTCCATCAGCTGCGTGGCAGAGTCGGCAGAAGTGACAAACAATCCCACTGTATTCTGATCTGCGGCAAGGAAACAGAAGTCGCAGCCAAACGAAACGAGATCATGGTAAACAGTACGGATGGCTTCACCATTGCGGAAGAGGACCTGAAACTGCGGGGCCCCGGCGAGATTTTCGGCACCCGGCAGCATGGCCTGCCGGAACTGAACATCGCGGACCTGGTGAAGCATGTGGATATTCTGGATCAGGTAAAAGATGTGGCCAAGGATATTTTGGAAGAAGATCCGTACCTGCGGGATCCGGACAACCAGGTGCTTCGAGATAAAGTGAAAAAGATGTTCGGGGAAAACATCCAGCTGCAACTGTAGATGGACGGAGGTCAAGATGGTTTACCGATGAAACAATGGCAGGAAGCTTCGAAGGAAGTGCATATACCATCAGAATCAGCAAACCGGTACATCATGACTGGCAGATGGCAGTGTGTGACTTCATCTGCTTCCATGAAAGCAGAAAGATGAACTGCATCCTTGTTATGACCGAAGAGGAGATGAAGGAAGCAGGATGTTTCTATGAAGGTCACCGGTATGATGATACAATCTTGCGGCCCTGTGAACCGGATGTTCTGGTTCACAGCACGACACTGGAAAACTGGGAAAAGATTCGGTCAGATGGTTGCCTGAAAAGCTGGAACTGCCTGAAACGTGAGAGTAACATGCATGAAGACTCTCCCATTGGGGCAGTGCTGGGCGATCCGGAAGATTTTCGAAATTTTATCATGTTCGGCAGCGGAACGGCCTGCGAAATTGTGGTAAATTCAAAACAGTCCGGCAGAATCGTGATGGATGCACAGGCAGAGTATCTGACCGGTGCTCGTCTGTATTTCGATGCGGTAAAGATGGCAGCAGATGGTCTTCTTCTGCGGGATGGAGCGCATTTGAAGGTGGAAAATATGCTTCCACTGAAGCCGTACCTGCTTTTTTCTGCTACCTGGGAAACGGTTGGACTGCCTTCGCGTATTTCTACACCAGAAATATTCGCAAGAGAAGCGGACCGGTGCTTTCTGCGTGACAGATGCAGTCGAATTGAGTGACAGATAAATTCCAGTTTTTAGAGATGGTAAACTTAATTATATGAACAGTGGAGCAATTAGTGAAGAGCTTTCTTTGTAAAAATATAATTTTGTCTTGACCTTAACGTAACGTGAAGTCTTATAGTATTGACATCAAGAGACAGGAGGCATTTCATTATGATGACAATTAAGGAAATGTCAGAATTGACAGGTGTCAGTGCACGGACACTTCGATATTATGACGAAATTGGATTATTCCATCCAAATGGGAGAAGCGAGGCCGGATACAGATTATATGATGAAAAAGAGTTGGAAGTGCTTCGACAGATTCTATACTTTCGTGAGCTTGACATCCCTCTGCGGATCATAAAAGAAATCATTGAAAACCCTGCTCTTGACAGAAAAAGTATTTTGCAAACGCAGAAAAAGATGCTGATCTCAGAAAAAGAACGTCTGGAGCGTTTGATTGAAAGTATCGATGCGGCATTGAAAGGAGTAAGCACTATGGATTTTGCGGTTTTCAACAAAGAGGAATCTTCAAAAATGTTTTCGGCTATGCTTGAACATATGCCAAGACTGTTGCGTGGTATGGTGGTAAAGAAACGTACATTAATACGGTTTTGAATCCATTGAGCGAGGAGATCAGGAAAGGATATAAAAGGCAGATCGATCATGTACTCGATAAGTTATCCAAAAAACAGAAACAAGATATCAATAGCTTTGAAATTCGTGAGCTGATTGGAGAATATGGATTTGTACTAAAGCAGCTTTTGCAGATAAAGGACGAAAAAAGCATGATGCTTGCACAGGCCGAAACATATCTTGATTTGAGAGTTGCAACGGTTACGGATGAGCAATATGAAGATGGGTTTTCCAATTTCCTTCATCGTGCGATAATAGCATGTTATGAGAGATAAGAGGATGCCCACAGCGCCACCGGTTTTTCGGGTGGGACAGCGTGCAGTGCTGAATCAGAGGTTGAATATGAAGAAAAAAACAAAAATAATACTTGCCGTGTGCTTGATTGCACTTCTTGTCATTGGAATCGGATCGTATGCCTATGTGTCCGACTACTATCACGCGGATGAGATGGCCATGGAAGCTATGGCCATAAAGACGGATGATGTGCAGATCGAGCAGAACGGGGATGTAATTTGGTTTCTCCCCGAAAAGTCGACGATTGGACTGATCTTTTACCCCGGAGGCAAGGTAGAATATACGGCATATGCGCCACTGCTGCGAGCCTGCGCGGAACAGGGAATCTCCTGTGCACTGGTGCAGATGCCAGGTAATCTGGCGGTGCTGGATGCTGACGCTGCAGACGGACTCCAACAAGAACATCCGGAAATCACCACCTGGTACATAGCAGGACACTCTTTGGGCGGGGCGATGGCTGCAAGCTATGCGGCGGCACATCACACGGATTTCGATGGATTGATTCTGCTGGCAGCTTATTCCACCAAGGATCTCACGCAGACGACACTGAGAGTGCTTTCCGTCTATGGTTCAGAGGATGATGTGATGAATCGGGAAGCTTATGAAAAGAATCGTGCAAATCTTCCAGCGGATACCACGGAGTTGGTGCTGAATGGCGGCTGCCACGCTCAGTTTGGAAGCTACGGGCCACAGGATGGCGACGGTGTCCCCACGATTTCGGGAGAAGAACAGATCCGGCAAACCGCAGATGCCATCTCGGCGTTCATCGGACGGTGAGGAAGCGCTGCGCTTTGGAGGATTTGACTGACGATGGGAAAGGAACTGTTGGAGATGACGCTGGAAGAATTGTGGGAATTGTTTCCGATTTTTCTTGTCCAGCACGACGATAAGTGGGAAGACGACTACAAAGAGATAGAAGCCACAATAAAAAAACTGTTGCAAGACTATCCTGTTGAAAGGATCAGCCACATCGGCAGCACAGCGATACAGGGCATATGGGCAAAGTCAGATGCACCGGCGATAATGATGAACTGTATTTTCGTGACTATCTGAACGAGCATCCGCAGGTCGCAAAGGAGTATGAATCTTTGAAGCTGGAATTATGGAAGAAATATGAGCATAACAGAGACGCCTATACCGATGCAAAAACGGAATTCATTCGGAAGTGGACAACAGAGGCTCGCAGGATATATGGCGATAGATATGGGATAAATCGGCTGATTTGAAGCTGAGGGAGGGGAACGATGGGACGGAAATGCAAAGAATTCTTCGCAAAACATAAAGTCGCGGCGTTTTTTGTCGTCATTGGCATTGTGGCGATTTTGGGGCTTACGATGTCCAATCGAATAAGCGGCAGATTCTCTGGAAGCGGCGCAGCAGGAGCCGATCTGATTCAGGAGATGAAAACGATTTACGGAGAAGATCATCCAAAGAAAATCGAATGTCTTTCAAAAGAAGGAGAATGTGAAGAATGGGAATATGAACAGGTACAGTATACAGTAGAACCCATCAGAGAGTTCCGTTTCGGAAAAAAGAAGACTTTCGGTGAAGCAGGCGAAAAATTAGGGCTGGAAGATCTGGAAAAAATAGCGGAGTGCTTCGAAATCGAGATACCGCAAGACGGAATCCTGGACAATCAGCCGATTGGAAAGAGTATTTCAGGAGCACTCTACAAGGTAACAGCTACCTTCACGCGGTGGACGGAGGTAAACGGCGCAGAAGAAACAAATGATGTAACTGTATCGAACAAGCGCGTCGTGAAAGAAGTGACACATTATGGAATCAATCCTTATGAAAATTCTGTCCGCGCCATGCTTATTGACGGTGGACATTCAGAAGGGAAGCTTAATCGATAGAAAACAGCTAGATCGGGATTTGAGGAGGTCCAGGGAAAATGACATTGAAAGATATTAGTAATGGGCCTGAGTGGGTGTTATGGGTAGTATTTTGGCTTTTTTTGATGATCAGTATTGTATTCATCTCCGGACATGGCGAAAATCTGATTGCAGGGTATAATACTGCAAGCAAAGAAGAGAAAAGCAGGTACAATACAAAAAAACTATGCCGTGTAGTAGGTGCGGGGTTCTTAATCATCACGCTGATGATTCTGGCTAATACAATATGCAGAAAATGATAATGAGGTGCAGGATACAGTAAAGCTTTGGAAATGCTTGACTCCTACAATCATATTTCGTAACAAAAAATCATAGTTTTCTGGATGGAAACAAGAGAATTGCAGCTACATTGTTTCTGTATTTTCTGGATAAGAACGGTGTGCTGTTTATAAATGATGATTACAGTTATTATGAATTGTTTAAGGCCTTAAACGCGGAATAATAATCATGTCAAAATCGAAATTTGCGGAGGAATTTGAGATGGAAATCAGAGAATATAAAGAGTATAAGGCAGATGATATCCGGTGCCTTTATACAGAGGTTGGCTGGACTGCATATACGGAGAATATGGCGGTGTTGGAGCAGGGGTATAGGCATTCGCTGCTGGTCCTGGCAGCATACGAAGATGATGAATTGCTTGGGATTATAAGGGCCGTTGGTGATGGTTTTACCATTGTATTTATTCAGGATATTTTGGTGTATCCGAAAAAGCAGCGTCAGGGGATTGGGACAGCTTTGATAAATGCAGTTCTGAACCGATATCCCGCTGTTCGGCAAATTCAACTGACAACAGACAACACACCTAAAACAGTGGCTTTCTATCAATCGCTGGGCTTCTCTGAATACTCTGAGATAGGCTGTTGCGGATTTATGAGATGTTGACAAATCAAAAGTTATAAAGGTGGTGAAGTGCCTGTGAAATGTGTTGTCTTTTATGAATGCTGGCAAATGGAATGTTGTGGAACACCATTTTCTATAGGAGACATAGTAAAGTGGCCTGTTATGAAACCAGAGTGTTTTACATCTCCTATTGATGTAGGTGTAATTGATTATATATATCAAGCTCATAGTTCGGAATGGGAAAAAATATATGTATTAGAAGGCAAAGTTGAGATAATTAAGACTTTATATCAAAGATATGCACCATCTGAACATAATATTCGTTTCTTAGTGCCTGTGGATGGGGAGTTGATTGAAGTAAAAAAAGCAAAAGGTTTTGACAATCAGTTCAAAGAAATGGAAGCAAGTGGGTATGTTGTTACTTTAAATGATTTTTTATTTCGACCTGCAAAAAAAGAAGAAGTAACTTTTAGATAAACCGGAATTTGTCGAGGTGATGATATGTGCAAAAATAAGAAATTGGTACTTCGGATTATTGCTGTCTCATTGATTGCTTTGGGACTGGTATTGAGTGTTACATGGAATGGCGTTAGGTATTGCATCGGTGATGAACTTTTTGTTGCATTAGGTATATCACCGTGGTCAAATGGCTCAAGTGGAACACACTATCCTGCTGTTATTGGTTGCTTTGTCATTTTAGTTGGAATTAGCATGTTGAACTTGACCTTAAATAAAAAAACTCGATTGTGGATTTGGACTACAGTTATTCTGTTACTCATTGTTTATAACTTAATTATCACTTATATGTAATTGACCAATTCCGGTTTTAAAATCTGGAGGAATCGGAAAATCTGGATTACAGGAGTAAAATCAATGAAAACGTATCAAAAGTTTTTACGGCTTGGCATCAGCCTTGCATCGGTTGGAATTGAAACGGGGAACGATGATGTATTATACTTTTGTACACCAAAGGGAGCGTCCTTCATTGGCTGGGCTGTAATAGATGGTATCCACTACTGCTTTATTCGAGGCTTCGGGGAAATGGTTTTTGCGGTCAGTCCCATGAATACTGCCCCTGATTTTGTACACCCTCTGGCAGAGAATTTTACGGACTTCCTGCGTTTGCTGTTGGCATGTGGAGATGCGGCTGCTTTGGAACAGGCATGGATGTGGGATAAAGCACAGTTTGAATCCTATTTGAAAGAGAATCCTGCAACCGAAAATCAGAAGAAAACCCTGGCTGAGATTGCTGATAAGATGAAACTGACGGCATTAAAGCAGCCGTGGGAGTATATCAAGTCACTGCAATCATCCTTTGATTACAGCAAGATTAGGTACACGGAAGAGTATTACGACATAGATTTGAACCCGTCAGCAGAACCTGCTGCTCCGGAATGGAAGGTCCATTTTGAAGGTAACTTCTGGGGGCATCAGGGAAGGGATCACGCCGGAAAGATAATTTCCATTGGAAAGCAGTTTGAGTGGGCGGGACACCATTGGCTGATCCCTGCAGCTTACTCCTGCAGCTTACTCCTGCAGCAAGGGCTTGGTTCTTGATTTTTGTATGCGTGTTGAGACAGATGAAATCCGTGCTTTCATGAAAAAGTGGAATCAAAATTGTGAGAGTGACACATGTGAAAACCATACACGGGAGTAGCAGATGGAACTGGAGATGGACGATCCATTATGCCTTCATTTCAATCCACGACTGGAGCTGAACGGGCATGCGCTGCGTACATCTCACGGCTGCGCCGTGACATATAATCCCTGTCTGCCGGATGGAACCGGCATTGAGTTGGAAGCAAAATGGGTTGTGGAGCATTATGGTCTGGATACTTCATACGGTTGGGTCATTTGCAGAGATTCCTTTGAACCAACTGTGAGCGGAGATACTGCCTGTGTCGGAATGATCGGTGGAGCAGACGGACCAACAGCAATTGCGTTTGGAGGAAGTTCACAAGGCAAGCTCTGCGCTGCGTGTTCTGCATTGCATTTCGAACCTGTGCAGCATGACATTGCGTGGCGAATTATATTTCATGAAAAAAGATATATTGATTGTTCCATTCTACTAATGAATGGAAGCGTTTGAAAATACAGAACATGCAGAGCCGATACCGATTGATGAAGAAAACGGCTTCATTCCGAGTAATCTTATCTAAACCATATCTTAATCTTAGGAGGAAAAATTATGTTCAGACCGATTCGAAAAAAGGTAAATGAAATCAGCATTGACATGGCGAAGGAGCTGCTTCGCTGTTCTCGACGGGGTATTCTGGCAGTACAGGGTGATAATGGGTATCCCTATGCCATACCAATCAATTATCTGTATGATGAAGATACAGAGACAATTCTTTTTCATGGCGCGAAGGCAGGGCACAAAGTGGATTCTTTGAAAGCGTGTGACAAGGTATGTTTTACTGTTTACGGAAACGAAACGGTAAGAGATAAAGCCTGGGCACCATATGTGCAGAGTACGGTTGTCTTTGGAAGATGTCACCTGATTGGGCATGACGAGAGTGAGCATGCAGAGGAACTATTAAAAAAATTTGCAATGAAATATTATCCAAATGAGGATATGGTTCTTGAAGAAATTGCAGCCTCAGGCAAGGCAACCCAGATGTTTCAGATTGAGATCGAACATATCAGCGGCAAAGAAGTGCAGGAAATATAAGTTCTGATTTTATTTGTAATACACAGGGATGCACCAGGGGCAGAAGGGGGATTTCGAATATGCTTAAGATTACTACACCAAGTTTTATTGAAGGCGGATGGATACCTGATTATCATGCAGGATTTGGAGAAGATCAATCTCCGGAATTTCATATCGAAGGAATTGACGAAAACGCAGAAACCATGGTGATTACTTTGGATGATCTTGGTCATCCTATCGAACCGGGATACAATCATTGGATCGCCTGGAACATTGCGCCTGCCGAATGTATTCCGGGTGGCATTGCCAAAGGAAGTGTTATTGAAGAACCGATACATATGGAACAGGGAATCGCTTATGGAAAACACTGTTATCGAGGACCAAAGCCTCCGTTCAACTGGAATCATGAGTATGTCTTCACCCTTTATACGCTGGATTGCAAATTAGAGGCAAACGAAACGTCAAAAAAAGAAGACATTCTGAAATTAGCAGAAGGGCACATTCTTCAAAAAGCGGAGCTGAGAGGAAGATATCAGCGTAAACATCGATGAGGAAAGGAATACATAACCATGATAAATGAAACATTTGAATTTGACGGGTATCAGGGGTTCTCGCTTCCTGCCACATTATGGCTGCCGGAGCAGGAGCCGAGGTGCATTTTGCAGATTGCTCATGGGATGACGGAACATATTGGCCGTTACACGGCCTTGGCCCAGGAATTAACGGAACATCACATTATTGTGGCAGGGTTTGACCTACGAGGGCATGGAAGAAATCCCGGAGACCCTGACATTGCTTCCTTTGGCGAAGACGGCTGGGAGGCCTCCATCCAGGACATGCACATGTTCTTTGAGGTTCTGGCAGAACGTTTTCCTGAAATTCCACATTTTATGTTGGGTTTCTCGCTCGGTTCCTTTCTCCTGCGGGAATACCTTGGCCGCTATTCGGAAAACGTGGCAGGTGCCGCCATTCTGGGGACTGGCTTCCAGCCAGGACCGGTGTTGGATATTATGATGACAATTGTAAAAAGCCAGATTAGAAAGGCCGGTTTTGATGGCACCACCGACCTTGTCAAGCAGCTATCCTTCGGCAATTATAATCAGAAATTCAAGCCAAACCGGACGATTGCCGATTGGCTCTGTGCCGATGACGCACAGCTTGATGCTTATCTTTCCGATTCCCTGTGCCGAAAAACCATCTCTGCAGGTCTATTTTGGCAGCTTTTAGGCGCCATGAAGCGCACCGGAAGCAAGGACGCCTATCACGGCTGGAATAAAGATACGCCAATCCTGCTGCTGTCCGGTCAGGAGGATCCTGTGGGCGATTACGGAAAGGGCGTACTTTCCGTCAAGCAGCGTATGGAGAAAGCTGGCATTTGCAGCGTTTCCATGCAGCTGTTCCCAAATGCCCGTCACGATCTGCTGCATGAAGAATCCACCGCAGCTCCATCTGCGAGAGATTCACTGCTTGACTGGATTTCCCGCCTGCTGTAATGGATAACCTTACAACATGTTAATATGTGTTGCTTGCGGCAACGGGCAGGTTCTCATACAATCGAGGTAACAACGGAAAGAAAGAAGGTTATCCAGATGTTAAATGAAAACTTAAAAGCGGTCAGAAAATCAAAAGGACTTTCGCAGGAAGAACTTGCCATTAAGTTGAACGTGGTGCGTCAGACCATCTCGAAATGGGAGCAGGGACTGTCTGTTCCGGATTCGGATATGTTAATTTCCATATCGGAAGCACTTGAAACACCTGTAAGCACGTTGCTTGGAGAAACGATTACCGAAACGAAAGCGGATGAATTAAAGGCGATTTCCGAAAAACTGGAAATTATAAACTTACAGCTGGCACAAAGGAAAAACACAAGGCGAAACATACTCCATTGGCTGTTTATCACATTGTGTGCAGTCATGGTCATCATTTCTGCGGTCTTGTTTTTTTTCAACAGTCCTTACCTGGACTGGGATTACAGTGATCCGGAAACCGCTGTTGCCGGAACAGCTTTACACGCATTTGAATGGCTGTTTGTCAGAGCGGCACCGATTCTTCTTACAGGGGCAATCGTTGGAATTATCCTGACGCGAAAGAAAGTATAGAGGTGAAACGTTTTGCCATCAGTTCTTTGCATAAATAATGAACTTCAGGAGGGAGAATATTATGAAGAAGAAAATGATTTTGGTTGTAATTGCAGTGTTGATCCTTGGAATTGTAATATTTCTTGCAAGCCCGCAGCTGCGTGTCAAAGCTTTTGTGAGCCTGTACGGCGATAAGATCGAAGCCGGGCTGCAGAATGGCAGCGGGATTCCCGGTCATTTAGGTGAGTATAGTTTCAATACCTGGGAAGGTGAACATGACATGCTGGAATTTGTACTCTTTACAAGAGGAGACACGTATTATGGGTGTTACTATTCCTATGATAATGTTCCACTTGCCTTTCAGAATACGGAAGCGGAACTGACGCAAAATGGTCATGATTATTGGGAATGGTCTGCCGAAAATGGCAGTCATGGCTCTACATCTGAGATAACGGACCACTGGTACTACTTTGAAGCGGCATTCGAATAACATAGCTATATGGCAAAAAGGACAGTTCGTACGAAGCTGTCCTTTCTGCATTTATCCAAATTTGATTGTCGTGCGCTGCGGCGCGTGTGTCACGCAGTATCAGCGCTTCAGGTGAGTTTCTGAAAACTCGGTCCTACTTACCGGCTAACTGTCTTTCAGCCATTTCGACCAGTCTCTTGGTCATATAACCGCCGACATAGCCATTCTGTCTTGCAGTCAGGTTGCCCTTGTCCTGCTGTTCATAGTTCGCCAGGCCAAGTTCATTGGCAATCTCTGTCTTCAGACTGTTTAATGCAGGTTTTGCATTCACATTCATCTTATCTTGTAATGACATGTTTTGTTCACCTCCTATTACATTCATAGTGTTGCACCGGTGCGTTCTTTTTATGACTTGAAATAAATGGCGGTGTTAGTAGACAGCTCCCATTGATTTTCTGCGGCAGATAGGTTAATATATATAGAAGAAAATTTTTTTATGAGGTGAATGCTTATGAGAATCGTTGCAGGGGATTTCAAAGGTCGCAGGCTGGAGACCCCAGACAATTATGATATACGTCCCACATCGGAAAAAGTGAAAGAAGCGCTGTTCAGCATTATTTCCGGAAATCTGTATGACGCCGTTTGCTGTGATCTGTTCGCAGGCACAGGAAATCTGGGTCTGGAGGCCCTGTCCAGAGGCGCATCGAAATGCTATTTCGGTGATAATTCCAGAACCAGCATCGAGTTAGTGCGCCGAAATGTGGAGCACTGCAGGGCAGAGGAATGGAGCCAGGTGATCTTCGGCGATTATGAAAAAGTTCTGACCAAAATCCACGAACCCGTGGATATCTTTTTCCTGGACCCTCCCTATAAGAAGGGGCTTTATGAAGACTGTTTCCGGTTGATTTCCGATCTGGAACTTCTGGCGGAAGAAGGAATCATCGTGGCAGAGCACGCCAGCGAAGACGAATTTCCGGAGGAAATCGAAGGTTTCATCAAATTAAAGGAACGGCGGTACGGCTCCATGACTATCACCATTTACGGCTGATATATTGATTCTTCCCGGAAACTGTGATAAAATGTAACCGCAGGCTTCCGAAATTTTTCGGGACTTGTGATTTTGACGGAAAGCACTGGTAGAAGCAATGAACACAAAAGCCCTGTATGCCGGTTCCTTTGATCCCCTGACGCTGGGACATCTGGATATTATCGAACGGGCAGCCAATATTTTTGATGAAGTCGTGGTTGGTGTGGTCGTGAATCTGGAAAAAAAGACCATGTTTACCTTCGAGGAACGCATGGAAATGATTGAGGAGGCAACGGCACATCTGCCCAATGTACGGGTATCGCAGTGCCGTGGACTTCTGGCAGACTATGTGAATAACAACGGTTTTAACGTGGTGGTGCGGGGATTGCGATGCATGAGCGATTTTGACAGCGAGCAGCAGATGGCCCATCTCCACGAACATCTATATCATGATAAAATTGAAACGGTATTTCTCATGGCAGACGCGAAGTATTCTTTTGTCAGCTCTACCATGGCCAAGCAGGTGATTTCTCTGGGAGGAGACGGAGAGATGCTGGTACCTGCCAATGTACTGAAACGAATGAAAGGGAAAGCGTACTGATTATGGAAGACACGATGAAGGTTTTAGAACTGCTGGAAGAAATTGAAGATTTAGTAGACGAAGCACCGGGACTGCCCCTGACGGGAAAGATCATGCTGGACGCCGAAGAAGTGTTCCAGCTTGTCAGAGAAATCCGCCTGGCCCTTCCGGACGATGTACAGCAGGCCAAGTGGATCCGGGACGAACGTGACCGGATTCTTGCAGAAGCCAAGGCAGAGTATGAGAGAATTATCCGGGAAGCCAAGAAACAGGCGGATTATCTGGTGGAAACCGATGATATTACGCTGCGTGCGACCAAGCTGGCAGAGCAGATCCGGCAGGATGCGGAAACGCATGCCAAGGTGCTGAAAATGCGCACTTATGATTATGTAGACAAGATGCTTTTCGATATGCAGGGAAAGATGGATGAGCTGAACATGAAGTACTTCGGTGAAATGTATTCCAACCTGGAAAAGACGTTTGCGGATATCAATGACACACTGGCAAGTAACCGGGAAGAAATGAAGATTCTGGCCTATAAGACACAGAATGAAGGCCCGGCCCAGGAAATCGAAGAATAGAATAAATGAAAGAATAAGCCCATGAAAGAGTCATATACTTTATCATGGGCTTTCATTTATTGAACAGAAACAAATTGATACTTGCACTTGTGACGGTATTTACTGCGGCGATGGTTCTGTTTCCGCAGGTGACGGAAGCAGGTTCCAAGTCGGCCATCATCATCTGGGCCAATTCCATCGTGCCGGTGCTTCTGCCTTTTTTCATTTTCTCTGACTTCATCAAACGGACCGGGAACTTGGAGAAGCTACCGCCTCGAATTTATCCTTTCGCTGTGGCCTGCCTGTCCGGCTATCCCATGGGAGCCAGAGTATCGGCGGATATGGTGAAAACCGGTGCTTTATGTCTGGAAGACGGAAAGTGGGTGCTCAGTTACGCCATGGTAACGGGACCGGCGTTTCTCATGGGTACCATCGGCGGTTTTCTGGGGAGCACCCGGGCGGCGGCGGTGGTGACAGCAGCTCATTACGGTGCCGCATTACTGAACGGCTTTTTCTGGAAAACCAGTCCCGGAACCAATGGGAGACGAAACGGAAAGAATCATAAGCTGCCGGGAAAAAATCCGGGAAGTGCACACGGCGCCGCAGGACTTCTGGATTCCTTTACCCAGTCCATTCTGTCGGGATTTCGGGCCATGGCGCTGATCCTTGCGTATCTGATCCTCTTCATGATCGGTATGCAGCTGCTGGATGCTATGGGCTTGTTTCGCCTGATTGGCAATGAGGCGGTATGTTCTCTCCTGAAAGGTCTGCTGGAAATGACAGCAGGCTCCAGCATGGTCAGCGCCTGCAATATTTCGCTGCAGCTGAAGAGTGTGCTGATTACAGTTCTGGTCTCCTTCGGCGGTCTGTCGGTCATCGGCCAGTCGGTGTCCATGGCAGAAGGATCCGGCATCGGAATGAAGGACATTCTGCAGCGCAAGGCAACCCATGGACTTCTGGCCGGAATTCTTGCTGTATTCCTGGCAGGGATTATGATATAATACACATGAAAAGGTTTGGAAGAAATGAGGGAATCCAATGCATGAGATTTCAAGTGCCGGTATCGTGGCGGAGTACAATCCGTTTCATAACGGCCATCTGTGGCATATACAGGAAACCAGAAGGATCACCGGTGCGGAGGTGATTTTGGTTGTCATGAGCGGAAATTTCACCCAGCGGGGCGGCATGGCTATGGAGGATAAGTGGAGCCGGGCAGCGAGTGCTGTCAGAAACGGCGCGGATCTGGTGGTGGAACTTCCGACAGTGTCGGCGGTCAGCAGTGCCGGCAATTTCGCACGGGCAGGAGTGAATATTCTCCAAAATCTGGGCGCGGACTTTATTTCCTTCGGCAGCGAGTCGGGTGATCTTTCTGCGCTTCTTACGATAAAGGACAAGCTGCAGGCTTCGAAAGAGGAAATGGAGCAGAGAATGCTGCCTCTGGTGAAGGAGGGCTTTTCCTGGCCGAGAGCACGTCAGCAGGTCCTGAAGGGTATTCTGAACGAAGAGGAACAGGACATGCTCCAGGGTCCCAATCATATCCTTGCCCTGGAGTATCTGAAATATATGGACAAGGCGAAACCGATTACCGTAAAACGGCAGGGAGCCGGTTACCATGATCCGCTGCCTGCAGGCAGATTTGCTTCAGCCACTGCCATTCGGCAGATGGCAGCCAGCGGACTTGATGTATCAGGCTGGGTCCCGGATGACCTGCAGGTCAGTGGGGAAACGCTGAAAAACAGAAAAGAAATGTACTTCCGCATGGTTGCCCAGAAGATTCTTACCACGCCGGCGGAGATACTGGATCTGGCGGAGGCCGGCGGGGAAGGCCTCGGAAACAAAGCACGAAATGAAATCCGAAGATGCCAATCTATGGAGGACCTCTATGAAACATTGAAATCAAAACGATACACCAGGACGAGAATGCAAAGGTTTGCCGCCCAGATTTTGCTGGGAATTACGAAGAAAGACGTTAACGCAGGCAGGGATTACGTCCGGGTGCTGGCCCTGAACGAGAGGGGGAGCCGATATCTGAAGGCTGTGAAAAAGGGTGGGATTTGCGGGCTTCCTGTGATCACCAATGTGAACCGGGATCTGGAAAAGGCGCCGGAAATCGAAGATCTGCTCCGAAAGGACATGCTGGCTGCAGACCTCTATAATCTGGCGTCCGGAAGAAACCTGTATGACCACTGTGATATGGTGGAAAGGGTGCGGTTTTTTAAGGAAAATACTTGAAATGTGGAATACAGAAGTGTATAATATTTAAGGCTAAGTTATCGTCAATTAATTTAATGGAGGATATGAAATACATGAAAGTTTTAGTAATCAATTGCGGCAGCTCTTCATTAAAATATCAGGTTCTGGATATGACCAATGAAGTATTACTGGCAAAGGGCCTGGTGGAAAGAATCGGCATGGAAGGCTCTGTTATCACACATGAAAAGATCGGCATGGATAAGTTCAAGCTGGTGACTCCGATGGAAGACCATAAGGACGCTATCGCGCAGGTTCTGATGGCAATTCAGGATAAGGATCACGGCGTGGTTGCTTCCATGGATGAAATCGGTGCAGTTGGTCACAGAGTTGTGCATGCAGGTGAAAAGTATGCAGATTCCGTTCTGATCACCGAAGAAGTCATCAAGGCACTGGAAGAGTGCGTGGAACTGGCTCCGCTGCATAACCCGCCTAACCTGCTGGGTATTGCAGCCTGCAAAGAACTGATGCCGGATACACCGATGGTTGGTGTATTTGATACTGCATTCCATCAGACCATGCCGGCAGAATCCTATATCTATGCGCTGCCTTATGAATATTATACCAAGTACGGTGTAAGAAGATACGGCTTCCACGGAACATCCCACAAGTATGTTTCCCAGAGAGCCGCTGACATTCTGAACGTAAACATCAACGATCTGAAGATCATTACCTGCCACCTGGGCAACGGTGCATCCGTTTCCGCAATCAAGGGCGGCAAGTGTATCGATACTTCCATGGGCTTCACTCCGCTGGAAGGTCTGGTAATGGGTACCCGTTCCGGAGATATCGACCCGGCTATCGTAAACTTCATCGCCAAGAAGGAAGGCCTGTCCCAGGCAGAAATGGACAATATTATGAACAAGAAGTCCGGCGTTCTGGGTATTTCCGGCGTTTCCTCCGACTTCAGAGATATCGAAGCTGCAGTGGAAGACGGCAATGAAAGAGCAGATCTGGCCCTGAGAGTCTTCGCACATAAGGTAAGATTCTACATCGGTGCATATATTGCTGAAATGAACGGCGTAGATGCTATCGTATTCACTGCCGGCGTAGGCGAAAATGACGCATCCATGAGAGAAATCATCTGCCACGAACTGGGCAACCTGGGCATCAAGCTGGATCCGGTGAAGAACAAGGTTAGAGGTAAGGAAACGATCATCTCCACCGATGATGCAAGAGTAAAGCTGCTTCTGATCCCGACCAACGAAGAGCTGATGATCGCAAGAGACACTCTGAACATTGTAAGCAAATTAAAATAACTGTTGACAAATTCGGTCACCAAGTGTATAATGAAGTGGTTGACGGTGTTGACATATTTTGTATGCAATGATATACAGAAAATGACGCACAAGGAGGTGTTAAAATATGGCAGTACCTAAGAGAAAAACTTCTAAGGCTAGAAGAGACAAGAGAAGATCCGCTAACATGAAGATGACCGCACCGGGCTTATCCATTTGCCCACAGTGTCACGAACCGAAACTTCCGCACAGAGTTTGCCCGAACTGCAACTACTATGACGGTAAGGAAGTAGTGGCTGAAGCTTAATTTTCAGAAATAAATTAGTTGATCAACTTTTGAACGGCAGAATGTACAGTCTGCCGTTCTTTGTCGTTTTTGAACCTCAATCTGTCAGGCGTTTTTCGCTGTTATTCCACCAGCCCGCACTTTTTCAGGGTATCATAGAGGAGATACTGGGTCTTATTGGTCGGCGGGCAGAGCGGAAGCCGGTATTCCATTTCGCATAGTCCCATCATGCTCAGAGCTGCTTTCAGAGGAACCGGATTGACCTCCGTGAAAATTGCGTCGATCAGCGGTTTCATCGCAATCTGTTCCGCAGCAGCGCCGGCAGTATCTCCTGACAACCAGTTGTGGATCATAGAAGAAAACCGTCCTGGTATCAGGTTAGATACCGTGGATATACAGCCTGCTCCGCCCAGAGACAGGAACGGTACGGCTAAGTCGTCGTTTCCGGCATAGATCTGAAAATCATCGCTGACGTACTGTGCCATGGCGCAGACCTGACTCATGTTTCCACTGGCTTCCTTGATCCCGGCGATACCCGGGTGCCGACTCAGGACTTCCACTGCCGATGGAGAAATATTGACACCGGTTCTGGAAGGGACAGAATAAAGAATCATGGGAATGCTTACACTGTCTGCAATTTTCTCGTAATGGGCGATCATGCCGCTTTCCGTACATTTATTGTAATATGGAGTGACCACCAGAATACCGTCGGCTCCGGCAGCTTCGATCTCTCGGGACAGATCCAGCGTAAAGCGAGTGTTGTTGCTTCCGGTACCGGCCAGTACCGGCACTCTGCCTTTGACCAGATCTGTCACAAACCGGGTCAGCTGAACTCGTTCTTTTCCGGATAAAGTCGATGCTTCTCCTGTGGTTCCACAGACCACCAGTGCGTCCACACCTTCTTTGATCTGCCATTCTACCAGCTTTCCCAGTGTCACGTAGTCAATTTTTCCGCCCCGGAAGGGAGTCACCAGTGCGGTTGCTGTACCAGTAAAAATAGCCATCGTTTCACCACCTTTCAAATTATTATATTCCGATGAATGGATTTTGTTGAAAAACCAATGGAAAAGTGGTACAATAAATTGTTAAAGATACGAAGAATAAGAACGAGAGGAGCTTGAAAAGAGATGTCAGAGAAATTAAGAGTAGGAATTCTGGGCGGAACCGGTATGGTCGGTCAGAGATTCATTTCATTGCTTGCGGATCACCCATGGTTTGAGGTCGTGACCATTGCGGCCAGTGCCAGAAGCGAAGGGCAGACCTATGAGGAAGCGGTTGCAGGCAGATGGAAAATGGATACACCGATTCCGGAAGCGGTAAAAGGCATCCGTGTTATGAATGTCAACGATGTGGAGAAGGTTGCCGCAACCGTTGACTTCGTTTTCAGCGCCGTAGATATGACAAAAGAAGAAATCAAAGCCATCGAAGAAGCTTATGCGAAGACGGAGACTCCGGTGGTATCCAATAACAGTGCACATCGCTGGACACCGGATGTACCGATGGTGATTCCTGAAATCAATCCGGAGCATTTCCAGGTCATCGAAGCACAGAAGAAGCGTCTGGGCACTACCCGTGGCTTTATCGCTGTAAAGCCGAACTGTTCCATCCAGAGCTATGTGCCTGCACTGAACGCCTGGAAGGAATTCGAACCGTATGAGTGCGTAATCACTACATATCAGGCGATTTCCGGCGCAGGAAAGGACTTCAAGGCATGGCCGGAGATGGTGGAGAATATCATCCCGTACATCGGCGGCGAGGAAGAAAAGAGTGAACAGGAACCGCTGCGGATCTGGGGTCATGTGGATGAAGAAGCCGGTGTGATTGTGAAGGCGGAAGAGCCGGTGATCACCTGCCAGTGCCTCCGTGTGCCGGTACTGAACGGCCATACTGCAGCCGCTTTCGTAAAGTTCAGAAAGAAACCGACGAAGGAGCAGCTGATCGAAAAGCTGGAAAGCTACAGAGGCTTCCCTCAGGAAGAAAAGCTTCCGATGGCACCGGAACAGTTCATTAAGTACTTTGAAGAAGACAACCGTCCGCAGGTAAAGGCTGACGTGGACAGAGACAAGGGCATGGGCATTTCCATCGGCCGTCTCAGAGAAGATACCGTATATGATTATAAATTTGTCGGACTTTCACATAATACCATCAGAGGGGCTGCCGGCGGCGCCATTCTCTGTGCGGAAACCCTGAAAGCAAAAGGGTATATTACAAAGAAATAACAGGAAGGCGGCAGACGGAGTCCTATGCAGGGCTTCCTTCCTGCCGCCTGCCATTCTGTGCGTAGAAAGGAAAGAGATTATGACATATTTCGAAGCGGTCATTCTGGGCCTGGTACAGGGCCTGGCGGAATTTCTGCCTATCAGCAGTTCCGGACATCTGGCACTGCTGCAGCAGTTTTTCGGTATTGATGAAACCAAAGTACTGTTGTTTGCGGTCATGCTTCATGTGGGAACACTGATTTCTGTGTTCATCGTGTACTGGAAAGATATCTGGGAGCTGATTGTGGAACTCTGCCTGACCATAAAAGATCTGTGCACCGGAAAGGGCCTTCGACTTGACGAACGTCCCGTGAGAAAGCTTGGCGTCCTGATTATCATTGCGACCATTCCGACAGGAATCATTGGTGTGCTGGGAGGAGACTTCTTCGATTCTCTGTACACTTCCATCATTCCCATTGGTGTGGGTCTGATTATCACAGGTTTTCTGCTTGTCATGGCAGAACGGATGGGAAGCTCCAGCAGGGGGCTGGAGAAGATGAATTTCCGCAACGCATTTTTCATCGGACTGGTGCAGGGTATCGCCATCTGTCCGGGGATTTCCCGGTCCGGTTCCACACTGTTCGGCAGTCTGATCTGCAATCTGGATCGGAAATTTGCAGTGAAGTTTGTATTTCTGATTTCTATTCCGTCCATCCTGGGTTCTGCAGTGATGGAACTGCCGGATGCCATTGAAGCAGGTGTGACTGCAGCAGAAGCAGGCCCTGTCATTGTGGGCATGCTGGTAGCAGCGGTATCCGGTCTCGTGGCGATCAAAACCATGATTAAAATTGTTTCAGATAAAAAATTAAGCTATTTCTCCTATTATGTATGGGTTGTAGGTGCCTTCGTAGTACTGCTGGGCATTTTCGGACCTATGCTCGGGATTGCAGGTATGTAACCGGAGGATATGATTCATGGCGGAAGCGAAAAGAAAACCGGGCAGACCGCCCGGATCCAAAAATAAGAATACTGCGTCCGGAACGAAAAGCAGCGGCGGTTCCGGCGGCCGGGGCAATAAAAACGGAGAGTCCAAAGCAAAGGCACGCGTGCAGGAAATTCAGGCTGAGCGCAAGGCTGACAAACGGGTCATGGATGAGATCTGGGCCATTATTGCCATCGCCATCGGTGTATTTCTGATCGTAGCCACCTTCACGGAAGGGGCCGGCCAGTTCGGCGAAATGATCGGAAACGGATTGAAGGGAATTCTGGGCTTCATTGCCTATATTTTCCCATTCTATATCATTCTGTACGGGGTACTGCTTTTCGCGAAAAAGACCGTACATATTTCACTGAAGTCCGGCGCGCTGATTTTCATCATTCTGCTGATGATGACTATCATGAATTCTGTCCGTTTCATTGATGTGAAGGCAATCGAACTGACATGGCAGGCCATGAAGGCATTCTATACCACCGGGGTACATCTGACCAGCGGTGGCTTCATCGGTATGATTTCGGCATCTTTCCTGATCAAATGGCTCGGAGTAGTAGGATGCTGGATTTTCGCTGTGGTCGTCACATCGATTGCGCTGCTTCTTCTGATCAATACACCGGTTTCCCGGCTTATCACCAAAATCGGCGATAAAATGGAAGAACGCCGCCTGCTGAAGGAGCATGCCCATCTGGACTACATGAGCGAGGATGAACAGGGCATTCAGGTTGCCATGGAAGAACTGGCACCGAAGAAACTCCCGTCCAAACGGCAGAAAAAAGTGCTGAACAGCAGTGTTCTGGAAGATAAGGAGGATATTTCTTCTCAAAATCCATCCGCCCGGCCTGTTTCTGCGGATGCAGGGATTACGGATGATGCCGGTGCAGGGATTGTTTCCCAGCCTGAGATTATCATTTCCGGCAATATTCAGGAGGATGAATCTCCTACAGAAGCGCCGGAGATTCCGAAGCGGGAGTATATCCCGCCAAGCCAGGTGGAGCCTCTGAATCAGGAAAAAAAGAACAGCATACTGAAATATATGAGCGATGACAGCCTGTTCGGCAGGAAGCCGTCCAATTCGATGGGGCTTGAGAGCAAGACGGATGCTGCAGCAGGATTTGGTCTGGATGGGCTGCCGACAGGCAGCGGCTCTTCCGGTACAACAGGCCTTACCGGTATCGAACCACAGGAGGAAATCAGCCCGGTATCCGGCAGTAACCGGTTTATCAACCGCAACGGACAGAAGATCGATCCAGGTGCACCGGCATCTGCAGCATCTGCCGCGTCTGCATCCTCTGTATCTGCAGAGTGCGGCGGAACGCCGGCGGCAGAACTGCAGCCGAAGCTGACCAATAAAGAAGCGCGGGAGGCGATGCTGACCACAGAGGAACTGGATCAGGCGGCCAAACCCGTGAAGGTATACCATAAGCCACCGCTTGATCTGCTGACACGGTCTGCCGGAGGTGCGAAAACCAACAGCAAACTGCTGCAGGCCAAGGCCATGAAGCTGGAAGAGACCCTGAAGAATTTCCACGTGGATGCCAGAGTCGTACAGGTAACCCAGGGGCCTACTGTGACAAGATATGAAATTCAGCCGGCAGTGGGCGTGAAGGTCAGCAGTATTGTAAGGCTTGCGGACGATATTGCGCTGAACCTGGAAGCCAGAAGCATTCGAATCGAAGCCCCGATTCCGGGGAAGGCAGCGGTTGGCATAGAAGTGGAAAACGATGCGGTTTCCATGGTCAAACTGCGGGATATCATTGACTCGAAACCATTTCAGAGTGCGAAATCCAAGATTACCTTCGCAGTGGGCAAGGATATCAGCGGAAATGCCATCGTGGCGGATCTGAAATCCATGCCCCATCTGCTGATTGCCGGATCTACCGGTTCTGGAAAATCGGTCTGCATCAACAGCATCATTCTGAGTCTGCTGTATAAGGCAACACCAGATGAAGTGAAGCTGATTCTGGTGGATCCGAAGGTGGTGGAACTGGGGAACTATAATGGAATTCCGCACCTGCTGATTCCGGTAGTTACCGACCCGTCCAAAGCGGCGGCTGCCTTAAACTGGGCCGTAGCAGAAATGACAGACCGGTATAAAAAATTCGCGGAAGCCGGCGTAAGAGATCTGGAATCCTATAATGAATCTGCCCGTGCCGACGGAGAAGAGGATAAGGTCATGCCGCAGGTTGTGATCATCATCGATGAGCTGGCGGATTTGATGATGGCAGCACCATCACAGATCGAAGAATCCATCTGTCGCCTGGCCCAGATGGCCAGAGCAGCAGGTATGCACCTGATCGTGGCAACCCAGAGGCCGTCGGTGGATGTCATTACCGGCGTAATCAAGGCGAACATTCCGTCCCGGATTGCATTTGCCGTTTCTTCCCAGGTGGACTCCAGGACCATTCTGGATATGCAGGGGGCAGAAAAGCTGGTAGGAAAGGGCGATATGCTCTTTAATCCGATGGGTATGGGCAAGCCGATTCGCGTACAGGGCACCTTTGTTTCCGACAGTGAAGTGCACGATGTAATTCAGTTTGTAAAGAGTCAGGTAGAGGATTCTGCCAGTTCCTATAACGAAGAGATTCTGACCAGAATTGAAAGAACCGGGTCTTCTTCTCAGGCGGAAGAAACGGATGATCTGCTGCCGGAAGCCATCGATCTGGTGGTGCGCAGCGGACAGGCTTCGGTTTCCATGCTGCAGCGGCGTTTCCGCATCGGGTATAACCGTGCGGCCAGAATCGTGGATATGATGGAAGCGAGGGGCATTATCGGTCCGCAGGACGGCAGCCGTCCGCGGCAGGTTCTGATGACGGAAGAAGAACTGGAACAGATGGAAGGAGAAATCTAAGAGGATATATGAGGGTATATTTTGAGACACTGGGCTGTCCGAAAAACTTCAATGACACCCAGGTTGCCAAAGGCATTCTGGAAGAGGCAGCCATTGAAATTGCAGATGGTCCGGAAGATTCCGATGTGATCATCGTCAATACTTGCGGGTTTATCAATGATGCAAAGACAGAGTCCATTGGACGTATCTTTGACATGTGTGAATATAAAGAGGGTGGACGAAAGCTGGTGGTTTCCGGCTGTCTGGCCCAACGGTACAGCGAGGAACTGTATGAGGAAATGCCGGAGGTAGACTGTTTCATCGGCGTAAATGAGTATGAAAAGCTTCCCGAGATCCTTCGGCAGCTGACAGAGGACGGCATGCGGGAAAAAGTCGTGACGACGGATTTTGAGAAGTGTCTGCCGTTTCAGATCCGAAAACTGGAGGAAAACCCGTATACGGCGACGCTGAAAATCGCCGAGGGATGTGACAACCGGTGCGCATATTGCGTCATCCCGTCCATCCGCGGAGGATTCCGCAGCAAAAAGAAGGAAGATGTTCTGGCAGAGGCAGAAATGCTGGCAGCTGCCGGATGCAAGGAACTGATCCTCATCGCGCAGGATGTAACCAACTACGGTATGGACTTATATGGCAGACGCTGTCTGCCGGAGCTGCTGGAAGCACTGTGTGAGGTGGATGGAATCCACTGGATCCGGCTGATGTACTGCTATGAAGACCGCATTTCCGACGAGCTGATTGAGGTTATGGCAAGGGAAGCCAAGGTCTGCCATTACATTGATATTCCAATTCAGCACTGCAGTGACGCGGTATTAACCGCCATGAAACGCAGGTCGACAGAAAAAAGTATTCGGTCAACCATAGAACGTTTGCGTCAGGCAATTCCGGATATTCACATCCGGACAACGTTCATCGTAGGATTCCCGGGAGAAACAGAGGAGGACTACGAAAAACTCTGTGATTTCGTGGATGAGGTGCAGTTTGACCGCCTGGGTGTCTTCGCATATTCCCAGGAAGAGAACACCGTCGCCGGTGAAATGGCAGATCAGATCGAGGAAGACGTGAAGGCGGAGCGGGTGGACGGCATCATGCGTCGTCAGATTGAAATCTCGCTGGAATCCAACCGCCGTAAAATCGGGCAGGTGCTGGAAGTCCTGGTGGAAGGCCGGGATGAGGACGGAAGCTACTATGGCAGAACCGAGTATGATGCACCGGAAATCGATGACAGCGTGCTGTTTACATCCGAGCGAGATCTTTCTGCCGGTGAATTTGTCCGTGTCCGCATCGACGATGCGTTTGATTATGATCTTGTAGGAGTGGAGGTTTGAGATTATGAATTTACCAAATAAACTGACCATCGGCAGAATGATTGCCGTACCGTTTTTTATCGCGGCATACATGACAGGGCATTTTTTCATTGCCTTCGTGCTGTTTGTGGCAGCATCTCTGACGGATATGCTGGACGGCAAAATCGCCAGAAAGTATAATCTGGTGACGAATTTCGGAAAGATCATGGATCCGCTGGCAGATAAAATTCTGGTGTATTCCGCTTTTTGTCTGATGGTTCCGGATCCGGTTCCCGGCTGGATGCTGATCATCATTCTGGCCCGTGAATTCGTTGTTTCCGGCATGCGTACTGTTGCAGCGTCGGAAGGCATTGTGATTGCTGCCGGCATGAGCGGAAAGATCAAGACCGTGCTGCAGATGATCGCAGTACCGCTGTTGATTCTGGCTCCGGCGTTCCCGCAGGTTGCTGCAATTTCCCTGCTGGCACAGATTTTCCTGTGGGCATCCCTGGTGATGACCGTATATTCCGGCTGTGAATATGTGATCAAGAATAAGCAGGTTTTTTCAACGAAATAGCGAAGTACATGACATGACATGAGGCTGTGGCTGCATCTGAATCGGTGAGGGCTGCAGCCTTTTTTCACTGCGGTGCTCCGGAATTCCGGCGCTCCAGGGCTCCCGCACTCGAGAATTCCAGCGCTCTGGAATTCCGGCGCGAACCGGATCGATTTTTGCGATGGCGGGTATTGAAATGGGCGTTGGAGCCAGTATGCAATATTTTCTGTCATTTTATTCACGATTATGCACTGCTTTTCGTTAAATCAGGGTCTGATCCCGATTCGTGAATCTTTGTGTTTTCCAAAAATGGCGAATCGTTTTCTTTTGGAAAACATTTTGGGTAATTTGGAAAACAGTTGGAGGAGATGAGCTTGCCAGAATTTGATTTTTGATTCGTCGGTGGCCTATTTTTACTCCAATGGCAATAATTGGGAAAAATCATAAACATACAGAGTGTATTCTGATGCATAATTGCGATTGTTTTCCAAAAACGGCGAATTGTTTTCTTTTGGAAAACATTTTGGGCAATTTGGAAAACGGAAGGAAACGAAAGGCAGATAAAAATGAAATTGAGAGCATATCTGGCGCAGGACTGCGCCGAAATGATTGAACTGTTTTATACTACCGTACATACCGTAAACCGGATGGATTATTCAGAGGAACAGGTGAATGCCTGGGCGGATGGCAAGGCGGATCCGAAGACGTGGGATCGATCCTTTCAGGAGCATTATACATTGGTGGCAACAGAAGAAACGAAAGATGGCGAGATCATTGTGGGCTTCGGAGATATCGTGCCGGAAACGGGGTATCTTGACAGGCTCTATGTTCACCACGCCTTTCAGCACTGCGGAATCGCTTCTGCAATCTGTGACAGGCTGGAAGCTGCCGTTTCCGGGAAGAGTATCACAGTCCACGCTTCCATTACGGCGAAGACGTTCTTTCAGAATCGCGGGTACGTGGTGCAGCGGCAGCAGCAGGTGGAGCGAAACGGCGTGTTGCTTACGAATTATGTGATGAGGAAATGATGAAAAATAACTCTTGACTCTCCCATTATGGAAGGCTCTACAATAAAAGTGAGCTCAATAATAACGACAGATCTGGAGGAAGACTATGCTGAAAATCGGAGATTTTTCAAAACTGTCCAGAGTCAGCATCCGTATGCTGCGCCACTATGATGAAATCGGCCTGTTGAAGCCTGTCTGGATTGATCCGGAATCCGGATACCGCTACTATGCGGCAGAACAGCTTCCAATCGCAGGACGTATCAGTGCGCTGAAAGACATGGGCTTCGGCCTTACTGCCATTGGAGAGATATTACCCTGCTATTTGGACCGTGATGCCTTGGATCGACATTTAAGATGCAAAGAGGCAGAACTTCAGGAACTGTCCAGTCAGACAGCATACCGGCTGCGGCTTCTGGATACAGCCCGTAAACGGCTGAGAAAGGAAGACGAAACAATGAACTATGATGTTACAATTAAGACGTTTCCACCACGTTACGTTGCAACAGTTCGTAAGGAGATTCCTTCCTATGAACAGGAGGGAATGCTTTGGAACATATTGATGGAAGAAACCGCACAGATGAATTTACTGCCGGGAGATCCTTGTTTGTGCTGTGCGGTATTCCATGACAAGGAATACAGGGAAGCGCAGGTGGATATAGAAGTGCAGAAAGACGTAAAAGGCAGATATCCGGACACGGAACACGTTCAATTTCGAACACTGCCGGAAGTTACCGTGGCATGTGCAACCTGCAAAGGCTCCTATGAGCAGATGGGTGCGATTTATGCTGCAGTTGCAGCCTGGGTTTCTGACAATGGATATACATTCGATGGTCCAATGTTTAACATCTATCATGTAAGCCCACACGAAACCTCTAACCCTGACGAATATGTGACTGAGGTCTGCTACCCGGTAAAAAAAATTTAATTCCATTGGGCACGCCGCTGTGTGGCGTGCCTATCTTTTGATGTATGTCTGCTTCGTTTTATGGTATAATGAGATATGCGTTTTTTCTTTAAATGTGATGGTGGAAAACGCTTTGAAACTGAAGGAGGAAACATGATGAGAAGAAAGGACAGAGAAGTGACAAACAAAACCGCAATCGAAGAATTTGTGGCAGAGGAGCAGATCCTACGAATTGCCTTTTATGATGAAGGGGATATTTACATTGTCCCGGTGAATTACGGCTACATATTTAATAATGATCAGTATACCTTTTTCTTTCACGGTGCAAAGGTCGGAAGAAAATACGAACTCACCAAATCAAATCCGCTGGTGGGATTTGAAATCGACGGAAAGTATCGCCTGTTAGAAGGTGAAGCGGCCTGCGACTATTCCGCTACATTTCAGAGTGTGACAGGGACCGGAATTCTCCGACTGATTGAAAGTGATGAGGAAAAGAAAATCGGACTGAATGCACTGATGAAGCAGAGTACAAAAAAGAATGACTGGAGTTATGACGAGAAGATGCTTCACGGGACTGCTGTATTCAGACTGGATGTGCAAAAACTGTCATGCAAAGCAAAATAGAAGAAAGAAAGACAGGGCACATGGCAAACATCATAACAGGTTGCAGAATTGTATGTAGTTTATTCTTATTATTTGTTCCTACTTTTTCTCCCGCATTTTTTGTGCTGTATCTGGTGACTGGATTTACAGACATGATCGACGGAACTGTAGCAAGGATGACAAATAGCGTCAGTGAATTTGGTTCCAGACTGGATACCGCTGCAGATACCGTATTTGTTGTGATTTGTATGATAAAGCTGTTACCGGTTTTGAAAATTCCTCTGTGGCTTTGCATTTGGATCGGTGTGATTGCAGTCATAAAAGTGATAAATATCATTTCAGGCTATATTATCCAGAAGAAATTTGCAGCAAAACATACTGTTCTGAATAAGGTTACGGGGGCTGCATTATTCATTCTCCCACTGACCCTTTCTATCATCGATTTGAAATACAGCGGAAGTTTTGTTTGTGCCATTGCTTTATTGGCAGCGATCGATGAGGGGCATTTGATAAGAACAGAAAATCATTGGAGCAGGAGGTAGGATTATGGCAAACGAGGAGAAAAAAGAATGAATTTCGCTCCGCCCGTTGATTATGACAAAGTAATGAAGCAAGTGCCCTTCGGAAAAGTAATAACCGTTGGAAAAATCCGGGAGTACTTCGCGAAAGTCAGCGGTGCGGAAGCACAGAAGGAAATGCTGGAAGCAGAGGGCCACACCATCATTCAGAAAGGACGGAAAAAAATCCGATATTATGTGAAGGATTATGAAAATGTACTTTTTGATCCGGAACAGATAAACAGGGAACTTTAGGAGTACAAACAATGACAGAAATCAGATATGTTCAAATTGAAGATAAAGGGTTTTGGTATAGTCTGGATAAGCATTTGCCGGATCATGAATTTCATAACAAAATCAGAAATAAGCAAGGATATATTTTATCAGAAAACAACAGACCCATTGGGCTATTAAGGTATAATCTGTTTTGGGATAATACACCGTTTTGTACAATGTTAATGATTGATCGGGATTATCAGAGAAAAGGCTACGGAAAAAAGCTTATGGAGCATTGGGAAGCGGACATGAAATCGCAAGGATATGGGATGCTTTTCACATCCACACAGGTTGATGAAGAAGCACAGCATTTCTACAGAAAAATAGGATATAAAGATTGTGGTGGATTTGTTATAAATGTTCCAAAGTATGAACAGCCAATGGAATTGATTTTAATTAAAAGTATTTGATAATCGGAATTTGGAGAGATATGAGATAATGGCAAAGCATGAATTTGGAATAATGCAAACAGCTCCCCAAAAGGGGAAAAGATACGATGCGTATGACCCTCAAAAGTATAATTGTATAACTGTTGATGATGACTATTTAGAAGATATTGTTGCAAACTTTGATGATATTGATTTCTATTGGCATTCTCTTGATGTTCCAGGAAAGGGAATTGCTTATTGTGGAATTACCCTTATTCCCCCCACATCAATGCAAGCATTTATTTCTGTTATTGATATCTTTCCCGAATTATCTGAACTGAAAGCACTTATGCAAAAAGCTTATACTGAAAATAAATGGATGATTCATTTTGGGCTGTAACTAACTTTCAAATTCCAGTTTCTCAGCATCAATGGATTATTTTGAACACGAATGAATGGAGGCGAAAAATGGCGTTCGATTTTAAGAAGGAATATAAAGAGTTTTATATGTCCAAGAATAAACCGGAGATTGTAACGGTGCCGAAGATGAATTACATTGCAGTCAGGGGCACCGGAAATCCGAATGAAGAAGGCGGTGCATATCAGCAGGCGGTCGGTGTGTTGTATGCAGTAGCATATACATTGAAAATGAGTTACAAGACGGATTACCGAATCCAGGGGTTCTTTGAATATGTGGTTCCTCCGCTGGAAGGGTTCTGGTGGCAGAAGGGCATAGAAGGTGTCGATTACGGAAACAAAGATACCTTTCACTGGATATCTGTGATTCGTCTGCCTGATTTCGTGACAGAAGAGGATTTCAAATGGGCAGTAGAAACTGCGTCGAAAAAGAAGAAACTGGATTGCTCTGCAGCAGAATTCCTTTCAATCGAAGAAGGTTTGTGTGTGCAGATGATGCATCATGGCCCCTTTGATGATGAACCGGCAAGTGTTGCATTGATGGATTCTTTTTTGGAGCAGAACGGCTATATCAATGATTTCAGTGAAACCAGGATGCATCATGAAATCTATCTGTCTGATCCTCGAAAAACCAGCCCGGATAAGCTGAAGACTGTAATCAGGCACCCAATCAAACAAATTGAAGAATAGGAAATACATATGATGAATAAGAAACTTACAATTCGTCCGGAAGAACATAAAGACTATAAGAGTATTATCTCTCTCATTTTACGTTCGTTTCAAGAAGGAACCGATTATTCTGACGGAACCGATATTATTGCATTGGTGGAAGAAATCAGAGACTCAGAATATTATATTCCGGAGTTGTCCTTTGTCGCGGAATTAGACAACAAGGTGGTGGGACACTTCTTGTTTTCAAAATTTCCAGTATCACCTACACGAGAAGGTGGGCATAATAACGATACCAGTTCCGGAATTGTTATGCTGGGACCTGTATCTGTACATGCGGATTATTTCCGCCAGGGAATCGGAACTGAAATGCTGCATATGGGAATCGAGAAAGTGAGGGAACTGGGCTATAAGGGAATCACTGTTGAGGGAAATTATATGTTTTATCAGAAGGTTGGATTTCGAACTTCCTCAGAATATAACATCTTTCCAACAAGTGGATATCCAATGAAAGAACCTCGATGCATGATGTGCCAGGAGACATATGAAGGATCGCTTGATGGCATACAAGGGTATATTGTCTATGATATGTATTTCAATGCATAATTCAATGCATAAATAATAGTCTTCGGAAACGTAAGGAGGAACACATTTTGAAAACGGCAATTTTAACGGTGGGAACAGAGATTCTGTTCGGACAGATTGTAAATACAAATGCGGCATATCTGTCGGAACAGCTGAATCACCTGGGATATGATGTGATGTATCATTATACAGTGGGGGACAATCCGGGACGGCTGCATGATCTGATCGAGCTGGCATTTCGGGACTGCGACCTGATTTTGACCACGGGCGGGCTGGGGCCGACTCAGGACGATCTGACGAAAGAAGTCATCTGCGAAACCATGGGCGACCATCTGGTGGT
>JBJFHL010000063.1:0-36391 GCA_051893555.1 Anaerovoracaceae bacterium
GTATGGAGGTCCGGACGGTGAAATCGGCGCTTCGCTCCGTTACCTGTCCCAGCGCTATTCCATGCCGTACCGGGAAGTAGCCGGTGTGCTTACGGACGTAGGTACGGAAGAGCTGGCCCATCTGGAGATGGTGGCCACCATCGTCCGCCAGCTGACAAGAAATATGACCATCGATGAAATCAAAGAAGCCGGCATGGAGACCTATTTCGTAGACCACACCGGCGGAGTATATGCACAGGCGGCAGCAGGTTTTCCGTTTGACGCCCTCTGTTTCGCCTCCAAAGGCGATGCCATCACCGATCTGGTGGAAGACATGGCCGCAGAGCAAAAAGCCCGCACCACCTATGACAACATTCTCCGCATGGTGGACGATCCGGATGTCATCGATCCGATCCGTTTCCTTCGGGAGCGTGAGATCGTTCATTTCCAGCGGTTCGGCGAAAGCCTTCGCATCGTGCAGGATAATCTGAACAGCAAAAACTTCTATGCCATCAACCCGGAATTCGACCTGCGTCAGCAGTAGAATGCTGAAAAAAAGGAAGGCGAATATCCAGGGGTAAAATGAATGGAGCAGGGAAAATCAATGGAGCAGGGAAAACCATGTTTTTCCCTGCTCCGGTTTTCATTCATTGATCCGCAATGACGTACCTGTTTCACGGTAGATCCCGCAGGAAGATCGTTCAGTTCTGCGGTAAGCTTTTTATATACAATCTCCTCCGCCGCTGTCCGGCAGGCGATTTCCTTCCTCGCATTGACAAAATCCGTCGTCCCGACTTCCTCTTTTTCTCCGGCCTCCTTTTCGTCCGCCGAAGGATATGATCCGCCGACGACCCATTCCAACAGCCCGATGAAATATTCCCGGCTTACGTTATCCGCAATCAGCAGTGCGCTGGTTCCATGTCCGTCCACATCTTCAAACTCTGCCTCATATCTCCCTTTCCCATTGCAGTACCCTGCAACTGTGAACTCCGTTACAAAGCAATACTTCCCCTGCACACTGCTTCGTATAAATACAAGACCTTTCTCTTCTCCTGACAGTTTTGCCCTTTGCGGTTCCATCCGGTAAAATGACAGTTCCATGTATCCACGATCTGAAGCCACATACCGACTTCCCCCATTTCGTCTAAGCTGCAGCACAGTATCTCTGGCATCACGATATGCGGCAGTTTCCCATTGCCAGATCTCATCGTATTCTTTGGCACTGTTTTCTTCAGACTCGTTTCCTGCGCCCTTTTTTTCCTGGAAAACGTGCTGCACATTCTGCACACTGTCCGGCAGCGACACCTCGGCAAAAGATTCAAATCTTTCTTCTTTCCCTGCAGGGATCAACGCGAACCTTTCATCAAACGTCTGCGTCGATGTCCTGATGACGCCAAACCTCTGCTCAAAGTTGATCTCATCTCCGTTAACCAGTCTTACCCGCTGCACTCTTTCATCTACTTTTATCTTCAGAACCAATATCGATATGATTGACAAAACGATGATTAGACCTATCAGAAAAAAGATTTGCCATTTTTCCAGTTTTACTTTCATCCTCATCCCCCCTGCACATTCTGACGTTTTTTGAACCGATGTGTTCGCACACTACACCAGATGGGCAAATGTGCGAACACAGCCTATTATATTATAACTTTTATTTCGTTATTCAGCAACAAACAGCACGTACTGTAGCTATACTTTCATGTACTTTTAGTTTCACCACCAGGAATCACATCGCCTGGATATATGTAAGTCATTGATGTTATACGATCTAAAACTACTTCTTCTTTGACAGTGTAATGACTACCTGTACATGGCTCTACAGTATCCTCTTATGTGTAGGCCTCTCCCATCAAATGGCTACTTATCTCCTTTCAAATACAACTCACTAATTATAATTTTGTTACATATTTCACATCGACTAGCTGGAATACTTGCGACTGCATAACCTGTTGAAAGTGTTAATTCTCCTTCAATTTCATATAGTGCTCTTTTTCTTTCAGTTGGTCCCCATGCAAGCCGTGAGAGCCCCATCAGAAATCCTGTTTTCATCTCGTTTTTACAATATGGGCAACGCATTTTTTCAGTCCTCTCTACGTCATAATGCGAGTAAGTCTATACTTGTACGATGTTTCAAAAAGCGTATATCCACCGCTGCTATTCCTGGCATAGTACTTTAATCTTTCCTTATATACAAAGCGTGCTTCACCTATACTACTATGGGAAATCTGATAACCATTCGAATGTTGAAACCGACGCCTATCGATTTTTGAGCCAACAGAATAAGGATGGTTAGTTTGAAGTGATGTTGCGATAGTAGCGACAGCACCTGTTCCTATACTAGCTAGTATGCCATTTACGACCCCAATATTTGCCAATTGAACAATTCCACCTGTTAATATAGTAACCAACGCTCCGACTGTCAGGCTTATAGCAGTTTTATTAAAGTCAACATCAATTACATCATCGGCAACAAAAACAGAATAGTCGCTTGCCACGGTTCCTTCTGGAGCTGAATCTTCATATGTAACTATATTATAGTGTTTTCCTTTTGGTTGAATGGACGGCTGCTCAGTGAATCCCGTAAATGAAATCGGGACGGTATCTCGATTTAGTGTTACAGTCACTTCATTTCCATCTAATAATAAGGTACCATCAGCTTTATAAATTACTTCATTCTCTAGATTACCCTCCTTAAAGAAATAATGCTTTTCACCGTTTTCGAATTTCTTTTCAACAATATACCCTGAATTCCCATTGTCTAGTTTGTAAAAACATTCAATGCCATCTTTATTTTCACTTATAATTGGTGACTCTGCGCATATAGTGCATAGCTCTGCAATAATAGCGGTATCCAATGCATCCAGTTTTTCATTAACAGATCCAACACCATTGTTCATAGTTTTTGTATAAGCAAATGAGGATGATGCGCTCACAAATACAAAAATAAAAATCAAAAGTAAACAGAAATAATTCTTTTTGTTTTTCATTTTCTATCCCTTCAAATTATATAGAATAGGTTCTATCATTGCAAATTGCTGTAGATTTTTAGAATAGTACATTTAAGGAATTAAGCGGACCTATAGTATCTACAATGTTACCATCCTTATAACACTTTACTGATGTCACTTTCAGATAGAAGACCCCTCTCGTGGACAGTTTATAATTCTCACTGAAAACAAATTTTCCGGTGTAAGGGTTCACATCGACTCGGATATTCTTCCACGTTTTCACAGATGTAGATGTGCTTTTTTTACGATTGAAGCACTGACGGTAATATAATCAATTCCTCCCTTCTGCTTTGGAGCAACAAACACAAGTGCGTTTGCCGTTCCATCAGATTCAATTTCCAGTATTGCCTGAACATCATTCACTGCAACATACATCGGTGAAACGGTTTCAGCATACGCAACGCCCAATGTTCCAAAGACAATCACTGCGATAAGCAATAACCCAATTAACTTCTTCATACTCCTCAAAATAATAAAACCTCCTTTCAAAAGTCCCTTTACTTAGAAATACTTTTTGAACAGGAGGTTTTGTGACCAATTTGGAATTTTTTTGATTTTATTTTACAAAAGTCAGGTTGCGGTTTAGAAATTCAATGAGTTCTTCACCACGGAGCCTGCCTTCCCCTCTCGTATATACTGTCAGGAGGTAATCTCCCTTCAGCAGAAATATCGTTGAAACAGCGTCACTTTCATTATTACAATACTGACCTTTATTTCCAAGCAAGGTCACTTCTTCAAAGTCCGTAGTTTCATTGTCAACGGAGATAACTGTTGATGCACTTTTCTGTTCCAGAACAATGGAATCATTATCGCTTTCATAAACAATTGTTTTATTTTGACCAATATCTTCCGCATAGGTTTGTGCATAGCCGTCCGGTAAAGATGACAGTAGAAAATAGTTTTCCCAGTCCTCCATTGCTTCAGTATCCGAAGGAACCAGCACGGTATTTCCTTCCTCTTCCCAGGAGAAAAACTGTTGGATCTTCAGTCGTACCGCATCTGCTGATGGTGCTGTGGCGACTCCAACCACAGCGAAGCAAATCAGAACGATTGCCACTTTGGGAAATGCTGAGAAAGTTTGCATTTTTTTCTTTCTATTCCGCATGTCAGACTTTCTGCTGTCATTTCCGGAAACCACTTCCTTAATCATTGCAGCATACTTTTCTTCCTGCTCTGCTGACATTGGCATAGTGCCACTCTCCATATTATACTGCTTTTCCAGCACATCCATTGCCTTATCGTAATTATCTTTTTTCATAACCATGCTTTATTCTCCCACGAATTACTTGCTTTCCTTCAGTAGTTTCTGTCATGATCTTCTTAAATTTTTTCTTTGCTCTGGATATACGTTTCCGGCAGGTATCCCTTGTAATTCCAAGCGCCTTTGCAATCTCATCATATTGCAGTCCTTCGATTTCTCTCAGAAACAGTATGTCCCGTTCTGCTGGTTCGAGTTGGTTCAGGCATGATTCCATTTCCAGACATACATTATCCTCAAAGAAGGATTGTTCATAGCTGCTATAACAATCCTCGTGATTTTCGCTCCACTCTTCCAGAGATAAATTTCTGGCAAGGTAAATATTCTTCTTTGATAGGATTGTACGAGCTGCATTCCTTGCAATCACTCGGATATAGTTTTCCTGATATTTTCCGTCTTTCTCCAGAATAGACGGTAAGCTCGCATTGATTCGAATAAAAGTTTCCTGGACTGCTTCATCCCATAAATCAATCTGCTCATACAACACCCGACTTACTTCATAGTGAATTACATTTTTATACTGCATTAAAACTGTTTCGATGTCCATATCAATACCCAACCCACTTCTTCACAATATAAATCATGAACCTGATATCACTAAGAATATCTTAAATAGATTTATCCGTCAAGCATTTTGGTCCAACCGGGCTTTCAGGCTCCTACCCTGAGCATTCCCCTTTCTACTCGCACCAGGAGTAGAAAGGGCCTGCTTGCTAATGTAAATCAGGGAGCGGCGTGTCAGCTCGCCGCTCCCTGATTTTTCTTTTGGTCTGAATGGTCGGATTCGGTTAACCAGAATGCCAGGCTCTGTCGGCGTGAAGATTCCGGATGACCGTCGCATACTCAAATCCATGAACCCGCCTATCTATGAACAGGCAGGTTCCACGGTGTTGTACTGCAGTTGGTCTGACGATTTCTTCTATCTGATTCAACATTAAGATTTCTTCGTCCACAATCTCACCCTTTCTCATTTGATGATTTTTATTACACAATCTGTATTTCCATCAATAGAATCATATCGTTTTAGCATGCACGTAATACTTAAACGGCACCTCCATCTTTTCGACAAATTGGAAGTTTCAGATTTCTTGTGCTCAGTCCACTTCGTTGCGAATTTCTTCCCAAACTGTAATATACTCGCTTTTCTTCTGTTCATGGTCCAAACTGGTAATAGCATCCATCACAGCGGCGTCCAGTTCCTTCAAAGAGTGATTCGATACCCAGCAGGCAAGTTCTTCAACAATTTCCTGACGATATACGGCGAGAGAGCCGTATACCGTATCATCAACACCTTCATGGGCAGGAAGTTGTACACTTTCACCCATATAGCGTTCCATCAGGAGAAGCAGTTTGCCGCTGGTTAGAACCTCATTCTGTGCAAGTCCTCGTTCAAACATGGCTTTGATGTAAGGCGTATCATCATGGGTTCCTGCTCCGGTAGAAGCACTATGACTGCCATAGGATTCGGTCGGGCCATCATCGTAGATAATGACATTGACCAACTTATCCGAATTGAAGGGCAGATCAAAATCTTCATCCGGATTAGCGATGACGACATGTTCCACATTCGTCAGTTCTGCAGGAAGTACATCAACCAGCGAATGACCAAGCACGCCAGGATTGTTTTTATCCAGACGGGTGGAGTAGCCCTCCGGCATAGAGCTGCCTTCATGGTCATAGGTAAATTCTCTGGTAATCTGATCCACGGGAACAAGAATGTCTGAAGTCGCATGGGTGATCATGATAGGGCTGCCAAAACAATCCGCAAGTCCCACAGCAGAAAAGGCTTCCCATCTGGAGGTGTCATTCGCATCAGGAAAATTCTCTAAAATCGGCAAGAAGGAATCTTTTACAAGACGCAGGAAAAAAGGAGCATCATCACGGCTTGCCATCTGGAAATACTGATAAAAGTTGAAGTACGTATTTGCAATCGGTGATGTGGCGATGGTTGCGCAATTCCCCATTTGCAGGGCGCTGAGCATCAATGCGGAATAGCCGCCTGCGCTTCCTCCTGCAAGCGCAATGCGCTGTGTATCAAACGCATCCATGTGTCGCAGGGTGTAGAGAGCAGCGTTGTTAAACACCAGATCATCGTCCGTAAGCAAACCATTGTGCTTGCTGTTTACACCAGAAGGAGAGGCAACAGCCCATCCATTTTCCAGATATCTTCTCAGTTCGAGCGAATTGGACGCCATCTCATAATGCGGCACATAAATCAGCGGCACTGGCTGAGAATCGTTCTCCGGGACATACAACTGAATTGGGCGGCTTTCCACATTTCCGTCCTTATTGATATACTTCACATCTACCGTATACTTTTCGATATTTTCCAAAGGCGGCAAGTCCTTGCTTGCGGCTGTCTGCATGGTAAATGCGTTTGCATAATCCTTCCAGTGGTCTCCCAGTTCGGCTTTCAGAGAGTGGAATATCCAGAAAACTGCTCCGGCAACCAACAGAATCAGTGCAATCAGAATGATTGCCGTGATTTTCAAAACTTTCTTTGTCATCGGTTTCATTGTAATTTATTCTCCTCGTCCTTTTGGAAAAAAATATCAGTATCCTGCCAGAAAGCATTGGAATGAATCTCCGCATTTTCTCCGAAGAAAGCCTTTCCTGCGTATTCATCGCCTTGCAGCCAGTACATGAACCAGGCAGTTACATATCCGTCTCCGGAATAAAGCATTGGGCCGTGTTCGGTGTCTTTCCTTAGTGCCATACACTTTTCCCCCGGAATATCATCATAGATACTTTTGAACTGTTCTTTCGTGGCAACCCAGTCATTATCACCACCCATAATGAGTATTGGTGCTGAAATTTTCGATGCATCGAAGTCCCATTCCAGATTGTGTGCCAGTTCCTTGTTTGTCGGGGACAGTGAGACTGCAGCTTTGAAAATATCCTTGTGTTCCTGCGCCGTAATGGCGTTGATCACACCCACAGCGCCCTGACTGTGTCCCGTGATGCCCACATTGTCCAGATCGATTTTTCCACGGAACGGATTGTCCTTGTCATTGACAATTTCGATCTCGTTCAGACGAATCAAGTGACGAACACACATTTCCGAAGCAAAGCCGTTCCAGTCGTACTCTTCTTCGGTGCCAATCACGATGAAGCCCCAGGAAGCCAAATGCTCAAAGAGTGTAGGATATTTGGATGCCTTGCAGCCGCTTCCGTTGGCGACTACAACCACGGGCCAGGTCTTGTCCGTGCTCTCCAATTCGGCAGGATAATAGAGCACATACTTCCCAAAGCCCTGAAGAACCGGCTCCTCAAAATAAGAAACCTCATATGTACCGTTCGCCATATATTTCCCTTCGATTGCGCCGCCGGTTTCCACGGTTTTTGTATAATCTGCAGGAGCAACAGGTTTTTTTGAATTGTAAATGATGAATGCTGCGATCAAAACGATCAGCGCAAGCAGCACAATTCCGATAATCAACATATTTTTCTTTACCACTTTCATTTTCGCACAGCCTTTCTATGTAATTTTCTCAGCCTTCACAGAAAATTACCTCCAAACAGGGTTCCTCCCATAAGCAAATTTAGAAAAGCCCTGACTGCCAGCCGTCCTGAAATGGCTGCAACGAGGGCAATAACAGTCAAGACAATGATTCGTTTTGCAAAAATCGGCATTTTTTTGTCCCATCCTTTCCTCTTGACATTTGTAATTTTCCGGAATATAATCAAACATATCGACAATACAAATGTATCGGCGAAATAATTGTATCAGCAGTTATTGATGCTGTCAATGGGAGATCTGAAAATGAGACAGAACACGAAAAATGTATCACCGATGAGTAATGAGGGGCGCAATCAGTATGTGGTGGAACACATTACAGAAGCCGTTCTAAGACTGATGCAAAGCAATGATTTTAATGATATATCAATTAGCCAGATTTGTGAAGAAGCAGGCGTCGGAAGAGCATCGTTCTACCGCAATTTTGAAAGCAAGGAAGCCGTGATAAGCAGACACCTGAAAATGCTGTTAGATAACTGGTGGATTGAGGCAATCCAAAAGCCGGATTTTAATTTAGTAGAAGCGATTTTTTCTCATTATTGGGAACATCGTGAGCTTTGCATCTTGCTTTATAAACAGGGACTGGCGCATCTCAGTCTGCAAAGTATCAGAGAATCCTGTGGACCGAAGCCGGAACAGTCGAATATCGTTGCCTATACGACAGCATATTTTTCCTATGGATTGTATGGTTGGATTGAAGAATGGTTCAAGAGAGGTATGCAGGAAACACCGAAAGAAATGGCGGAATTGTGGGAAAAGGCACAGCATAATAACAAATAGAAAAAGGCAGCCCGCAAGCTGCCTTTTTCTGTGTTACTTTTTCATTTCCATTTCAGGTGGCGTCGCCGCCTCTGTCTGTTACTTCACGTCCTCATCCTGCAATGCATCGTAGCCGTGCTCGCCGGTTCTTACCTTCACCGCATCTTCCACGTCATAGATAAAGATCTTGCCGTCGCCGATGTGGCCGGTATAGAGGGCTTTCTTGGCGGTTTCCACCACGGCATCCACCGGAACCTTGGAAACTACCACGTCCACCTGTACCTTCGGGTGTACGGTGATATCCACAGGAACACCTCTGTACAGCTCGGTAACGCCCTTCTGCACGCCGCAGCCCATGACTTCCGTCACAGTCATGCCGGTGACGCCAATCTGGGCCAGTCCGTTCTTCAGTGCATCGAAGCGGTTTCTGTTGGTAATGATGGTCACCTGCTTGATTGGTGCATCCACAGACGGCGTATTCTTCTTCAGCACTTCCACCGGAATGGCTGCAGCTTCCGGTGCTGCCTGTCCATCTGCTGTGCCGAATCCGCTCAGGCCGCCGCTCATGGAATCTGCACTTGTCATCATGACCGGTGAGAAATCTGCATAGGCGCTGACCAGACCGTGCTCCGTCAGGTCCAGACCGGTCAGTTCTTCTTCTGCGGATACACGCAGACCAACTGTTGCGTTGATGATCTTAAATACGATGAACATGGCGACTGCCACATACACGATGACGCTGGCCACACCCAGGATCTGCACACCCAGGAAAGAAAAACCGCCGCCATACAGTACGCCGCCGTCAATGGCAAACACGCCTGTGAGAATGGTTCCCAGTGCACCGCAGACACCGTGCACAGAGACAGCACCCACCGGATCGTCGACCTTGCAGATTTTGTCGATCAATTCCACGGCGAAGACCACCACCACGCCGGCAATCAGTCCGATGACTGCAGAACCTGCCGTGGACACCACATCGCAGCCTGCCGTAATGGCAACCAGACCTGCCAGAGTTCCGTTCAGAGTCATGGACACATCCGGCTTCTTATAGCGAATCCAGGTAACGATCATGGTTGCAAAGGTTGCGCAGGCCGCCGCCATATTGGTGGTCACGAAAATGTGCCCCATGGAAACCAGCGCATCATCACCGTCTGCACAAACGGTGGAGCCGCCGTTAAATCCAAACCATGCGAACCAGAGAATGAAAACACCCAGGGCGCCCAGAGTCAGGGAGTGGCCAGGAATGGCCTTGGACTTGCCGTCTTTGGTGTATTTCCCGATACGAGGTCCCAGGATGATAGCACCGATCAGCGCTGCCACGCCGCCCACCATGTGCACTGCGGTGGATCCGGCGAAATCATGGAAGCCAAGTTCTGCAAGCCAGCCGCCGCCCCAGATCCAGTGGCCGGAGATCGGATAGATCAGAAGGCTGATTACAGCACTGTAGATACAGTAAGAGATGAATTTAGTCCGCTCTGCCATGGCCCCCGAAACGATGGTAGCCGCCGTGGCACAGAAGACGGTCTGGAAGATGATAAATGCTTCGAGAGGAACGCCGTCTGGCGCAGAATAGCTGTCAGAATTGCTGATAAAAAAGTCGATGCCTCCGAAAATGCTGCTGGCACTGCCGAACATGATGCCAAAGCCCAGAAGCCAGAATACGATGGTTCCGATACAGAAGTCCATCAGGTTTTTCATAATGATATTTCCGGCATTTTTCGCGCGGGTAAAGCCGGTTTCCACCATGGCGAAACCGGCCTGCATGAAGAAGACCAGAACCGCACCAATTAACACCCACATCGTGCTTGCTGATAAATACATGAGAATGCCCTCCTTGATAATGATGTGTCTTTGGTTTCGAAACGCTGATTGAATATTTAATTACCGGTATTTTTAAATATTCTCCTATTATAGCACGATTTTGTTGGTTGTCAACATATTTTTATTATTTTTTTGTTTATATTTCACAAAACATATTTTCCCGACTTTGTCTCGCTGCGGACTATTTCAGGTCATCCAGGCTGTGAAAAACGTACCCTTCCTTTTTCCATCCCTGAATCAGTTCCTGCAAAATCTGGCTGTTGGTTTTCGATGTGGAGTGGAGCAGTACAATGGCCCCCGGATGGATCCGCTTGTTGAGAATGTTCAGAGCTTCCTCCCGGGAAGGTTGACTGTCTTCCAGCCAGTCCACATAAGCCAGGCTCCAGAATACGGTGGTATAGCCCATTTCGCTGGCCATCTGCAGGTTCGTCTCGCTGTATTTGCCCTGAGGCGGCCTGTAATATTTCTTCATTTTGACGCCGGTCACCTGTTGATACGTTTCTTCCAGGTCGGACAGTTCTTTTTCGAAGGACTCCCTGTCTGCAATGGCAGACATGTCCGGGTGGTGCATGGTGTGATTACCTACGATGTGCCCTTCTTTCACCATCCGTTTCACCAGATCCGGATTTTCTGTCATATAGTTTCCCACGAGGAAGAAGGCGGCAGGTACTTTTTCTTCCTTCAGCACATTCAGGATATCGGATGTATAGCCGTTTTCATAGCCGGCATCAAAGGTAAGCCAGATAGATTTCTCTTCCGGGCCGATGTACCAGGCGTCAAACTGCTGCAGATATTCCGCGGTGGCGTTTCCCACCGGCGGGGTGCCGTCCTGCCGGAAACTGAGTCCCCAGTTGCCGTCGGCAGCTGCATCCACTGCCTCGGACATGGTTTGCGCTTTTTCCGGTAATGCCAGCGGTCTTCCGCTTCCTCCGAAGAAACCTCCGGCGAAAAGAATGCCGATTACAATCACGACGGCAAGTGCTGCCGTACAGATCCGTTTTCTCTTCATAATAAATCACCTCAAGGCAATTTATGCCCTGAGGTGAATACTTATTCCATATGTTTTCTGTATTCCATCGGTGTCATGCCGGTCTGCTTGCGGAACACCCGGTTAAAATAGCTGGCACTCTCAAATCCGCAGGAAAAGGCGATGTCCACAATGGTTTTATCACCTGCCCGCAGTTCCTGCTTGGCCTTTTCGATCCGGAATTCTGTCAGATAAAGGATCGGTGTCTTCCACATGTTTTCCCGGAAGCACCGAAGTGCTTCCCTCTTGCTGATACATGCGGATGCGGCGATATCCTCCAGGGTGACCTTATCCCAGTAGTTTTCGGTGATGAAGGTCAGCATCTGCTTCATGCGGACCTGCGATGTAATCTTATGACTGTTTGCCTCCCAGGCCGGAAACTGATCTATATGCAGAATCAGTCCTCTCCAGAATCGGCTGCAAAGCTCATGGATTTCCAGCTCATAGCCCGGATAATGGGGTCCCATTTCTTCCATGACAAAAGCTTTTTCATACAGATCCAGAATCTCCCGCTGCCAGTCGATCTCCTGCCGCAGCACCAGACATGGTCGGCTTTCCTCACGCAAAATGGGCTCCACGTACTTTTTATAGGCAAGGGAACCTGCCGGTGCCACGAATTCCGGAAGAAACAGGACATTGATCAGATGCAGGTCCTTCTTTGGCTCCGGGCTGTAACGGTGCAGCTGGTTCACATTGACGATGATCCCGTCTCCCTCCTTCAGCTTGAACTGCATGTCTCCCACGAAGAAACGGCCTTCTCCTTCTTTCAGTCGGCCAATCTGCATTGCCGGATGCCAGTGCCATGGAATCTTGTTTTCCTCTCCCGGCTTCAGCCAGGCGTGATAGAACGCCACCGGTTTTTCCTGATTGATATAATGGATATCTTCCAGCAGCTGACTATCCACAGGTATTTTTTCCACTATTCTCATTTATACATAACTTGGCCATATTTTTCAATGAAATGGCCATTTTCTCCTATCTTTTTCTTTATTTATTCACTATAATGTTTACGTATTAAAAAAGAGAATAACGCAAAACAAAAACATTACGATTTGAAATACTTGAAAAAGTAAAGTACTCCATACATAAAACACACGAGAGTTCCCAACCCGAATTTTCATACCCATTACCCAATTACAATTACCCATAATGCCGTTATTCTCCGGAACAGCTTTACATCACCCAAACGAAGCCTGTTCCAATCATATGCTATCCCCGGATCGCTGATTCTCACACCATCTTTCATTGCCTTAGGCTATTACAGTATTCTATCATCAGCAATCCTTTGGGGAGTAGCATCGCACACAGCAGACCACCCAATCTGCTGTGTGTTTTTCTTTTTTGCGGCTTACAGAGGTTTTCCGGCCAGGATCTCTTTGTAATCCTGCAGGTTCTTCTTCAGGAGAGCCGGCGTATTCAGTCCGTAAGGGCACCGGCTGCTGCACTGTCCACATTCCAGGCATTCCTCGATTTTCGCCATGGCAGCCTGCTTTTCTTCACTGAGCCATGGTGCGGACGGTGCGCGGCGAATCATCAGAGATAAGCGGGCGCAGTCATTGATCTGAATGCCCACAGGGCATGGCATGCAGTATCCGCATCCCCGGCAGAAATCGCCCAGAAGCTCGCTCCGGTCTTTTTCTATGGTTTTCTGAATGGATTCTTCTTCCATGGATGGTGGATTCACGCTGCAACTGAGGAACTGGTCCAGTTCCGCCTCCCGCTGCACACCCCAGATTGGAAGAACAGACGGGTACTGGGACAGATAAGCATATGCCGCACGTCCGTCCTGCAGCAGGCCCCCTGCCATTCCCTTCATGGCAATGAACCCCATGTCTGCTTCTTCGCAGAGCCTCACCAGCCGAAGCTCTTCCTCTCCGCTCAGGTAAGAAAACGGGAACTGCAGCGTTTCATAAAGGCCGCTGGCGATGACCTCCTCCGCCACAGCGAGACGATGATTGGTAATGCCGATGTGGCGGATCTTTCCTGCCGCTTTCGCACGAAGCAGTGCGTCATACAATCCGTCCGCTCCGCCCGGCTTCGGACAGAACGGAGTATTGTGGAGCTGATAAAGATCGATATAATCCGTTCCCAGCTCCTGGAGGGAGGTTTCCAGATCCTTTTCCAGATCCTTCCCCGTCAGTGCCATGGTCTTGGTCGCGATATAAATCTGGTCCCGTACGTCTCCCAGTGCCATGCCGATTTTCCGTTCACTGTCTGTATAATATCTTGCCGTATCGAAGAAGTTCACGCCGCTTTCAAATGCTTTCCGCAGCAGACTGCAGGCTTCTTCTGTACTGATACGCTGAATCGGCAGTGCACCGAAGCCATTCTTGTCTGCCAGTATTTCTGTTCTTCCCAGTCTTACTTTCTCTGTCATGCCTTCACTCCTGTTTCTGATGTTTCTGATGTTTCTTCTGTTTCTGCTGTTTCTGTAATCCGTTTCTTTTTCTCAGTCCAGCAAATATGTCCGGATGACGGACCATGCCTGCAGCAGATCCTGCAGACTGTATGCCGCATTGGCCGGACTGGTAGACGGAAGGGGTATGATCTCCATGCCGGTCTGCTTTTTCTGGTACCTGTCATAGAGTCTGGCCGCCGTAGATCCGTTGGCGAAGATCGCCTTCACCTGGCTGTCCCGCAGGATCGCAGACAGATCGGCCGGAACCACATTCCGAATGGAACTGTCGCTGGAGCCTTCAATATCGCACTGGCTGACCACATCCCAGATTGCGATATGATGTTTCAGCAGCAGCAGTTTCTTTTCCTCGATGGTCTGTGGAACCGGTTCTTCCGTCAAACCTGCTGTGACCTTCCAGAACCGGTTCTGCGGATGACCGTAAAAGAACTGGTTCTCCCGCGATTTCACCGATGGAAATGTACCGAGTATCAGCACCTTGCTTACCGCATTGTAAACCGGTGCAAACTGATGTGTCAGCCTTTCTGCCGCCATGTCGATTGTTCCCTTCTGCTTTTTTATATTCTATAGTGTAATCTGTCCGGCATGGATTGGCAAGTGAAATTTTCACCTACAGAGCGGGTTCTGCCTGCGGCAGGATTTATTATCTGCCCCTTCTTTCCTTGCCGCGTACTCTGCGGTCCTCTTCAATCCGCGCCTTCCAGCTTCCGTCGATTCTGGCGGAACTGCACCGCATGGCAGCAACGGTGTCTGCCATAACCTGATAATTCAGTTCCACACCGGCGCTGTCGTTCTCATAGGTCACTGCCCGGTCCTCGCCGATGCCGAAGGTGGCCGCTTCTGCCACAGCATCCATATTGGCGCCCAGAAAGATGAATTCCCATCCCATTTCCTTATGGGCCTCAATCATCTGCTTCACCCGATGTCGGCTGTATCTCCGGCTGGCGTTCTCCATCCCGTCGGTGGTGATTACGATGATGATTTTTTCTGCCTGCATCGGTTCTGCCGTCATCCGTTGCGCGTGATCAATCTTTTCGATGGTTCTTCCTACCGCATCCAGCAGAGCTGTACAGCCGCGGACATAGTACTGCTTTTCCGTCATGGGCAGCACGCCGCGCACATCCATCCGGTCATGCAGTATCTCGTATTTGTCATCAAAAAGTACTGTGGTAATCACTGCTTCTCCGTCGGTCTCTTTCTGCTTCTTCACCATGGCATTGAAACCGCCGATGGTATCCTTCTCCAGGCCAGCCATAGATCCGCTTCTGTCCAGAATGAAAGCCATTTCCGTCAAACCTTTTTTCATTTCATGTTCCCCTTTCTTTCTCTCAAAAGTAAGCTTTATCATGCTCCCAGTGTATCAGAAAGGAAAAACAAAAAGGTCGCCCGGATGGCGACATTTTTGCGTGTTGTCTTTTTTATTGTTCTATGCCGCGCTTCCCAGCACAGCCTCTCCGAAGCAGAACAGGGCTTCGTTGATCAGGAAAATATCATGCGCTCCCTTCTCCAGGAAAAAGCGGACGATCACATCGGTCCGGCTGCTGTTTGACAGAGTATAGCCTGCCCGCTGCAGCAGATCCAGCGTTTCATCCACTGACAGCTGCAGCCCCACCGCCAGAGCCAGCACCGTTTCTTTCTTCGGATGGTAGTCCGGATTGCTTCGGATCTTGGAAAACAATTTCCGATCCAGATTGGCACGCTTGTAGACTTCGGAATCCTTATATCCCTTCTCATCCACCAGCCGAAGAACCATTTCCGAAAAGGTTTCTTCCAGGTTGTTTACCAGTTCCTCCAGACTCCGTTCCCGCAGAAGATCCGGTGCAGGCGCGCTGGCACAGCACATCTCAAATTCAAATCTTCTTCTGCGCTCCATTTCCTCTTCATCATGGAACGTATCGATATAGTGGCGAATCTCCTGAAACAACTTCCCGCTCAGAGATACGGCACTCCGATCGAAGACCACCAGATAGATCTCCATCTCATCTCCGTTGTCCTGTTCCATAAGGAACTTGCTGAAAGCGCTAACCGCTACCTGGAGTGCCTGCTCCTTTGGATAGCCGTAGATACCGGCTGATATCAGCGGAAAAGAAATGGACCGGCAGCCCTTTTCCGCCGCCAGTTTCAAAGAAGTCAGATAGGCACTCCGCAGGAGTTCTTCCTCCCCCTGACTGCCGCCCTGCCAGATGGGACCGACAGCATGGACAATATATTTTGCGGGGAGACCGTAGCCCCCGGTGATAACCGCACTTCCCGTGGGACATGGGCTTTTCCGATTGCATTCCTCCTGCAGCTTTCGGTCCCCTGCCGCAGCGAAAATCGCGCCGCAGACACCGCCTCCCGCCTGCAGTCTGGAATTGGCCGCATTGACGATGGCGTCTGTGTGCATTTTCGTAATGTCATTATGTACGATCTGAAACGGCATAATGTACCTCCTGTTTCTGTATCATGTTTCTGTTATTCCATTCCCTGACGGAACCGTTCGATCATTTCTCCGGTCAGACTGATTCTGGCGGAATGTTCCGGAACCTCTTCCCGTTCCATCCAGACCCCGACAGACAGTTCCTCCGTATCCAGCCGGATCTCATCGGAGCCGTCCAGATCGCAGAAGAATCCCATCAGCAGGGTTTCGCTGAAGGACCAGGGCTGACTCTTATAGTAGCGGATATTTTTTACCTTCAGACCCACTTCCTCCATGACTTCGCGGCGGACCGTCTCTTCCACCGTTTCTCCGATCTCGGTGAATCCGGCAATAAGTGCGTACCGCTTGTAGGCTCTGCCGCTGTACTTTGTCAGCAGCAGACGGTTTCCGTCTGTCACTGCCACGATGACTGCCGGTGAAATTTTCGGATACACCGTGTGCCCGCAGACAGGACACTGCAGCATCCGCTCTTTTTCTGCATGGCGAAGTTCACTGCCGCAGCGGCCGCAGTACCGGCTGCTGTCATACCAGTTTTTCAGCTGTTGGCCCGTGATTCCCGCAAATGCCTGATACAGCGGTTCTGCTTCCCGAAAGACCCCTGTACTCACCATGGTAAACTGTGCTGCGGATGCATTGAGCTTCGGCCGGTCCAGTGTCAGAAAATAGGCGGTATCGTCGATGGTAAACAGGTAAACCGCATTTTCTGCCATAGCCGCCGCGTTTGCACCCAGATGGCGGAACCTTGGATAGGTCAGACCGGTTTTTTCGCCGGACACTTCCTCTTCATGCAGTGACGCCAGCACGCATCCTTCGTCGTAGAACAGCAGGAAGCTGTCCGGCTGCGGCGCCACCGGTCGGTACTCATTATGATATATGTGTGGACAAATATCCTGAATCATTTCTATTCCTCTCGCAGGAAAGGCGGCCTTCCGGAGAAAGCCGCCCGCCTGATCTTTTTCGTTTATTCTCTGCCATCCCAGCAGTAAGTACAAAGTTTTTCTTTCGGCAGCCCGGTGGCTTCAATCATATCGTCCAGGCGGCAGAACCGCAGAGTGGTAAAGCCCATTTCCTTTCGGATTTCTTCCACCATACGATCATATTTTTCCGTGTTCGGATCTGCATATTCTTCCAGGATCTCTTTCGTTTCCCTTCCGTTCTCCAGCCGATGGATCACACGGCGGCTGATCAGATCCATTTCCGATTTGGAACGGGAGAAGTTGATGTAACGGCAGCCGAACATGATCGGCGGACAAGCCGGCCGGATGTGCAGCTCTTTCGCACCGATTTCAAACAGATATTCCGCCGTCTCACGGAGCTGCGTTCCCCTTACAATGGAGTCGTCGATGAGGACGATGCTCTTGCCCCGGATCAGCTCATCCACCGTCAGCAGTTTCATCTTGGCAATGAGATCCCGTTTGGACTGTACCGGCGGCATGAAGGAACGCATCCAGGTCGGTGTATATTTGATAAACGGACGGGCATACGGCACATGGGACGCATTGGCATAACCCACTGCAGCAGCAATACCGGATTCCGGAACGCCGGCTACGATATCCGCTTCCACATCACCTTTCTCCGCATCCCGTTTCGCCATGTTTTCCCCGGTGCGGTTGCGCATTCTCTCCACGGTAATGCCCTCGTAGGACGTGGCAGGGAAGCCATAGTATACCCAGAGGAAGGTGCAGATCTTCATGTCGTCGCCCGGATTCAGCAGGGTGACACAGTTTCTCTCCGTGATCACCGCAATTTCACCAGGACCAAGTTCCTTATAATCTTCATACTGCAGATTTCGGTACGCAAAGCTCTCAAAGCTGACGCAGAACCCGTCTTTCTTTTTTCCCACCGTGACAGGTGTTCTGCCCACAATATCCCGGGCGGCGTAGATGCCTGCCTGATTCATCAGCAGGATGGACATGGAGCCGTCAATCATTTCCTGCGCGTAGTGAATGCCTTCGATCAGGTTGCCCTTCTGGTTGATCAGTGCCGCCACCAACTCCGTGGCGTTGATCTCTCCGCCGGACATCTCCTGGAAATGTCCATGGCCGTTATCGAACAGCCCCTGCACCAGCTGCTCTGTATTATTGATCTTGCCTACGGTAGTCAGTGCATAGGTACCGTGATGGGAACGGATGATCAGCGGCTGGGATTCGTAATCTGAAATACAGCCAATGCCGTACTGTCCCTTCATCTGCTGCATTTCCTTGCCGAACTTGCTCCGGAAGGAAGCGTTTTCTATGTTATGAATCGCCCGGTCGAAGCCGGTCTCCTTATCATAGACTGCCATACCGCCGCGGCGCGGCCCCAGATGGGTCTGATAGTCCGTACCGAAATATAAGTCAAATACACAGTCATCCTGTGATGCAACGCCAAAAAAGCCTCCCATATATTGTCTCCTTTTTCTGTTTTTCTGTTTTTCTGTTATTCTGTCATTTCATGCTCTGTTCTCTGTGCACACCGCAAAATCCGTCTGCAGCCGCTTTTCCTACAGAGCCGCTTTGTAGATCCGATACATATCCTCTTCGTTCAGTATCTTCATGGATCCCTTTGGTCCGCCGCAGGCAGCCAGGCAGCTGGCCGCCATCTGCCGCAGCTGCTCTTCGGAAGGCTCAACACCCAGTTCCTTCATGGACAGCGGCATATCTATGTTGCGGAAAAAGTCCTCCATTGCCGTAATCCCTGCAAGTGCGGTCTCCTCCGCTGTTCCGGTCCATGCAATATCCATGACACGAACCGCAAACTGTGCAAACCGCTCCGCATTTTCCCGATAAACGTACCTGGCCCAGCTGCCCCAGATCGCTGCAAGGCCTGCACCGTGTGTCACATCGAACATACCGCCGATCTCATGTTCCAGCTTATGACACATCCAGTCTCCGCCGGTCCCGCCGCAGCCTGTCAGCCCGTTGTGGGACAGGCTGGAAGCCCACATAATCTCCGCACGGGATTCATAGCAGAGCGGATCCTCCTTCAGCACACGTGCATGTTTCATCACATTCCTCAAAAGACGCTCCGCCATGGCATCGGTCAGCTCCAGTCCGGGACGCCGGTCAAAATACCGTTCCATGGTGTGCATCATAATATCCACACATCCGGATGCCGTCTGATACGGCGGCAGTGTCGCTGTCAGCTGCGGATTCATTACTGCAAATTTCGCTCTGCACAGATCATTGTTGCAGCTCCGCTTCAGTCCGTCACTCTCTCTGGTGATGACAGAAGAATTGCTCATTTCACTTCCTGCTGCAGCGATGGTAAGCACTGCACCGACAGGCAGGCATGCCTGCGGAACCCGCTTCATCGTATAAAAATCCCAGACATCACCTTCATTGGCCACGCCATAGCCGATGGCTTTGGCAGAGTCGATGACACTTCCTCCGCCGACCGCAAGGATGAAGTCCACACCCTCTCTCCTACATAAGTCAATTCCATCATATACCAGAGAAAGATGCGGATTGGGAACCACACCTCCCAGCATAACGAAGTCGATCCCGGCTTCTTTCAGAGAATCCGTAATCCGATCCAGCAGTCCGGACTTCTTTGCACTTTGTCCGCCGTAGTGAACCAGCACCTTTCGACAGCCCTGTTCCTTTACCAGATTTCCGGTCTGTTTTTCTGCATCTCTGCCAAAAACCACTCTGGTAGGTGCAAAATAGTTAAAATTCTCCGACATAGCCGTATCCTCCTTTATTTCTGCTGTATTGCAATTCGACGACACTATTCTACCATAAGTTTCTCTGTATTTCTATCAAAAGATTTTTATGTTTCCGTTTTCATCCGTTCCGGTAGAAACACGGAAGAAAGTTTCCGCCAGCCGGATCAACCAGGTGATGTCCTTCACGCCTGCCGTCTCGTACGCAGAATGCATGGCCAGCTGCGGCAGCCCGATATCCACAGAGCAGACCGGAACCTGTGCCGTGGAAATATTTCCAAGAGTGGAACCGCCCGGCGCGTCGGACCGGTTGGTAAATACCTGTACCGGTACGTCTGCTTTCTCGCAGAGGCAGCGCAGCACTGCGGCAGACAGACCATCGGAAGTATAATTCTGATTGCCGCTGAACTTAATCACAATGCCCTCATTCATGCGGGGCCGGTTCACCGGATCTGCTTTTTCTCCCTTATTCGGGTGGACCGCATGGGCATTATCTGCCGAAATCAGGAAGCTGCCCGCCACCTGCCGCAGATAGTCCTCTTCCCGCCATGCTTCTGCGGCTTCCGAAGCGGCCTCCTGGCTGATTCTCCGCAGGGTATCCTTCAGGAAGGTAGACGCAGCGCCCTGACGGCTTCCGCTGCCCACCTCTTCATTATCCAGCACGCAGTGAACGCAGACGTTCTCCGATCGGCCCGCCGTCTGGTTTTCGGCCGCAGAATCACGGCCCGCTGCCAGAATTCCCTGTAGCGACCCGTAGGCACATTCCAGATCATCCAGCCGCGGGCTGGAAAGATACTCGCATTCTGCACCCCAGATGGTTCCCTTCTGCCGGTTATATACGAATAAATCCGAAGAAACAACAGACTCCTCTGAAACCCCCGCCGCCTCCGCCAGAATCGCCGGAAGAGCGGATTTTGCTCCGTCCGAACCAAAAAGGGGCAGAAGATCGGTCTGCGGGTTGAAGGTATACCCCTGGTTCGCTTCCCGGTTCATATGAATGGCCAGACTCGGAATCAGCACCAGATCCCGGTCCACGTGAACCGGAACGGTCCGGAGCGTCGTCTGCCCGTCCCGGGTTTCCCGCACCACCAGCCGTCCCGCCACAGAAAGGGGACGATCCAGCCAGGTGGACAGGATCATGCCGCCGTACTTTTCTGTATTGAGCCGGGTATAGCAGCCCTCTGACCCCAGCGCCGGATTTTCCTTCACCCGCAGTGCCGGCGAATCGCTGTGGCTGGCGATGATCTGAAATCCCCGGAAGTTCCGGTTCTGCGGCATGCGAAACGCGATCAGCGAGGAATCATTCCGCGTCACATAATAGGCGCCGCCCGGCTGCAGCTTCCATGGGTTCTGTTCCTGCAGGCGTTGAAATCCGGCCGCCTCCAGATCTTTTTTCATATTCTCGATCACCAGGTAGCTGCAGGGGCTCTTTTCGATAAAATCAAGCAATGCTTGTGCATTTTTCTGAAACATCTTTTCCTCCTGTGTCTCATCTATTCCGTCAGGTACGCTTTCAGCAGCTCGTACGTATTTTCGATGCCCTGCACATGAGTCCGCTCATAGCCGTGGGATGCATAAACCCCCGGCCCGATGACGCTGTGACGCAGATTGTGGCCAGCTTTCAGCGTCACGTCCACATCGGAAGCATAGTACGGATATACGTCCACCGCATACTGCAGCCCGTGGGCCTGGGCCAGCTGGATCAGACGGGTGGTCAGGTCATAGTCGTACGGTCCTACCGAGTCCTTGGCGCAGATGGAAACCATGGTCTCATCGCACTTCAGACCTTTGCCGACGCAGCCCATGTCCACGGAAATCATCTCACCTACGTCCTCCGGAATGTCTGCCGCGCCGCCGTGTCCCACCTCTTCATAGGACGTGAAATCCAGATAAACTCTGTGCTTCGGCTTCGTGCCGGTTTCGTAGAAGTAACGTGCCAGCCCCAGCAGGATCCCGCTGCAAAGCTTGTCGTCCAGGAACCGGCTCTTGAGAAATCCGCTGTCGGTCAGCACGGTTCGCGGATCGCAGGTCACGAAATCGCCGTTCATGATTCCCAGCTTTTCCACGTCTTCCGCCGTCTTTACCAGCTCGTCCAGCACCAGTTCCACTGTATCGAAGGTCCGCAGGGTCTCACTGTACTTGCCGTTGACATGAATGGAAGCGTCAATCAACTGAATGGTGCCGCTGTATTTCTTTCCGTTCCGGGTGTGAACCGTACAGTTTTCGCACTCCACGTTATTGGCATTGAGGCCGCCCACATTGGTCAGCATCAGCCGTCCATCTGCCTTGATTTCCCGGACCATGGCACCCAGGGTGTCGAAGTGGGATGCCAGCAGAATCGCCTCTCCATCCTGTCCGCCGCCCAGATCCACGACCACGCCTTTTTTCTTCGTAATCACCGGGCTGTAGCCCATCTCTTCCAGTTCCTTCTTCACAAAATCCGCCGCCTCTGCGGTGTATCCCGACGGGCTGGGGATTGCCAGCAGCCGTTTCACGGTATCTAGAATATATTCCATCATGTTCGTATTTGTATTCATATTCAAACTCCTCTCCGCTTCTTTCTCCGTTTCTGCCGCCTTGCGGCTGGTTCTACGAATATTGTAACACCGCCGGAAACCCTGCGCCACCAGATTTACAATTTTTTCTTGACTTTTTTCGAAACTGCAGGATATAATATTATCACAGCGTGTTGCAGAACTGCGTAAATCCGGCTCTCTGCGATACGCTTTTTTATTTAAAATTACATCAATCATATTAGAATGCGTGTAGCCCGGGCGGCATAAATCCAGCTTCCTGAGACTGCACGCATTTTTCTTTACAGGAGGTAACGTCCCATGGACCAAAAAACAAACACATTTCTGGAAACAGAAAAAATCAGCAGGCTGATGCGGAAATATTCCATTCCCTGCATCATTTCCCTGCTGGTGGCGGCATTGTATAACATTGTGGACCAGATTTTTATTGCCAACGCCGACTATCTGGGGTCTTACGGCAATGCGGCAAACACTGTCGTCTTCCCGCTGACTATCGTCGCCCTGGCCATCGCTGTCATGATCGGTGACGGTTGCTGCGCTTTCGTCAGTATCAGTCTGGGGGCCGGAAAAACAAAGGACGCCAGTCAAAGCGTGGGAAACGCAGTGCTGCTCTGCGTGGTCTGCAGTATCATTCTGACTGCGGTATACCTGATTTTCATGGGGCCGATCCTGACACTCTTCGGCGGCAAGGTAAACGAAGAGACCTACGCCTGCGCCAGAGAATATTTTTTCTGGATCATCCTGGGCATTCCGTTCTATATGTTCGGTCAGGCCATGAACCCCATCATCCGTTCTGACGGCAGCCCGAAATTCGCCATGGCATCCACTGTGCTGGGTGCCGCAGCCAACATAATTCTGGACCCAATCTTCATCTTCCCGCTGCAGATGGGCATGAAGGGTGCAGCCATCGCCACCGTACTGGGGCAGATCCTCACCGCAGCGCTTTCTCTCTGGTATCTATGCCACATGAAAGCAGTTCATTTGCACCGCTGCAGCTTCGGAATCCGGCCCGGTCTGATGCGCCGTTTCCTTCTCCTGGGCCTCACCAGCTTTCTTTCGCAGATTTCGCTGGTGGTCTCCATGGCGGCCGTGCAGAATATGTGTACGAAATACGGTGCCATGGATGCCGTCTTCGGTCAGCCGGAGTATGCGCAGATTCCCCTTGCTGTACTGGGCATCGTAATGAAATGCTTTCAAATTGCTATTTCTATTGCAGTGGGCATGGCCGCCGGATGCATTCCGGTGGTGGGATATAATATCGGTGCCAAACGAAAGGACCGGGCACGGACCCTGTTCACCGATCTGCTTCTGGCAGAGGCCATCGTCGGCGCAGCAGCTCTGCTCATCGTGGAATGTTTTCCGTCACAGCTTATCGGTATTTTCGGGGCCGGCAACGAAAGTGCCTACTATACAGAGTTCGCGGTCAGGAGCTTCCGCACCTATCTGTGCATGATGGTGCTGGCGACGGTGAATAAAGGAACCTTCATCTATCTGCAGGCTCTGGGCAAAGCCGTGGAGTCCACCATTATCTCCCTGACCCGGGAAGTCATATTCGGTGTGGCACTGCCAATCATTCTTCCGATCTTCTTCGGACTGGACGGACTGCTTTATTCTTTCCCTGCAGCAGATATCCTGACATTTCTCATTGCGATCGTAATTATCCGTCAGACCTATGGTGATCTGCGGGACGACTCTCCGGAAGAAACGCTGCTGGGGTAATCATCCTTATTTTTCTTCCATCACGCTCATATACGCCGGGCGGATGATCTTATCCATGCAGATCAGTTCTTCAATCCGGTGGGCACTCCAGCCCACGATCCGGGCAACAGCGAACATGGCCGTATACAGTTCCACCGGGATGCCCAGCATATCGTATACGAAGCCGCTGTAAAAGTCCACGTTGGGGCTGACGCCCTTGTAGATCCTGCGATGCCGGGTGATCACCTCCGGTGCCAGTTCCTCCACATTCTGATACAGCTGCAGATCCTCTTCCCTGCCTTTTTCGGCAGCCAGCTCCTCCACATAGTGTTTGAAGATCCTTTCCCGCGGATCGGACAGAGAATAGATCGCATGGCCCATGCCGTAGATCAGGCCCTTTCCGTCGAAGGCCTTTCCTTCCGCCAGCTTCACCAGATAGGCCTCCACTTCTTCCTTGTCGCTGTAATCTTTCACATGGGTACGGATATCGTCCATCATCTCCATCACCTTGATGTTGGCGCCGCCGTGCTTCGGCCCCTTCAGGGACGACATGGCCGCTGCCATGGTGGAATAGGTATCCGATCCGGTGGACGTCACGACCCGGGTCGTGAAGGTGGAATTGTTTCCTCCGCCATGTTCCATATGCAGAATCAGTGCCGTATCCAGCACCTTAGCTTCCGTCGGCGTATAGCTGCGGTCCGGCCGCAGCAGCATGAGAAGATTCTCTGCGGTGGACAGATTCGGATCCGGATGGTGGATAAACATGCTGCCGTTCTTTTCGTAGTGGACATAGGCGTTGTATCCGTAGACTGCCAGCAGCGGGAACTCCCCGATCAGCTGAATGCACTGGCGCAGCGAATTGCTGACGCTGATATCCTTGGCGTTCTCATCGTAGGATGCCAGAGTCAGAATGCTCTTGGTCATGGAATTCATGATATCTTCCGTCGGTGCCTTCATGATCACGTCTCTGGTAAAGTTTGTGGGCAGCGTCCTGCAGCTTCCTACATAGCTGCGAAATTCCTCTTCCTGCTGGGGATCCGGCATTTCTCCCATCAGAAGCAGATATGCAATCTTTTCAAAACCCAACTCATTCTCTCCCAGCGTTCCGATCAGATCTTCCACCCGGTACCCCCGATACCAGAGTTGACCGTCACATGGCACTTTTTCACCATTTTCTATCTTTGAAGATGTGATTTTCGAAATTTTCGTCAGGCCTGTCAGCACACCGTTGCCTTTTTCATCCCGCAGCCCGCGGTTTACCCCATACTCTTCAAAAAGCCGCGGTGAAATGCTGTCGTTTTTCCGGCACATGGCCTCCTGCTGCCGGCTGTACTCATCCAATGTCTTCCCCATCATCCGTAACCCCTTCCATATCTTCCACCGCACTGCTCATAACGGTTTCCAGCTGTTTCATCATGTGAAGCAGCTGCAGCATATTGTCTTTCCCATACGTTTCAATCACACGACCGTAAAAACTCTTCAGAATTTCTTCCTGTTCTCCCAGCAGCTTCTGCCCGCTTTCAGTTATGGTCACATAGGTTCCCTCGCTGCCGATGCCGTCATGGGACCACACCACCAGCCCCCGATCTCGGAGTTTTCCGATCATATCGGATGTCTTCCGCATGGAAATCTGCATCTTCTCCGAAAGTTCCCGCAGATAGGTTCTGCCGGAATAGATATCCGATGTGTCCCGATCCGCATCGATCTCGTGGAGCGCGATATACTCCGGAATGCTCATTTTCTGAAAAAAATCCCGCACCTGCCCATGATTCAGCAGGTATCTGTGATACGTCAGCTCGTTGGACAAGCTGAGAATATCGATGTCCCGGTTCAGAATTTCTTTTTTCTCTGTCATGGTTTCCTCCTGTCTCAAAAATTTCTGTTTCCAAGTACCCTTTTCGTAAAAAATTAAAATGTTTTCTTTCAAAAACATTTTAATTTTAAACTATTTATTTTTAAACTATTATACCACATTTGTGACTTTTGTCAAGTAAAGCAGTACAGGGGTGGCTGCTCAGATTCTGATCAGATCAGCCGCTCGATATTCCTGCGGATCTTCACCGCTACGTTCTGAAACACCTTCAGTTCCTCTTCCGAAACATCCTCCAGCACTTCCCGTCGCACGTCCTCATGAACTTTTTCAATCTGCTGCACGATTTCCATCGCGGAATCCAGGATGATGTAATGCACATACCGCCGGTCCTCCCGGTCCGGCACAGCCTCAATCAGATGCTTCTGACACAGCCCATCCACCGCCTGGGAAATATGCCCACGGTTCATCATCAGCTGATAATAAATATCCGATGACGTATTGTGTTCCCCGCACCGGGACAGAAAATAGAGAATCTCGATCTCTGCCTTTTTCAGTCCGTATTTTTTCCGCAGTCCGGTAATCTGCTCTTCCATCAGTTTCTTGAACTGTCCGCTTTGCAAAATCGATTCGATCTGAACTTCCATCTTTCCACCCGCTTCTTTTTTCTCCACGCACTTTCATGCACCGAAAGAATTCTAACACACATTCTGCAGGCAGTCAAAGCCTACTTTTCATATAGCCATATTTTTCTGCTTTTGTATTTCTTACAGATGGGTTCTTCGGAAGTTTTTCGAAAAATTCTTCTCATCAAATTCATCGATGCTTCTGGAAAGCCGCTTCAGCATCCACTCCCGGTCCCTGCCGATATAGCCGGAAACCGGTGTGGAATTCAGCACATGGCTTGCCTGGAAATGCAGCTCCGGCAGCTGAATGTTTTCCAGCGCGATCTTTTCTTCGATAAGGTTTTCCTTTTCCCCGGCTTCCGTAAACCGTCCTTCCTTCACATCTTCTTCCAGCTCCGTACCCGGAAAAACCGTCAAAGTGGTGAACCGAGCCATGTCCGGCCGGATCTCGTTGATCAGATTTGCCGCCGCCAGCCCGCTTTCTTCTCCACGTCCCCTCCCGGCGACCCCCAGCATGAACAGCGCCCGGTGATGGATCCCTGCGCAGTTCAGTCGATTTGCCTGCCGGATACTGTCTGCAAGGGACGTTCCCTTGTTCATAAACTGCAGTACATCATCCAGCCCCGTTTCATATCCGATATACAGGTCATTGACACCCAGCTTCTTCAGCCGCTCCAGTTCTGCGTCAGATTTACTCTGTATGCTGCGAACCGCCGCATACATGCTGAAAACCTCAATTTCCGGCAGATAGCGGCGAATGAATTCCAGTTTTTCTTCCAGTCTGTCCGCAGACAAAGAAAACACATCACCATCCATGAGAAATACCCGGCGGTGAGGCCGTCCGTAAATCTCGCAGACCCGCTTTTCCTCCTGCAGATTCTGCCGCAATATCTCCTCATCGATCATATGAAACTTCTTATCCCGGTACATGCTGCAGAACCGGCAGGCATTATGGGTGCACCCTGCCGTCACCTGCAGTAAAAATGTATTGGCCTCTGCCGGCGGACGGTACAGCGTTCCCTCTGTTATCATTTCTCATTCCCCCTTACTTCTTCCCGAAATCTTCCGTCAAAAGCTTTCACTTCTTCACGGTTTTTTTCGTCGTCGTAAATATCTGACTCGAAATATTTCCCGCCTCTTGCCTGCGACAGATATCCCGGCTGCAGTTCTATTGCCATAAACGCTGGGTAATTGGCGCCATTGCAGTCAGTGATTCCAAACGCTGCTGCTTCCACGAATCCAAACTGCGGGTAATATTCGGGTCTCCCGAAGAACAGAATTGCACCAAATCCCATTTCTTTTGCCCTTTTCATCATAGCCTTCAGAAGCGCACCGCCTACTCCTTTTCTCTGATATTCCGGCAAAACACTCAGCGGTCCGAAGTTCAGAACCGGAATGCTATTCTCTTTTGTTTTCACTGCTGCATGGCTACATATAATGTGCCCAACGATCACGTCTTCCATCTCTGCCACCAGACTCAAAGGCAGTATGCCATCCCGTTCCCGGAGTTCATGGACCATCCAATGCTCATACGGACACCCAATACCGCCTTGCTCAATCCGGCCGGGATAAGAAAAAGCCGCTTTTGTTATTTCCTCGACCCGGCGGTAGTCCTCGGGCCGCTCTTCTCTGACATTTATTTTGATCTTATTCTGATCCATTCCATTTTGCCTCTTTCACTGCTTTTCTCGTATTGTGTGGTTTTGATATTATACCCCTGTATCCTGCGTTTGTGAAGAGCAAATCTTGAAACACTACGAAAAATGACGCAAATCAGAGACAATTTTTTCTCTTTGGGTCATCTTCGTGTTCCTGACTGAAAACAGATTAAATATTCACACTATGCAAGAGCTTAAACTACATGAATGTTCACATTCTTCTTTTTGCAGGCAAAAAGGGACGCCAAATGAGTTTTTCTGATTTCATTGGCGTCCCCGTACTGTCTTCGTATGACGATAGTACTGCTTTTTTAAAGGAAAAACTTGTTTTTTTCCTCTGCATTCTCCAGAATTTATGCATAATTATATCTTTATCAGCATGATTATTCATTTTCGGTGCTTGAAGTGCTTTTTATCCAATTTTTTCATCGATACCTCGATGATCGATACACGCCAATCGAGAAAAAAATGACCGGTTGGTGTCCCTGTGCTGTAGCCCTATGCTATATCCCAGTGCTGTGCCCCTATTCTGCCGCGTTCCCCTGCTGCAGCTTTTCACATGCAATGCCGGAATATATGGCTGCCATGATAAATGTCAGTGCCAGCGGCAGGAATGCTTTCTCATTCCATCCGGTCATAATCGAACCCAGCAGGCAAAGAATTCCTGCGATCCAAAACGTAATCGATGCTGCTTCTATTTTTTTCATATTTTTACCCCTTTCATTTTTCATTCTTTTTCGTTCGGCCAGAGTCTGGTCACAAGCTCAGTATGTAATCGGTGTCCGGAAGAAAAAGCTCAGCACGCAGTCTGCCAGAAACAATGCTGCCAGAGCGCCGCAGGCGAGAGAAACCTTCTGCAGATGGATTTTGTGAAACAGCCTTTCTGCAGCCGGCTCTGCCAGATAATGAAATCCCAGGCCGAGAAACCCGAAGCTTAGCACGCTCCGCAGGCAGATGATTCCATCCAGATTCAGCAGCAGCCCGCTGTAGTCCCAGAGCCGAAGTCCGAACCAGTGAATCCCGGCCCAGCCAATCACATATTCCACCACGCCGCTGACGACAATGCACAGCGAGAACAGCCAGACCGGATGTTTTTTCAGCGGCTTCAGCGCGTAGATTCCCAGTGCACCAATGCCGTAGATCGGAAGCCACGGACCGTAAAGAATTCCCCTGTTCCGCAGCATGCCTTCCGTAATCCAGTAAAAAATCTCTTCATAAACCCAGCCGATCAGACAGCCGGTCAGAAAAATCAGAAACAGATAGCACAGCTTCTGCCGCATCTCTTCCTTGTCTGTATTCCCTGTCAGTTCTCTCAGATTCTCCATTTTTCATTTCCTTCCTTCCCCTGTTTGTAGTACTATTGTACGAAAAAAATGCGCCTGGAGATAGGCGCATTTTGCAGGGTTTTGTGTCGAATTTATAGGTTTGTGTCCTGTTCTTTCCTGTCCGTGCAGAACCATTACTGCCGGCGCAGCACGGTTCCGGACTGGTTACCGGTCACGATTCCATCTTTCAGCGCAGCAGTACCGTTTACCATGACCAGTTCAATGCCCGAAGGCGGTGCAAAGGGCTGCAGATAGTCTGCATTGTCTGCCAGCGTGTCCGGATTGATCAGCACCAGATCCGCATAGAAACCCTTTCGGATCAGTCCCCGTTTCCGCAGTCCGAAACGGGCGGCCGGGAAGCCTGTCATCTTGAAAATGGCTGTTTCCATGGAAATCACACCCTGATCCAGCACATAGCGTTTCAGCACTCGTGGGAAAGTTCCGTTGGTACGGGGATGGGTCGTCTCCCCGATCTTCACGTCATCCGAGTCGGATCCGATCATTCCCAGCGGATTCTTCAGGATGGTACAGATATCCGACTCTTTAATTCCGAAGAAGGCTGCGCCGGCATGAAGATCGGTTTCGATCAGAATATGAAAAACCGTTTCAATCGGCTCTTTTCCAAGCTGTCGGGCGATGTCATCGATGTATTTGCCGCAGAATTCCGGATGATTTTCTGCTGCCACCACAAGCATGTTCCTGGCTCCCAGCCACTCCTCCTCATCGTTTTTCCACCCGTAGTCTGCCCGGATTGACTGTCGGTATTTTTCAAACTGTGCTTTGTCGCGGAGTCTGTCCAGAATGGCTTCTTTTCCTCCTTCGTGCATCCAGGAAGAAAGCACGATATCCAGTCCGGTTGCACTGGCTTCATAAGGATACTGCTCGAAGATCACATCTACGCCGCGCTTCCTTGCCTCGCGGATGGTCTGCAGCACCTTCCGGACCAGTTCTTCCGAGTCCTTTGCCTTCGTCTTCAGATGGTGCACAATACCAGGGATCTGATTCTTTTCACAGATTTCTATCACCTCTTCCACGGATTCCAGCCATCCGGCATTTTCACTCCGTATATGGGAAGCATAGATTCCGTTATACGCTTTCAATACGGAACACAGTTCTACCAGCTCATCGGTGTCCGCATACACACCGGGGGCATAGATCAGTCCGGTGCTCATACCCACTGCACCACCTTCCATGGCCTGGGCCAGCAGTTTTTTCATTTCTTCCATTTCGGCATCGGTCGGTTTTCTGTTTTCATATCCCATGACGCAATGGCGAATGGCGCCATGGCCCACATAGCCTGCATAGTTCACGCCCAGCGGATGCTTCGAAAGTGCATCCAGATACTGACCGAAGGAATTCCATCGCATGTTGGAGACATCGTGGATTCCAAACGTCCGTTCCATCCACGGTTTTCTGGATGCGTCTGTTACCGGTGCGGCGGAGATGCCGCAGCACCCGAAAATCTGTGTGGTGATTCCCTGCCGGAGCCGTCTCTCCGAATGGGGATCCTGTGAACGATTGAAATCAAACGGTGTCAGGTCCAGATGGGTATGGGTATCAATAAACCCGGGCGCCAGGATTTTGCCTGCCGCATCAATCACACATTCTGCCTCCGCTTCGTCGGACGGCGTCAGTTTTCCCACTGCAGCGATCTGATTCCCGGTTATCGCCACATCGCCCATAGACCAGGGAGCGCCGGTTCCATCCACAATCTTCGCATTTTTTATCAAACAGTTGTATTTCATTTTATTTCCTTCTTCCAGAGATAGCAGCCGCCCTTGTTCTCCTCTTTGGCACGGTACAAGGCCTGATCCGCACGCTCCACAAGCTTCTCCGACGGTCTTTCATCCAGACCGCATAATGCAACACCACCGGAGCAGGCAGCTGCCAGTGAATCCTGTGAAAGTTTCTCGCGGAACAGCCTGCAGATCGAGGCACCCTTGTTCAGCGCAACCGTCTCATCACCCACGTGTTTCAGGATCACCACAAACTCATCACCGCCATAACGGCAGAGAATGTCCCCGGAGCGAGTCTGACTGCGAAGCATTTCTGTAAAAGAGAGAATCATTCTGTCCCCTTTTTCATGTCCACAAGTATCATTCAATGCCTTCAGATTGTCCAGATCAAACAGGTACACCGCCAGCGGCAGATCCTCTGCATACAGAAGATCCATAGCGGCATGCAGACCGCGTCGATTCAGCAAACCCGTCATATAGTCCCGGTTTGCTTCATTCCGCAGTATTTCTTCACGCACACGCTGCTCCGATGCCACAATCAGACGTTCTACCCGTCTGTACAGATCAGAAGCAGGATGTCTTCTGCAGAGGAAATCGTCCGTTTTCAGCGTCAGCGGCAATTCCCCTATTTCATCCGCACCTGGTATAATGGACAGGACCGGAACACTCCATAACGCCGGATTCTGCCGCAGCACTTTCATAATCCTGTCAGCACCCTTTTCCGGAAGGGTCATGCTCAGAATTACAGCGGAAATGGTTTCCTCTCCGGGCTCTGCGATATATGTCAGGGCAGTCTGCGCGTCAGTTGCTTCTATGACATCGTACTGTCCTTCAAATTCCCTGCGCACATGCGCCCGATAGCTGTCATCTTCATCTGCGACCATCACTCTGCGCATGGTAGTTTCATGCCGCATGTTCTGCAGAGAAGTCACATCACGACTGGTATCCTGCAGCTTCAGCAGTTCTTCAAATTCCACTGCCGGCATAGGTCTGGCAAAGAAATATCCCTGAACATAGTCACATTCGATCTCCCGAAGACGGTTCAGCTGTTCCTGCGTTTCCACACCTTCTGCTACCACGCTCAGTCCCATTCCGTGAGACATTCCGATTACATAGTGCAGAATGCTCTGCTTCGCAGGCTTTGCAAGCTCATTTCGGATGAACTCCAGATCCAGCTTCAGAATGTCCAGTTTCATCTGATTCAGCATGTTAAGAGAAGAATATCCGCTTCCAAAGTCATCCATTTCAATGGTAAATCCCATTCTTCGAAGCTGATTTACGGTGCCGAAGATCTGCCCCGGATCATCCGCATAGGCACTCTCTGTGATTTCCAAATGCAGGTCAGAAGGCTCAATTTCGTACTTTTGGATAATCTCCATCAGGCTTTCCACCATATGGGGCTGATACACATCTGCCCGGGAAACATTGACGGAAACCGGAACCGGCAAGTAGCCCTTTTGTCTCCAGTCACGCATCTGAAAGCAAACCTGCTCCCATATGTATTGATCCAGTCTCGGGATGAACCCGTTTTTTTCAAACAGAGGAATGAATTCACCTGGTGACATTAACCCCCACTCCGGATGAATCCACCGAACCAGTGCTTCCGCACCAGCCATGCAGTTTTCACGCAGGCTGTATTTCGGCTGATAGTAAACGACAAACTGTCCCTCCGACAATGCCGATTCCATGGCATCGGTGATGGCTTCTTCCCGCAGAAGCTTGCTTCGGAGCGTATCATCATAGATGGCAAACGGCTGGTTATACTGTCCTTTGATGCTGTCCACTGCCAGCAATGCCCTGTCGCACATCTGTTCCACCGGGATTGACCGGTCCGTGATCTCATAAATGCCCCACTTCAGAGACACGTTTTCCGGATTCTGCGGCGATTCATTGCGGCATGGCTGGCCGGAAAAGATTTCCCGATCCGCCCGTTCCTGCTTCGATTCCTGCAGGCACAGAAAACGGTCAGCGCTGTACCTTCCGCAAACCCCTCTTTCGCCGGCCAGGAATCGGAACCTTTCGCCGGCATCCTTCAGAAGACGGTCACCCGCCTTTACGCCGAAGATATCGTTATATAATTTAAAGTTTTCGATATTGGAGCATACAATGGTATACTCCGTTTCCGGATTTTCATCCAGCGTTTCCCGGACCTTCCGGTAAAAGAATTCCTTGCTGTAAAGCCCGGTGAGTCGGTCATACTGAAACAGGTTGACCATAGCGGCAGTTTCCCGCAGCTTGATGAGGCTGGCCACCCGGTGCAAAATCACCTGCGGCCGGTAAGGCTTGGGAACAAAGTCCGTAGCGCCGTGGGCAAGGGCAGACACTTCATCACCCTCGCTGTCGCTCTGTGTCGTCACAATGATGGGAATCGATGACAGCGCCGCATCTTCCTTCACCCTGTCCAGGAAGGTATATCCGTCCATCACAGGCATCATCACATCAAGGAGAATCAGGGAAATACTGTCCTTGTGCCGTTTCAGAATGTCCAGCGCATCCATGCCGTTTCCTGCCTCCAGAACCTGATATTCTTCCGACAGGATTTCACTGAGTATCTCCCGGTTAAGCGGATTATCCTCTACGATTAAAATCTGTTTTTTCTGTACCATGCTGCTCTATCTCTCCGTATGCAAAATTACGTCGTATTATGCAAGAAGATAAACTTATACATGATCAGGATACCATATCTGGTGTCGAAAAAAAAGAGGTTCGGTATTTTGTCACGCAGAATGATTCTTTTCATTTTTGTCATGTCAAATGACATTATTCCAAACAAAATACGCAGAGCGCACCTGTCTTTCTCTCGACACCGTCTCTGCGTTTTACTTTCTTTTTTTCTGCTTTTTTATTCTCTGTCTCCGTGCTCTTCCAGGAAACCCCTTCGGAACTGGGACGGGGTAATGCCTTCGGACTTCTTGAATACCTTCGTGAAGACCCGGTAATCTCCGTATCCGGACTGTTCCGAGATTTCTCCGATGGAAAGGGACGTGGAAAGCAGCAGCTTTTTCGCCTTCTCCATGCGGATATTGGTCAGATAGGCCAGAAATCCCACCCCAATCTCATTCTTGAACAGCTGGCTGATATACTGGGGGTTCAGGTGGAATTCCTCTGCCAGTACAGAAAGGCTCACATCCTCCGCCAGATGTTCCTGCAGATACCGGGTAATCCCTGTAATCACTCGTTCCTCATGGGCCGGAGCATCTTCTTGCTGACCGCTTTCTGCATGCACCGGCTCCGCCGCAGCCACACGCTGTTCATACAGCGCAATTTTCAGGTTATCGATGCAGATGCCGAATTCCTCATAATCCACCGGCTTAAGGATATAGTCAGTGATCTGCAGGCGAAGTGCCTGCTGACAATAGGAGAAGTCATCATAGCCGGACACAACGACATAAGCCGTCTGGGGATGTTTCATCCGGCTCACCTGAATCACCTTCAGACCGTTCATAATGGGAATATTGATGTCCATGATCACGATATCCGGCAGAAGCCGGTCGATCTGTGCCAGGGCTTCCATGCCGTCGGCAGCCTCGCCCACCACCTCGCAGCCGTGGGCCTCCCAGTCAAACAGGCGCTTGAAGCCCTCCCGGATCATGATTTCATCGTCTACCAGCAAAACTCGCAGCTTTTTCATATCACGTCATCTCCCTCGTTTTCTCTGTTTCGTACCGCCAGGTTCTCCTCCCCGATCGGAAGCAGCATATGCGCCGTCAGACCCCCTGACGGATTCTCCGTATACCGGAGGCCGTACGCTTTTCCGCAAAGCAGCTTGATCCGTTTCTGCACATTGAGCACCCCGATGCTGTTCCCCTCCAGCTTTGGTGCCTGTCGGTCGTAATGCCGCAGCAGATTTTCAATCTGTTCTTTTTTTCCTTCTGTAAACCCGCTGCCCGTGTCCATGACCCGGATCTCCAGACAATCGCCCTGCACGGCGGATTTTGTCCGGAACGCAGAAATCCGGACCTCGCCCCGGTACCCCTTGTTTTTCAGGCCGTGCAGCAGGCTGTTCTCCACAATGGGCTGCAGAATGAAATTGGGAACCAGCACACCCCCAAGATCCGGATCAATATCATACGTGCAGGTCAGCTGCGGATACCGGTAGCACATCAGCTCCATATAGGCCTCCAGCAGCTCCAATTCATCGTCCAGCGCCACCATCTGCCGGTCCACCTTCACACTGAGACGGAAAAAGTCCACCAGCCGCATCAGCAAGTCTGCCACCGGTTTGTCGTCGTTGAGCTGGGCCTGGATCCGGATGGTGTCCAGCGTGTTATACAGGAAATGCGGATTCACCTGGCTTTTCAGATAGAGCATGGACATCTTCTGCTCCACCAGCTCACCCCGGAGAATCTCCGGATTTTCCAGCGTCAGATAAAAGGACAGGGTCATGAGGGTCAGTCCCATGCCGCTGATCAGCCAGGTCGGATGGAAGGCCTGCAGCAGCGATACGCTCAGATGGATCGCCAGAGCCGCACTGATGGCAATCTTCTTTTTCCGGTCCAGCGCTCTCCAGCTTCCGGCCAGCAAAATCACACAGAAAACCAGATAGATCGCGATGCTCAGATAGCAGACGCTGACATGGATCCCGTCGGAATAGTTTCCCTGCTCCGTAATGGCGAAATGAATAGGAAGCACCATAATTCCCAGTTCCGACACACCGAGCAAAATCCGGGCTGCCATGTCAAGCCGCCGCGGCTTTCCCGTTTCTTCTTCCACCAGAATGGCAATGTACTGATAAAACAGAAATACCGCAAACACCAGGGTTCCGATGAAGAGCCGGTGCAGAATATGATTCAGCAGCAGCGGCACCGTATCCAGATGATTTACCGTGTAGACCGTTGCCCCATCAAGCGCCAGGTGCACCAGAAGCACTGCCAGCAGCAGCGAAAAGGTTCGATGCAGCGGCGTATGCCTGCGCCCGGCAGAATAATAGAAGACGGCGATGAACGCCAGCACCAGAAACAGTGCGATTTCCATTCGAAGCATTTTATTCTCTCTCCCTTTTTCCTATATCATATACGAAGTCCTGTCTTCCGGATAGGTACAAAATGCAGAAAAATGTGTCAGAAATGCAGATTCACCCATCTTTTCTCCGGATAAAACACAAGGGGCATCATCTGCCCCTGTGCTTCTCTTTTCGTTTCTGCTGTTTCAGTG
>JBJFHL010000064.1:0-7223 GCA_051893555.1 Anaerovoracaceae bacterium
AAGTACGGAATCTGCTTCCTGAAAAAGGGATGCATTGTCATGAAAGGCTGACAGAAATAGGGGGTTCCATTTTCTACGGGAATATGCTATACTGAGATTGTCAAAAGACAGGATACATCAAATATAACTGAATATGTGGTTCATGTCCGGCTGGAAAGCCGGTGAAAAGGGAAGCAGGTGAAAGTCCTGCGCGGTCCCGCCACTGTAAGGAAAGAGTGCCTTTCAACGTGTCACTGGTCATCGGACTGGGAAGACGAAAGGTGCTGCGACATCCGAGCCAGGAGACCTGCATGGATCTGTTTATGAAAGCACGCTACGGGTAATTAGGGTGACGGAAACAGGTTTCCTTTTTTTCTGTATATTATCCGCTGCGGTTTTGCCGCAGCTTTTTTGATAGAAACAGGACGAAGAAATGGAAGACATCCCCCGGAATGCTTTGTATGCGTGCCGGGGGATTTTTTATGGGAGGGAGAATGAACAGAATCATAGAAAGTTTCCGACAGCTTTGTCTGGAGGGGAGAAAGGAACAGGAAACAGATTTCTTCCGGGAAGTGCAGAATGGTGTTTACTGGATACCGGTGAAATATGACAGGAAGGAAGAGATGCAGCTGCAGATCTGTATGATACAGTCTTCCAGGGGACGGACCTATATTCCGGCCTTTCTGGACAGGGAAAGCGGCGGCGCGAAAATGAAGCTGATGAAAATAAATTATCCGCGTCTGAAGGAACTGACGGAACAGCAGAGAGAAAAGGTATGCGGTCTGGTCATTGATCCGTATGGCGAAAAGATTGTCATTGACAGAACATTGATGCAGCTGATGGAAAAACAGCAGCCTGCTGCAGCAGGGGAAAGGGATGCGGTATGACAACAGGAATGTTTGATGACCGGGAATACCTGGTATCCATGGATCTTCCGGCTCTGGCCGATCATCTGGCAAGAAAGACCGGTCAGCCGAAGACAAAAGAAACAATAGAAATTTTCTTTCAATGTCCGCAGAAGGACGGACTGAGCATTTGTCTCAGTGAGAAAGCCTCCATCTTTTTATGTGTGCCAAATCTCCTTTTTGGCGAAAACTTTAAGCTGGGCAGCCATATCTGGGTCTACTTCACGGAGACCCAGGAATGGGCCTGCCTTTCGGAAACGTATATGGAGTCAATAGGAAAGAAGAAAAATCGCAAGGTGAAAGCGTAAAGAAGCAGATAAAATCAAAAATAGGAGGAAAAGAAGATGAGAGTTGAATGGTTTGAAAATCCGGATAATGTAGTTTATGCAGATGTAAATGAGTTTGCAGACAACTTCGGTAAGGAAACGGGGATTTCGGATCTCCGGGGTAAAATTGAGAAATTCAGAGCGGATCCTGTAAAGGAAGGTTTGATACTGCGGGGCATAAAACGGTCTGCACTGAAGCTGTTCGTTCCGGACATGGTATTCGACCGGCACATCGAAATGGGCGAAACAGTCTGGGTGTATATCGGAGAGACCTATCCGGCCTACTGTCTGTACTGGCCGCAGGGTGAGACAGAATAGAAGGAAGGAAACTGAATAAGTGAACGAAAAAGAAATACTTGTACTGGCGCAGCAGGAAGGTTTCAAGGCAGCCTTGACGACGCCCCGGCAGGTACCGGTGGACGGAAGGTTCCGTGTCTTCTGTGAGGAAAACCGATGCGGAAAATATGGAGCTAATTATTCCTGCCCGCCGGACTGCGGCCCGGTGGAGCTGCTTCACCAGAAGCTTCTTGCGGAGGAACATGTCCTGGTGGTGCAGACCATATGGGATATTGAAGGCTATGACGATAAAGCGTCGGTGCAGCATGCGAAAATGGAGCATAATAAAGCAGTTCTCCGCCTGATGGAAAAGATGAAAGAGAAAGGGTACAGCGGATTTTGCTCAGGTTACAACGGATGCCCTCTCTGCGATCCCTGCAGGCGGGTTATGAATCAGCCTTGCGCACATCCGGATCGGAAGATCAGCTGTATGTCGGCCTACTGCATCGATGTGCAGGCTCTGGCAGAACGCTGCCGCCTGGAATTCGCATGGGCAGCCGACAAACTGTACCTGTTCGGGATCATTGCATTCCACGATAGAGACAGCCTGCGGCTGCGGGACAGCATGCAGAAATTCATAAAGGATCCATCCACGCAGGGACGCATCCGCTTTTTTCGAGAATTAAAACAGGCCGATTTCCTGGTACCCTGCCGGGAAAGCAGGATGAATGTAGCTGTTTTACAGACGCCGGAGGGCGAACGCCTTCTTCCGGCCTTCACCTGCAGGGCAGAGTTTCAGAAAGGAGAACAACACTGGCAGGAAGCCACCGTCATGAAACTGGACATGCTGAAGCATATTCTCATCGACCAGCCGGAGACCATCCACGGGATCGTGCTGGATCCGTTCGGCTCTGCCCTTGTGTTTCACCGGCCGCAGCTGGAGGAAATCGACCGGACCGCAGATACCATGACCCTGCGCAGAACGGACTATGACAGGCCACAGATTCTGTCGCCTCTCCGCAGCTGGCCCAGAGGACTGGAAGCAGCGCTGAAAGCACTGCTGGATCAGTGGCCAGGCGTGAATCTGGTCTGGCTGGTTTCCGCCAGAAAGGATTATAAAGAACCGCCGCACAAGCTGTTTGTCATCGAATACAGCGGTGATCGCCGGCTGCTGTTCCCGGCGTTTGCCCGGGCGGTGGAGCCGTTTATGAAGCCGGGAGAAAGCTTTGAACTGATGCTGGCAGATGACTGGCTGCGGGAAGAAGTGATGGCGAAGGCAGCACCGGTCTATCAGAGAAAGATGAGCTGAAAGTCGGTACAGCCGGAAAACTACCACAGCTTAAAAATCTGTAGCGCCTTTCCCGCCAGATAGTACAGAGGCGTCTCCAGCACCTTGCGGGCCTCCTGCAGTTTCTCCGGAATCGGAATATGCTGCGGGCAGTGAGAGACGCATTTGCCGCAGCCGATGCAGCGGGAGGCCCCGATGGGATCCTTTCGCATGAGGGTGTTTCGCATGTATTCCTTTCGAGCGGTGGAAATCCCTTCGGACGCAGAAGTATTATAGCAGGCGAAAGTGCCCGGAATATCCACGCCGGCAGGGCAGGGCTGGCAGTAGCCGCAGCCGGTGCAGCCCACCAGGGTGTTTTCCCGGATGACAGCCTTTACGTTTTCAATCAGCTCTTGTTCGGATTCGGTCAGACAGCCTGCGTTCGAGCAGCATGCGGCAGCCACATTTTCTGTGACCATGTCCATGGAATGCATGCCGGACAGGACGCAGGTGACGCCCGGCTGATCCCAGAGCCACCGAAGAGCCAGGCTTGCCGGCGTCGGTTTCTGTGCAAAATCCACTCGCCCGTCGTTTTCGGTGTTTTGGGAGATTCCGGCGTTTTTGGTGTTTTCGGTTCTTTCTGAAAAGAGCTGCTGCGCCGCCTTCGGCAGTTTATCGGTCAGACTGCCGCCCCGCAGCGGTTCCATGATGATCACAGGGATTCCGCGCCGGGCCGCCTCCTCCAGACCGCGGCGGCCCGCCTGGGCATGCTCGTCCAGATAGTTGTACTGAATCTGGCAGAAGTCCCACGGATATGCATCCAGGATCTGCAGGAACATGTCCGTGTTTCCGTGATAGGAAAAACCGATGTGGCGAATCTGCCCGACAGCCTTCTTTTCTGCAATCCAGGATTCGATGCCAAGCTGCACCAGCTTTTCCCAGGAGGCCACATCCGAGAGCATGTGCATCAGATAGTAATCGATATGGTCGGTCTGCAGCCTGGAGAGCTGCTCACGGAAATACCGCTCCGGGGCGGAAGCGGTTTTGATCAGGTACTGGGGCAGCTTGGTGGCCAGATTGACCCGGTCCCGCAGATCCGTCCGGGCGAAAATCTTTCCCAGGGCAGACTCATTACCGGCATAGATATATGCCGTATCCAGATAATTGACGCCGGCATCCACCGCAGTCTGCAGCAGCGCCTGTGCGGCTTCCAGATCCACGGATCCATTCTTTTTTTCGAATCGCATGCAGCCGAAGCCCAGGGCAGACAGCGGCTCGCCGGCCGGTCCTTTTCTATATTCCATAAAAAAATTTCTCCTTTGTATCTTTTGTATCTTTGTTTCTCTTTTTTCACCTTGTGATTTTAATTATATCTCATTATACCCCCGATGGCGCAGATTGTCATTTCCTTTTTCCTTCCGGCATATACTGACTGCAGGAGCGGCAAATTGCAGAATGGATTTTGGGGAGGATGAAAACGATGCGAGAGATGTTGCGTCTGATTATACAGGTGACGATACTGGGACTGATTTTTCTGGTGGTGGTTCCGCTGGCAGCGGTTCTGCTTTTCGGTCAGCTGGGACAGGCAGAGGGGCCGGATCTGCAGCTTCCTTTCAGAAATCGGGTGAAAACACCGGATACCATCATCGTATGGCTGGAGGACCAGAACCGGGCGGTGAAAGTGGATTTTGAGGCCTATGTCTGCAGGGTAGTCGCCAGTGAAATGCCATCCACTTTTGAAGAGGAAGCCCTGAAAGCCCAGTCCGTAGCGGCGCGGACCTTTGCCATGGCCAGGATTGAGAAATATAAAGAAAAGAAGCCGGAAGCCCATCCGAAGGCACCGGTGTGCAGCACCACCCACTGTCAGGTCTATAAGACGGAGAAAGCTCTGATTGCAGCCCATGAAGAGGGATGGAAAGAAAACGGCTGGGAAAAGATTAAAAAAGCCTGCCAGGCCACAGAAGGGCAGCTCCTGTATTATGACGGTGAAATGGTCATGCAGCCCCTGTTTTTCAGCTCCAGCGGCGGACAGACAGAAAATTCGGAGGACGTGTTTGTCAGCGCCGTGCCTTATCTGGTCAGCGTGTCCAGCCCCTATGAAGAAAACGCCACACACCGGGACGAGAAGATGAAGCTCAGCCTGAAGGATTTTGCGAAGAAACTGAAAGCTGCTTATCCCGAAAAAGACCTGGGAAAAATCAGCCAGCCTTCTATTAAGATTCTCAGCCGCACCGCAGGCGGCCGGGTGGAAAAAATGCAGGTGGGAGACGGGGAAGACGGCATTCTGAAGGGCACGGAAGTCCGCAGCGCGCTGGGACTGTCTTCGGCGCTGTTTGCCATCGAGTTTGACAGCAGCAGCATCGTATTTACCTCCAGCGGTTCCGGACACGGCGTGGGCATGTCTCAGTACGGGGCTGACGGCATGGCGAAGGAAGGGTATGACTATCAGGAGATCCTGACCCACTATTACAGCGGAACCCAGGTATACTGAAACACGGCGTGATAGCGAGGATTCCTCTTGATTTATGCAGGCGGTCATTGTAAAATGGATGTGGTATGAAATATTCCTGCCCCTGTGAATGAAAGGGCAAACAGAAAGGAACGGAAATGGCGGATTTAAAATTTTTGAATTTACTGGCGAAAGATTACCCGAATATTCGCGCGGCCTCTGCAGAGATCATCAATCTCAATGCGATTCTTGCACTTCCGAAAGGAACGGAGTACTTCCTCAGCGATCTGCACGGGGAACACGAGGCATTCATTCATATGCTGAAAAGCGCGTCCGGAACCATCAAGGCGAAAATAGACGAGCATTACGGTGCGGTTCTCAGCGAGAAGGACAGAGAGGATCTGGCAGCGCTGATCTATAACGCGGAAGCAGAACTGAAGCGGCGGAAGGTTTCCGAGCGGAACTTTGATGACTGGTGTGCTACGGCGATTTATCGTTTAATTACGATCTGTAAATCGGTTTCAACGAAATATACCCGTTCCAGAGTGCGGCAGCGGCTTCCGAAGTATGCCGGCTACAGTATCGACGAACTGCTTCATGCAGATGACGAAGCCAACCGCTCCCATTACTACAGTGAGATCATCAACTCTGTGGTCCAGTACGGCATGGCGGAAGAATACATCATTGAGCTGACCGAAGCCATCAGCCGTCTGGCGGTAGATAAATTACATATTATCGGCGATATTTTCGACCGTGGAGCACATCCCGATTCCATCATGGATTTCCTGATGAATTATCATGAAGTGGATTTTCAGTGGGGCAACCATGATATCGTCTGGATGGGTGCGGCCACAGGAAACTGGGCATGCATCACCAATGTACTGCGGATGAATATCAGCTATAACAACTTCGATATGCTGGAAGTGGGCTACGGCATCAATCTGCGGCCGCTGGCCACGTTTGCGGAGAAGGTTTATGGTGATGATCCGTGCGAAAAATTCCGTCCGCATATTCTGGACCGGAATAAGTTCGACCCGGTGGATGAGGAACTGGCTGCAAGGATGCATAAGGCGATTGCCATCTGCCAGTTCAAGGTGGAGGGCCAGAGGATCCTGGCACATCCGGAATACCATCTGGAGAACCGGCTGCTTCTGGACAAAATCGATCTGGCGGCAGGTACGGTGGAGATCGAGGGCACCGTATGGCCGCTGCGGGATACCAATTTCCCAACCCTGGATCCGAAGGATCCATACAAGCTGACCCAGGAAGAAGAAGACATGCTGAACGCCCTGGAAGCGTCCTTCCTGAATTCCGAAAAGCTGCAGACCCATATCCGGTTCCTCTACAGCCATGGCGCCCTGTATCAGAAGATCAACGGGAATTTGCTGTACCACGGCTGCATTCCGATGACAGAGGACGGGGAGTTTGAAGAAGTGGAACTGTACGGCGTGCGTCTGAAAGGAAAAGCGCTGATGGATTATCTGGATGACCAGGTGCGGAAAGCGTACTTTGAGCCGAAGGAAAGCGATGAGACCGGCAGGTCCGGCGACCTGATGTGGTATCTGTGGCTTGGCGGCAATTCTCCGCTGTTCGGCAAGGAAAAGATGACCACATTCGAGCGGCTGTTCGTCGCAGATAAGGCGACCCATAAGGAACCGACCCGACCGTATTACCGGCTGATCAAGACAAGAGAAGCCTGCGAGAAGATCCTGCGGGAATTCGGACTGGATCCAAGCCGTTCCAAGATTCTGAACGGTCATGTGCCGGTGAAGATCAAGGACGGCGAAAGCCCGATCAAGGGCGGCGGCCTGCTGTATGTCATCGACGGCGGCATCTCCAAGGCTTATCAGAAGCAGACGGGAATCGCCGGATATACGTTCATCTTCAATTCCCGGTTCATGGCACTGGCAGAGCACAAGCCATATGAACCGCTGCAGCCCGATGGAACCCAGGTATTCCATTCTCCGGTGATTCGTATCGTGGAAACTATGCCGGAGCGGCTCCTGATCATCGACACGGAT
>JBJFHL010000065.1:0-7183 GCA_051893555.1 Anaerovoracaceae bacterium
AGCTAATCTCTATTTTATTTCTTCTAAAAACTCCACAACTATTTTACACTATCATCTTTATTCCACCAGCAGACCGGCCATAAGCTCCGGTTTCATGCCGCTGATAAAGTCGGAAAGCGGTAATTTTTCAAGGGTCTTCTCCAGATTTTCATCCAGTGCAATGCCAATCATTGCGTTTTCCAGATCCTCCATGGCGCCATTTCCGAAGAAGTCGCCATATATTTTAATATTCTCGATTTTGCCCTTGTCGACATTCAGGTAGACGGATACCATTCCGAAATCAAACTTCTTTTCTCGAAGGATGCTGTACGCAGGCGAAGCCCCGTAATTCCATTCCCACGTGCTGTATTTTTCATCGCGCAGGCGTCGGATTTCGGCCAGATCCTCCTCGGTCAGAACATATTCTTCCAATTGATTTTCTTCGATTACCTGATTCTTCAGTGCCGTCTTGAATTCCTCCATGGAAATCGGTTTCGGTGCATTGGCATTGATGGTCGTCACGCGGCTTCTTACAGACTTCGTGCTTTTGGACTCGAATTTTGCCGCTTTGACCTGCAGCGCGCCTGCCACATCCTCTAGATTGGAATCCAGCATGATGCAGCCATGGTGCATAATTCTGTTCTGTTTTATATACTGCGAATTACCGGAAAACTTTTTTCCATCAATCGTGATGTCATTTCTTCCGTTAAATTCCGCTTTTACACCGAGTTTGCGCAATGTGCTGATCACCGGTATAATAAAGTAGCGAAAGTTAAAGTCAAACTGATCATCCTTATCCACGATAAAGGTATAATTCAGATTTCCTTTGTCATGATACACCGCGCCACCGCCGGAAAGCCTTCTTGCCACACGAATTCCATGTTCATCGACAAAGCTTTTGTTGATTTCTTCGATGGTATTCTGGAACTTCCCGACAACGATGGTATTAAAATTTTGCCATAAAATAAAATAGGAATCGCTGCGGTCCAGTTTCTCAAACACGTACTCTTCCAGTGCAAGATTAAAATATGGATCTGTCTCATGGGATTCAATATACTTCATTTACCGTTCATCCTTTTTTCTTTCTATTATATTTCGTCTGTGCAGTATTCAGTCTGCGATGGTTTTTGCCATTTCCTCTGCGGAAATCCGATAGACAGCACCATCCAGCTGATGGGAGCGCAGGGCTTCCAATACAGCCTGCTGTTCATACCGGCACCCTCTCAGCGCACTGCAGATGGCTTCCCCATCCACCGTTGCAAAGAAATCTCCGTATACGGAAATCTCTTCAATGATGCCTTTCCGGATGTCCATTTTAAATTGTATTTTGCCGCCGGCAAAACGTCCGGTCCGTTCGATATTAAACCGCGGATTCGCACCGTAAATCTGTTCCCAGCTTCGAAACTTCGTGTCCGCCAGCTGCCGGATTCTTTTCTGGTCCTCCTCGGTGGGAACATAGACTTTGTCCGAACCACGCATAATATGGCGCACCATCTTTTCTTTAAATTGCTCTGCGTCCATGGGAACCGGCAAATGATCCGAAATATTCGTCACACGATCACGGACAGATTTGATGCTTTTCGACAAAATCTTATAGTCGTCCACCGTTGTAGAAGCAACCATCTGTTCGATGTCCGTATCAAACAGCAGTGAGCCATGATGGACAATCCGGTCACCCAGCCGATACTGTGCTGTACCGGAAAACTTTCTCCCGTCAATGGTAAGATCATTTCTCCCGTTAAACTCCGCATGTACACCCATTTCTTTCAGGCCGTCAATGACCGGTGCAATATATTCGTGGAAAGAGATGGATTCTGTTTCTTTTTGCTGGATAAAGGTGTACTGCCAGCCCCCCAGATCCGTATATATGGTGCCCCCTCCGCTCATGCGGCGCACAATGTGTATCCCGTGGGAATCCGCATAGGGCTTGTTGATTTCCTCCAGAACATTCTGATATTTTCCTGTCATCAGCGTCGGAGTCGTGCGCCAGAACAGAAATACCGTATCCGGAAGCGGTTTCTCCTTCGTGAAATAGTATTCCAACCCAAAGTTGTAATACACATCACTGGAACCCGTTTCAATATAGATCATACCCGTTCCTCCTGAATCCCCTGAAGCTGTGAATCCTCCAGTGCCTTTTCGATGTCCTCCGGAACGGAATCATGAACGTATATCCGCTCCAGACTCCGGGTATCCGCCAGCGCCTCCCATGCCCGGTACGAACTTCTGGCCAGCGGTGCCGAAGCCACATAGCGGAAGCCTTTTTTCAGTGCAATTTCCTTGTAACGGGCAAAATCCTCCGGTGAAGCGTAGCGTGCCAACGGATAATGTTCCTGAGAAGGTCTCAGGTACTGGCCGATTGTCAGTATATCACATCCTGTCTCCAGAATGTCATCCATCAGACTTAAAATTTGTTCTTCCGTTTCTCCCAGTCCCACCATGAATCCGGTTTTCGTCAGAATGGAAGGGTCTTTTGCCTTGCAGTAACGCAGCACATCCAGAGAACGCTGATAGTCTGCCTGGGGTCTTACCTCTGCCTGCAGCTCTTTCACCGTTTCCACATTATGATTGATGACCTCCGGATGGGATTCGATAATGATATCCAGTGCCTCCGTGTTCATCTTCATGTCAGAAATGAGAGTTTCCACCGTGGTTCCCGGGCACTGTGCACGAATCTGACGCACAGTTTCCGCAAACTGATTTGCACCTCCATCGGGCAAATCATCTCTCGTCACACAGGTCAGCACAACATGATGAAGTCCCAGTTTTTTTACTGCAACAGCCACATTGAACGGCTCGTCCGGATCCACTGGCTCAGGTTTTCCGCAGGTTACATTGCAGAAACGGCAGTTGCGTGTACAATGGCTTCCCAGGATCATAAAGGTCGCCGTATGTTTCCGGTAACATTCGCTCAGATTCGGACAGTTCGCCTCTTTGCAAACCGTGTTCAGCTTCAGGTCCTTCATGAGTTCCGCAACTTCTTTTACCTCTTCCTGATTAAATTTCACTTTCAGCCATTCCGGTTTTTTCTCCATCTGTAAGTCCACCCCTCTTATTCTTCTGTCTCAAGAATGGCAACAGCATCTTCTACCGGGATACTGTCTCCCTCTTCTGCCAGAATTTTTTTCAACACGCCGCTGACCGGTGCTTCTACCTGATTAACCACTTTATCTGTTTCGATTTCATAGACAGGTTCTCCGGCAGTCACCACATCTCCTTCATCTTTCAGCCATGCGCATAGAATTCCTTCCTTCATCTCCGGCCGTAATTTCGGCATTGTCATTTTCTTCTCCATTCCATCGTCTCCTTTCCAAAATTCTCAGTTCGTACGCTTCTTTCTTCCTGTGATTCCCGTGCAGTCGGACACCGCTTCAGATCATCAGATGCAGAAGCTCCTCTCCGGCGTCTTCGGCCAGTGCTGCACAATTCTTCTCCAGTGCTTCGGGATCCAGTCTGCTTCCGTTCAATCGTTCCGCAGCTGCCGCTTCATCGATGGAGGCGCATGTAATTTTCACATCTGACAAAATCCCCCTGCTGGCGCGATAGATTATATGAATCGGTTCCCCCTTCAGGAAACCGTTTTTTTCGTATGTAAAATTCGGAGTTTTTCCCCAGGTCCATTCCCAGCTTTTATATTTACTATCCCGCAGCTCCAGAATCTTCTGTTTTTGTGCTTCCGTCAGCTGCCATTCTGCTGTTTTCTCGGGAACCATCTGACGAAGCAGGCGCTCCATAAACTGTTCTATGGTCATATCGTCCTGCAGATGCTGCCGGATGTTTGTCACCGGACAGATTGCGGAAAGCGTTCCTTTCGTCTGAAAGTTATCATTTTTATGCTGTGTTGTAATATGATCAAGCACTGTAAGATCCGATTCAAACAACAGCGTACCATGGTGCAGCAATCGGCCTCCGGCGATCCGCTGTGCGCTTCCTGAAATTTTGTATTCTCCAACCGCAATATCGCAGCTGCGGTTTTTTCTCGCAGGTACGCCGATGGCATTCAATGCTTTTATCACAGGGTTCAGACAGAAATCATAGTCCGGGGAATCTGTCTGATTTAAAATAAGTGTATAATTTATATTCCCCAGATCATGGTAAACCGTACCGCCGCCGGATATACGCCGAAGCACCGGGATATTCTGTTTTCGGAGAGCCGCTGCCTGCACTTCCCGGCAGATATTCTGATAGCGACCCACCACCACAGACGGCGTATTCCGCCAGAGTAAAAAGATGTCCTCCTCTCTGACCGATTCGAATATAACCTCCTCGAAAGCCAGGTTATAAAAAGGGTCCGTGGAGTCGTTTCGAAACGTAATCATATCGCAGACCTTTCCCGCCGCATGACGAATAAACATATATCCCGGCATCCAGTTTCCTGGGTACCGGGATACACTGAAAAAGAAAATATTGTAAGGCGGTATTGCTGTGCCTTTTTTATGACTTTATCCTGTAAACCAGATTTTAGTACAGATTTACAAAGATCTGTCTCAGTTCTTCGTATGACAGCGGAACATAGCTCTTTCCAAGCAGTCTCTGCTGATTATCCACCGTGGACTTGGTGAAGGTTTCAATCTGTTCTTCCACCATGCCGTATTCTCTCAGTGGCTTCTTCACCATCAGCTTATTCAGAACTTTATCCAGTTCGTCATATACATCTGCGGTATCGCAGCAGAGAATGTCTGCATACACTTTGTTCAGAGAAGCAATCTTGCCTTCCGGTGCTTTCTTCATGTAGGTCTTGAACACTTCCGTGAAGAACTGATAATTGGATTCGCCATGAGGAACGTGGAATGCACCGCCGATGGAATAGGACAGTGCATGGACTGCACCACATCCCGCGTTGCCAAATGCAATACCTGCATAGTTTGAAGCCAGACAGAAGTCCTTCAGAACATCTTTTCTGTTTTCTGCAGTATTGCCGCCCTTTGCCAGAATCTGCATATAACCGTTCATGATCATCTCGATTGCTTTCAGCGAGAATACTTCCGTAAACGGAGAAGCAAACGGTGACAGATAGCTTTCGGTTGCATGAATCAGTGCATCGATGGAACTGGTGGCAAATACATAGTCAGGCAGACCCTGCAGAGATTCCGGAATCAGCACGGCCTTGTCCGCATAGGTTTCTTCCACTGCCAGTCCCATCTTTACATGCAGAGACTTCAGTTCTGCAACTGCAACGTTAGTTACTTCAGAACCGGTGCCGCAGGTGGTCGGTACAACGATCAGTTCTTTTGCCTTCTTCGCAGGGACTTCCTTCGTGAACACCTTAATGGACTGTTCAGGAACTTCCAGTGAAAGGATTTTGCAGATATCTACGATGGTGCCGCCGCCGAATGCGATAATTCTGTCGTATTCATATGCAGCCATATCTTTTGCCATTGCATCAATCATCTCATCGGAAGGCTCACCCTTACCGTATTTTTCCTGGAAAATCACAGGGATATCAATTCCCAGCGGCTTTACGTACGGATTGTACATCCATTCGTTGGTTACCAGAATGTCGCCCTTTCCCAGCTTGAATGCTTCGTTAAATTCTTTGAATGTATCAAAATACAGAATTTCAGGTACAACTTTTAATGCTTGCATGATCCCTTTTCTCCTTTACTTTACTTTTTCTCCAAACATTTTTTCGTAGCTGTCGGACAGTTCTTCGCGGAAATCCGGATGCGCAATGCCGATCAGCGCTTTTGCACGTTCTTTGATGGTCAGGCCCTTCAGACGAACGATTCCGTATTCCGTTGCGATATAGTCCGTGTCGTGTCTGGAAGTTGCTACAACAGAACCTTCGGAAAGCAGCGGAGAAATCTTGGAGATTTTCGTACCATCTTTTTTCACAGTGACAGACGGCATTGCGATAATCGCTTTTCCGTTTTTACTCCAGGCAGCACCACGTACGAAGTCTACCTGACCGCCTACACCGGAGAACTGCTTATAGCCGATTGTATCTGCTGCAACCTGTCCATAAAAGTCAACCGCCAGACCACCGTTAATGCTTACCACATTATCATTCTGGCAGATGATTCTCGGATCATTTACATAGTCTACTGCTTTCAGCAGGCAATCCGGATTGTGATCACAGAACTCGTACAGTTTCTGCGAACCCATGACGAAGTTAAATACAAACTTGCCCTTGTCAATCTGCTTCAGACTGTTATCGACTGCGCCTTCTTCGAACAGCTTCACGACACCGTCGCCCAGCATTTCTGAATGAATTCCCAGATGCTTTTTATGTACCAGTTCATGGCATACTGCGTCAGGAATGGAACCGATCCCCAGCTGCAAACATGCACCATCATCAATGACGCTGGCACAGTGTCTGCCGATGGCACTTTCTACTTCACCGATTGTCGCAGTCGGCAGGGTAGGCAGCGGCTGGCTGCATTCTACAAACGCATCGATTTCTGTTACGTCAAACACTGCGTCGCCATACGTAAACGGAACCTGATCGTTTACCTGCGCAATGACTGTCTTTGCGGATTTCACTGCCTGTACTGTGTAGTCACCTGCCACACCGGTGGAAACCTTTCCGTTTTCATCCGGCGGAGTCACCATAATCACAGCGGTATCTACCTGGATGGTTCCATCCCGCATCAGCATCGGCGTTTCATGGAAGAACAGCGGCGTATAGTCACCGTATCCATCGGTTACGCATTTTCTAACCGGTGTGCTGAGGAACCAGAGGTTCATATGGAAATTATCCTTATATTCCGGATGCGAATATGCACCGCTTCCAAGCGTGAACATATGGGAAATTTCCACACCTTCATACTGGTCCGCATTCCGTACCATTGCTTCCACCAATGCAGGCGGCTCGCCCACATCGTGGGCGAGAACCACCTTATCATGGCTCTTAATCAGTCCGACTGCTTCATCTGCGGACATAAGTCTTTCATTATAATATGTTTTCCAATCCATCCAAAATTCTCCCTGCTTTATTTAATTCCGGCGATTGCCTTGGCCAGTTCTTTCTTTCCTTCGATGTTGCCCTGTCTCTGGATCATGATTCTCTGGGCCTGCGGAGATCCTGCGCCATGCATGGATTCCGTTCTGTAGCCTACTGCAGATGCACCCAGACAGATGTTTTCCAGGAATCTTAAGACTCTCATTCTGTTTTCCGTGCTGTATTTGCCGTTTCCTACGAAGAACTTATTGCATACCTCACCGATGGTTTCTCCGTTTCTGCCGACTACCAGGTCGCTCTTGA
>JBJFHL010000066.1:0-36145 GCA_051893555.1 Anaerovoracaceae bacterium
GTTCGATGACATTTTAAGAGAGCAATTCCGTGTCAAAACACGGGAGCATTAACAGAAGCGAAGAATGGATAAGAAACTATATAAATCCAATGAAGATAAAATGATTGAAGGTGTCTGCGGAGGCATCGCAGAGTATTTCGGCCTGGATTCCACACTGATCCGTTTGGGCTGGGTCATTTTCTGTGCACTGGGTGGAAGCGGAATTCTGGCATATATCATCGCAGCTGTGATTATTCCCCGCCGTCCCGCGTTTTAGATGAGGAAAGGAGTTACTGATGAAAGCAGAAGCCATTGTTTATACTTCGAACACCGGGTTTACCCGGGAATATGCCCTGATGCTGGGCGAAAAGACGAATCTGCCTGTGTACTCTCTGCAGGAGGCATCCGGCAAAATCTCCAGAGATAGCTCCGTGGTTTATCTGGGCTGGCTCATGGCAGGCAAGGTGCAGGGATATACGGATGCCGCGAAGCAGTATTCGGTGGAAGCCGTCTGCGGTGTGGGCATGGGAGCGTCCGGTTCCCAGATGGAGGATGTGAGAAAAAACAACAATATTCCTGACAGTACGCCCGTATTTACGCTGCAGGGCGGGTTTGATATGAATAAGCTTCGTGGTGTATATAAGATGATGATGCAGGTCATGAAGAAGACGGTTGGTAAAAAGCTGGCAGAGAAACCAGACCGGACACCGGACGAAGAGGAGATGCTGGATCTGCTGCTTCACGGCGGCAGCCGGGTCAGTGAGGAAAATCTGGCAGCAGTGCTGGAATGGATGGGGATGTGAACCCGATGAAAATTCTTTTGTTTTGTAATAAAGGCTTCGAAATGATGGAGTTCGCTCCATTTGTAGATGTTTTTGGATGGGCAAGAAATGATTTCGGATACGATATTCAGGTTGAAACCTGTGGATTTACCGAGAAAGTGATAAGTACATTCGGCGTTCCGATTCTGGTAGATCGGTTGATCCGTGAAGTTGACGTGGAAGAATACGATGCACTGGCAATTCCGGGGGGATTTGAAGAGTTTGGATTCTATGAGGAAGCTTTCGATGAGAGGCTGCTGCACCTGATCCGCCAGTTTGATGAGAAAGGCAAGATCATTGCCAGTATCTGTGTCGGTGCATTGCCTCTTGGCAAGAGCGGGATCCTGCAGGGAAAGAGGGCAACCACATATCACCTGAGGGATGGCTACCGGCAGAAACAGCTGGCTGCGTTCGGCGCTGAGGTTGTGAACGAAAGGATTGTGATCGACGGCAATCTGATTACGTCCTATTGTCCGGAAACTGCACCGGATGTAGCCTTCGAGCTTCTTGGAAAGCTCGTGGGAACGGATCAGATGATTCCGGTGAGAGAAGCGATGGGATACTGCGAACAAAGAGGATAATAAAGTATGGAAAATAAATATATAAACCTGACACAGGACAACCTGGCATCAGAACATCTCTGCTGCATCATCCGCACGAAAAAACCACATTCCGGTGTGGAAGCCAAGCGGGAGTGGCTGGCAGACCGGCTTCAAGAAGGACATGTTTTTCGAAAACTGGACGAAAAAGCGACGGTGTTCATTGAATATGCACCGCTGGAAACCGCATGGGTTCCTGTCTTGGGAGAAAACTATCTTTACATTTACTGTCTGTGGGTGAATGGCACACAGAAGGGTCATGGATACGGCAGAGAACTTATGGAATACTGTCTGGCCGATGCAAAAGCCCAGGGAAAGTCCGGGGTCTGTATGCTGGGCGCAAATAAGCAGAAGGCATGGTTATCCGACCAGGCGTTTGCGAAGAAGTACGGATTTCAAGTCGTAGATGAAACTGCCGGAGGTTATGAACTGCTGGCACTGTCCTTCGACGGAACGGTTCCGCAATTTGCACCAAATGCGAAAAAAGAAGAGATTCCGGAGAAAACACTGACGGTGTATTATGACCGGCAGTGTCCTTATATTGTTCAGACCCTTGAAAAGCTGAAAAGCCACTGTGAAACCGCGGATATTCCGGCCGATTTCATTGAAGTGGACACGTTGGAAAAAGCAAAGAACCTGCCATGCATGTTCAACAACTGGGCTGTGTTCTATAACGGTAAATTTATTACGGTAAACTTGTTGGATCCGGTGTCGCTGGGAAGGCTGTTGAAAAAACATCAGTTGACAGAGAGGCAGTGAAAAAGATGAATCTTGAAAAAATACGAATCGACGGGATACCGTCCATACTATGGGGAGATGCCAGTGAAAAAATCATCATTGCGACCCATGGAAGCCATTCTTCGAAAATCGATGACTGCATCTGGATCTTCGCAGAAGAAGCGGTGAAACGAGGATACCAGGTACTCAGCTTCGATCTGCCGCAGCATGGTGAAAGAGTTTACGAAACCGATATCCTTATGCCGGATGAATGTGTACGGGAACTGAAAGCCATGTATGCCTGGGCGAAAGCACATGCACGTCAGATTTCGCTGTTCGGATGCAGCATGGGTGCATATTTCCAATTGCTGACGTTTGCCGACGCAGAGATTGAAAAGGTGTGGTTCCTTTCTCCGGTGACGGATATGGAGCGTATTATCCATAATCTGATGCAGTATTGCCATGTTTCGGAGGAAGAGTTCAGTCAGAGAACCATCGTAGAAAACGATATAGAAACATTGTACTATCCATATTATGAGTATGTTCGCACCCATCCCATTGCAGTATGGCCACACAGGACATGCATTCTTCGCGGCGAACATGACAGCATGGCCGAATTCGCTTATGTCAAAGCTTTTTCAGATCGTTTTGGTTGCGAGCTCACAGAACAGAAAAACGGGGAACACTGGTTTCATACGGAAGAGCAACTGGCGTTTTTCAGAAACTGGATAAGCCAGAGGCTTTAAAGTATGAATGATGCAGGAGAAAAGGAACATGAATATAGATACGAAACGACTGCATATCCGCCCGTTCACCATGAATGATACAGAGGACATGCACGCACTTTTTACACTTACCGAGGTGATGCAGCCTGTGGGCATGGCACCGACACATATATCTATGGATCAGACAATAGAACGTCTCAACCGCTGGATCAGCATGGGGATTCATCATGCCATCACCTTGCGGGAAAGCATAGATGGCACTGAATCTGAGCAGGTCATCGGATACATCGTGATCAAACCGGATTCCGAAGAAAATCGTGAAGACACGAGAGAACTCGGATTTGCACTGCATCCTGAATGGCAGCACCGGGGGTATATGACGGAGACTGTGGAAGCCGTACTGGCGTATCTGCAGAAGCAAGGTATCCGGTATGTCTGGGCCTGCTGTTTTGAGCAAAATCTGTCGTCCAAATCTCTAATCGAGCGCTGTGGGTTTTCTTTTCGGCAAAAGGGTTCCTTCTTCGCAGAGGGAGAAGGTGTAACGTATCCGTCGCTGGAATACTGCATGGAACTGAAAGACAACGAAGAAATAAGAATTGAACGGGTAACCACGGCAGATGCAGAAGAACTGCTTTCCATTTATGCCCCGTATGTCCGCGATACGGCCATATCCTTTGAGTATGAGGTGCCTTCGCTGGATGAATTTCAGAACAGAATCGAGACCATCTCAGCCTGCCTGCCGTACATCAAAGCGGTGCAGGGCGGTGAAATTCTTGGATATGCCTATGCCGGCAGATTCAAGGAACGGAAGGCCTATGACTGGTCTGTGGAAGTAACCGTGTATGTTAGAAAGGATGTCAGAAGAAAAGGCGTGGGAAGACTGCTCTATCGTGCACTTGAAGATTCTTTGCGTAAGATTGGTGTTCTGAACATGAATGCCTGCATCTCTGTTCCAAAAGAGGATGATACGCATCTGACCAACGACAGTTATCATTTCCATTCCAGCATGGGATTCGACCTTGTCGGAACATTTCACGACAGCGGATATAAGTTTGATACCTGGTATGATATGATCTGGATGGAGAAGATGATTGGCGAGCATACAAATCGGCAGGAACCTGTGAAATACGGAGAGTGGACCATCGATTGAACAATGAGCACTTCAGGAGGCGAAAGATGTTATCATTTTCAGATCAAGAGAAGAAGCAGATGCGTATTGTGGGCATTTCAGGCGGTGATCTGCAGTCAAGTGCTGTCTGGAGGATATATAGAAAGGGGATCGGATGAAAATAATACTGGGAAGGGATTGCGATATTGATCGATGGATGCAGCTTGTAGAGAAAGTGAAAGAGAATTTTCCCGGACTGGAAACCAGTCATGCCATGGATGAGCATAAGAACACAGTTCTTGCTTTCATGGACGAAAATTCCGCTATCTGTGCCAAAGAAAACAACAAAATCGTTGGTGCACTTCTGTTTTCGAAAACCGACAGCGAACTTTGCTTTCTGGCCGTTGATCCCGAATTTCGCCGGCAGCATATTGCCGAAAAAATGGTAACCTATATGCTCTCTTTTCTGAACCCCGAAAAAGAGATATTTGTTACAACATACCGTGATGGTGTATCAGAAGGCGTTGCAGCGAGAGCATTTTATAAACAACTGGGTTTTACCGAAGGAAAATTATGTGAAGTATTTGGAGCTCCGGTACAGGAATTTGTGTTAAAACGTAAGGAAGACTGAGAAGGACCGGAAAGGATAAAATTATTCTATGAAAACCATACAACTGACCCGAGCAGGTCTGGAAGATGCGGAACGGATTCACGAAATGCAGCAAAGAGCATTCGATGAACTATATCAAAAGTATCAGGACCATGAAACGAGCCCGGCAAAAGAACCTATTGAAAAAATCATTGCGAAATTAAGTCATCCCGCCACATATTTTTATCTGATTCATGCCGACGGAGAGACTGTGGGTGCCATTCGCGTCGTGGATAAAAAAGATTTTTGCACTCCCAAACGGATTTCCCCGCTATTTATCCTTCCGGAATACTGGAGCAGGGGATTCGGGCAGATGGCCATTGAAGAAGTAGAAAAAATACACGGCAGTACAAATTGGAAGCTTGATACAGTTCTTCAGGAGAAAAAGAATTGTTACTTATACGAAAAAATGGGATATCATCAAACAGGAGATACGGAAGTCATCAATGAGAGACTGACTCTGGTATATTATGAGAAATAATAAAAATTCAGACTATCAATCGAAAGGGGAAACCATGGGCGAATTATCAAAGCTTCCCAATATCGGGAAAACCGTAGAGCAGCAGCTCATGCAGGCAGGCATTCAGACATACGACGAACTGAAAGCGGTCGGCGCGAAGGAAGCATGGCTGCGGATTCAGACATTCGATCCGTCTGCATGCATAAACCGACTCATGGCGTTGGAAGGTGCCATTGTGGGAGTGAAAAAGAACCTGCTTCCCGACGAAGTGAAGGAAGATCTGAAAGCATTTTATCAGGAGAAAAAGAAATAGCATGAAAAAGGTGTTGGAGTGGGCAGGAATCGCATTTGCAGCTGCCGCAGCTTGCTGGTTTATCCTCATTGTATGGAACCCATCGGACTTTGAGATTTGGTTTGCTGCTGCAGCCATCGTCAGTTCCATTCTTTTCGTATGCCTGCTGGCGGTCTGCGGTGCATCCTGGCTGGCGGCAAGGAAGGGGAAGAAGGTTTCACCGTACAAAATCTTTGCGGCGGCGGATCTCCTGGTCGGACTTCTTGTTGCTGCTTATGCGGTGCATGACATTCTCACAGCAGTTGGATTTTTCGGCGGACTGTTGGGCGTATTGCTGCTGATTTTCGTTATGCCTGTGGTTGCTGCATTTCTGGTAATTGATTTCATTTTGGCCGTAAGAAAGAAACGGAGGATTGGAAATGAACGTGAAGCTTGTGAAGGTGGAGGAAGAACAGAAGAGCATCCTGGCGCACCTGATTGAACTTTATGAATACGATTTTTCGGAATTCGAGGACAATGATGTGAATGCATATGGTTTGTATGGCTATTCCTACCTGGATTATTACTGGACGGAAGCGGGGCGCTATGCATATTTCATTCAAGTAGACGGGAAACTGGCCGGTTTTGCCATGGTGTGCGGGTACTGTTATGTTTCAAGGAAACCGAATACCCACTCCATGGCTGAGTTTTTCGTGATGAAAAAATACCGCCGCAGGGGAATCGGAAAGCAGGCGGCACTGGAAGTCATGAAACACCATCCGGGAAGCTGGGAATTGATGGTGCATCCGTACAATCCGGTTTCTCATGTTTTCTGGGAGAACGTCATCCGACAGGCGGCCAGCGGCGAAATAAAGACGGTTGAGAATGTGGAAGGTGTTTACGAAAACGGGCTTGGAACTGCTTATCTTTTTCAAGTGTAACGGAAAGGATGGGAATTGTATGAATACGTACATCATCACGGGACTGCATGAAAGTGATAATAAGAATGCATATGCATTATTACAGCAACTGGAGATGATTTCGGAGGAAAGCAGCGAACTTTATGGTTATCTGGAAGATTTCATAGAAATGACAGAAGACCTCAATTCCTTCATCCGTGTGCGTGGATTCCGGCTGGCATGCGCACAGGCAAAGTGGGATGCAGAGAACAGACTGGATGCGGATTTGGACATGCTCCTTCGCATGCTGGACGATGAGAAACCGACCGCTGTGCGGCAATGTCTGGCAGCACTTCATAAGGTCGTTATCTGTAAACCAAACCTGGGCGAACGGATTTTGCGAAGAATGGACGAAATGGATCTTTCAAAATACAAAGACAGCATGGCACCGCTGATCCGGAAGGATATGGAGGCGCTTACCCGTAAGATTACTGAGAAACAGGGGGAAATATAACATGGAAATGGTGAAACTGACACACGAAAATCTGGAACAGGAACACATCTGCTGTGCGATCTCAGGCAACAAAGATCCGCAGGTGCTTTCGAAAAAAGCCTGGCTCTCTGAACGGCTGGATGAGGGGCTGGTATTCCTGAAATCCGTGCAGCGCGGTAAGTGTTTCATTGAGTATATCCCGGCAGAGTTTGCGTGGGTACCGATTGATGCAGACGGATTCATGCATATCAACTGCTTCTGGGTGTCCGGATCGCTGAAAGGCCATGGATATGGCTGTGAACTGCTGGAGGCATGTATCGAAGATGCGAAGGCCAAGGAGAAAAAAGGACTTACGGTGATTTCTTCGCCGAAGAAAATGGCGTTTCTATCTGACCCGAAATTCCTTTCGAAGCGGGGATTTCAGGTGGCGGATGCAGCGGATCCTTATTTCACGCTGCTCTACCTGCCGTTTTCTGAAGACGTAACGGTTCCGAAATTTAAGGAACAAGTAAAACATCCGTGCATCTCAGAGGATGGGTATGTACTGTATTATACTGCGGGATGTCCTTTCACTGCTAAATACGTACCGCTGATTGAGGAATGTGCTGTGAAAGAAGGCGTCCCGTTCAAAAGTATCAAGATCGACAGCAGGGAAAAGGCACAGGCTGCGCCGGCGGCGTGGACCAACTATGCGCTTTTCTATAACGGAGAATATGTGACCAATGAGATCCTCAGTGAAAAGAAATTCTATGCGCTGATCGAAAAGAACCGGGAACAAGGATGAACATGAACAACGATTTATACGAAATGATTTTTAAGCGAAAATCGTTTCATTTTTTTCGAAATATTGGTGATTTGACGATTTCCTCTGCGGAAATGGAAGATATAAAGGATGCATACAAGGCATTTGTTCCACTTTGTCCGGAGATCAGGACGGCAATACGCATTGTTCCTGCCGGGGAGACCAACTGCAGCCGCGGGCAGGAATACTGCATTTTGCTTTACAGCGAGAAAAAGTCCAACTACTTGCAGAATATCGGATATCTGGGGGAGCAACTGGATCTGTATCTTGTGTCACGAAATATCGGCACCCTTTGGTATGGCATTGGAAGAACAGAGGAACCGTCTTATGATGGGCTCGACTTTATCATCATGATTGCGATTTCGAAAGTGGATGATGTGAAAAAGTTCCGCAAGGATATGTTTAAGAGCAAAAGAAAACCGATTGATGAAATCTGGACCGGGAAGCAGATCCCCGGCGTAACGGAAATCGTTCGGTTCGCTCCCAGTGCATGTAACACTCAGCCCTGGATCGTAGAAAATTCCGATACCGATATAACGGTTTACCGATATCAGAAGGAAGGCAAGAGAGGCATCATGCCGGCGGACAAGGTGTCGTTTTATAACCGAATTGATATTGGCATTTTCCTTTGCTTTCTCGATCTGTGCCTTCAGCACAACGGCCTGGATTATTCCTTTGAACTTTATCCGGACGACGGTACAGACGCAGAGAAAACGAAAGTGGCTGCGTATACAATAAGACAAAGCTGATATGCAGGACATTTGGTGTCCCACATTTGAAAAACAGGGCATTGCTCGCTTTGTGTCCTGTTTTTTTCATCGGAACTGAGGTAAGCTTTTTCTCGAAAGGAGGTCAGAAAAAATGGACCAGGTGAAAATCGGAGGATTTCTCAGAGACCTTCGAAAAGAAAAAGGATTCACGCAGGAACAGCTGGCGGAACAGTTTGGAATTTCCCGCAGAACTGTTTCCAGATGGGAGACCGGCAGCAATATGCCGGATCTGGATCTGCTCATCGAAATGGCGGACTTTTATGACGTGGAACTTCGTGAACTGCTGGATGGAGAAAGGAAAAGCGAGAAAATGGATCAGGAATTGAAAAAAACAGTTTTGCAGGTGGCAGATTACAGCAATGAGGAAAAACAGAAGCTGACGAGGCGGATGCATCTGCTATTTGTCGAAGGTTTGATTGCCGCAGTGATATACATGGCGCTTCTTTTTACAGACCATGCGGATAATGCGGTTGGCGACTTCTGCCTCGGGTTTATATTTGGATTGATAATCATCGGCGTGATCATGACCAGCAAGCATGCAGCGAAGATCAGAGAAACAAAGCTGCGGATTTTGCACCGGATGAAATCATGAAAGGAGAAATATGGAACAGAAAGGAACGAAAACAATAGAAACACAGCGACTGATCCTGCGCAGATTCAAAGTGGAGGATGCGCCTGCCATGTTTCAAAACTGGGCTTCGGATGACCAGGTTACGAAATATCTGACCTGGCCGCCTCATACAAGTGTGCAGGAAACAGAGAATACACTGAAAAACTGGTGTGTAAATTACAGTCAGCCGGATTACTACCAGTGGGCCATCGTCCAGAAGGATGAAACCGATGAGCCCATTGGCAGTATCGGTGTGAACAACCACATTGATGAAAAAATCCGGATGGCTCATATCGGTTACTGCATCGGAACAAAGTGGTGGCATAAGGGCATTACTTCGGAAGCATTGCAGGTCATTGTGGACTTTCTGTTCGATGAGGTGGGCGTGAACCGGGTGGAATCCAGACATGACCCCAGGAATCCATATTCCGGTGCAGTAATGCGCAAATGCGGTCTGCGTTATGAAGGAACTTTACGGCAGTCTGACTGGAACAATCGGGGAATCTGTGATGCAGACTATTATGCGATTCTTGCCTGCGACCGAAAGCAAGTAAGGCATCAGGATCAAACCCGATTCCTGCCTGCAGAACCGCAGGAAAAAAAAGAAATCCTGCAGCTGTATCATGCGCAGGTGGGAACTGCTTGCTGCCCGTGGGATGAATTCTACCCGGCGATGGAGGAAATCAAGGGAGACATGTCCAGAGGTGATCTGTTCATACTGAAAAATGAAAGAAGCGAAATCCTTGCTGCCATTTCCATCGACCGGGAAGAGGAAATTGAAGCACTGTCCTGCTGGTCGAAAGATTTGTGGCCATCTGCCAGTCTTTCGAGACTTGCGGTGGCGAAAAAAGTACAAAATCAGGGAATCGCCCGGCAGATGCTGCAGTATGCCATGGAGATTTTGCGAAGCAGAGGATATAAAAGCGTGCATTTCCTCGTTAACCGTGAAAATGAGAAGGCGATCCGTTCCTATGCCCACATGGATTTCCAGGTGGTCGGGGAGTGCCGGCTGTTTGAACAGGATTTTTTATGCTATGAAAAAGAAATATGACTTTCATCCCGATCTTCGGGCATTTGAAAAAATGAAACCTCCGGTGATTCCGGCGATTATTCCGGGACTGCAGAAACTGATGAACATGCTGTATCATCTGGAAAGATCGGATGACAAAATATTTGTTTCTGTACTTCAGGTTCCTGCAGAAGACGGTGCAAAACTGCGCGTGCTTCGTTATGAACCGAAAAATTCTGGACAAAATCCGCCCTGCCTGCTCTTTTTTCACGGCGGAGGGTTTGTATATAATGCGTCGCCGCATCATTTCAGACTTGCGCGTACGTTTGCGGAAATGGCAGGCTGCACAACGCTTCTGGTGGATTATCGGTTGGCGCCGGGTTATAGATTTCCCACTGCTGCGGAGGATTGCTTTGCAGTGTATCGCTGGGTACTAGGGCATGCGGATGAACTTGGAATTGATCCAAACCGAATTACGGTCTGCGGGGACAGTGCAGGAGCAAATCTGGCGTCTGCTGTCTGTCTGATGGCAAGAGATTACAGGATTCCAATGCCGAGAGCACAGATGCTTCTTTACCCGGTGGCGGACCGCCGAATGAAAACAGAAAGCATGCGGAAATACATGGATACACCTATGTGTAAAAGAGGGGATATGGAAAAATACTTCCGTATGTATCTGCCAACAGACAATGTATCAGCTTGCATGATCCCTTATTTTTCACCGATTGAAGCGGAAAGTCTGGAAGGAATGCCGGATACATATATTGAAGTTGCTGAATTCGACTGTCTGCATGATGAAGGTGTCGAACTTGCTCATAGACTTGCGGATGAAGGCGTTGCAGTTGAACTTCATGAAACAAGTAGAACGATGCATGGGTATGATATCGCCGGCAACTGCAGTCTAATGAGAGAATACATGGCCTTACGTCTCCGTTTTTTAGAACATGTGAATTTGGTGTAGAACGATCGAAGCGGTTGAAAAAAACGCCGTCTGGTGTTAAGATAGTTCTGCAGACAGAAAATGCTGCACATGTATGAAGGAAAAAATCAGGAGGGGAAACATGCCGACAGAACAGAAAACTTCAGAAAAGGGGAGAAAGAAAAAAGAACGCAAGAGCAAACTGGGAATGGTGACCGCATTATGTTTGATTCCTGTTGCACTGGTTTTATGCATTCTTGTTTATGCGAAGACAGATTCGCTTCTGCTGACGCTTCTCGTGGCTATCGTCATGTCGGCAGCGGAGGTTGTATTGATTCTCTATTCCTATCTTTCACAGATGAACGACCAATAGCATCTTACGTTGAAAAAACGCATCTTATCAGGTGAGATATTGAGAAAAAGAAAATCCCGTGTATCGTTATCATATCAATACTTTGGAAAGGAAAGGTGACATACATGGGATTTGTATTATTCGGAAATTATGGTGCGATGGAGATCTGGCTTTTGATCTAGACGCTGTAGTGGCAGGAAGAAAATTGATATCCGTCTGTAGGAAAAACCAAAAGAACAGTGAGGATATAGAACATGGCAGATATTTGGGAAACATTATATTTCAAAGCAAAAGAACAATATCATCCGGAGAAAGTGTCTCCGTTTGTATATGCGCATCATGTAGTTTGTGCACTGGAAAGTGCAAACGGGGAAATATATAGTGGTTTCTGTATTGAAAGCTGCAGCGGCGTTATGGACCTTTGTGCAGAGCGGGTGGCAGCACTGAATATGTATATGCACAGCGGACAGACTGTAGTGAAAAGGCTCATTGCATTCCGTGATAAGCCGCCGTACGGCAAGGGAAGCGGCATGCCATGCGGAGCGTGCCGAGAGTTTTTTATGCAGCTTTCTTCGGAAAACAGAAATATGGAAATCATGGTGGACTATGAAAAACGGCAGACTGTGACACTGGAGAAGCTGATGCCGGACTGGTGGGGCATGTACCGTTATCAGGAAGCTTTGGAAAATGAAATAGCAATCAGAGAATTGAATCATGAAGAATATCCGGCGGCGCTGGAACTGTCTCGCAAAGTATTTCGTAGGTTTGAGGCACCTGATGATCATGCGGAGGAAAGTACAGATGCTTTTTACAAAAGCATCTGTGATAAAGAATATCTGAATCAGCTGCGGATCTTTGGAGCGTATGATGACGAGCGTCTGGCGGGCGTTATCGCCACTCGAAACGAAGGGGCACATATTGCGCTGTTCTTTGTGGATGAAGTGTATCAGGGCAAGGGGATCGGCAGGTATTTATTCGAATGTATTCTGAATGAATGTCCTGCGGGCAGAATGACGGTTAATTCATCCCATTATGCAATTCCAATCTACCATTGGTTTGGTTTCCATGATACGGATCAAGAGCAGATTCAGGATGGAATCCGGTTCACGCCCATGGAACGGAATGTATAGATACGGATTCTTTCAAAGCAACGGAAAGTTGCGTGATAGTTGGTGGCAGAAACTGCGGCAATACGGTATCATCAGATCATCTTATTTCTGGGAAGGAGAAATCGTATGAAAAATGTAACTATTTCAATTTTAATCGCATTGCCAATTTATCTTGCCATTGCAGGCGTAATTATTTATTTCATTGTTTTGTGCATCAAAGCACTTCGAAAGTATCTTCGAAGCGGTGAAGTACGCAATGAAAAGAAAGCCGTCGCCATGTCTCTTGGGGAAGCACTGAAAGAGAATCGGGAACGTTGCCACATGACCCAGGAGTTTGTGGCAGAAGCCATCGGTGTCAGTCGGCAGGCCGTATCCAAGTGGGAAACCGGAGCTTCCGATCCCAGCACATCGAATCTGATTGCGCTGGCAAAGCTATTTGATATTTCAGCAGAAGAACTGCTGCGGAGTGTGGAAGAGAATAATTAACAGGTTCAGAGACAGAGAGGTGACTTGACATGAAAGAGAAAATCAGAGAAATCATACTGACTGCAGGTGCAGACGTCTGCGGATTTGCAAATATGGATCGTTTTCAGAAGGCGGAACCCGGGTTCAGTCCTTCCGATATCTGGCCAGACTGTAAAACCGTTATCTGCCTTGGCGTAGCGCTGCCGAAAGGCCTGACCTGCGTACCATCCAGAATGATCTATGCACGTTACAATGATCTGGTCTGCGATATGGCCGATGATGTGGCCCTTCGCAGTGCCAAAGAAATCGAAAAGCTGGGTATTACAGCCGTACCTCTGCCTGCAGACGGGCCGTATGAATACTGGGATGTGGAAAAACAGAAGGGAAAAGGGCTGGTATCCGTGAAGGAAATGGCGGTGGAATGCGGTCTGGGATCCATCGGAAAGAACACCATGCTTTTGAATCCGCAATATGGAAGTATGCTGAATCTGGGTGCAATCCTCATTGATCTGCCGCTGGAATCCGATCCGTATGCACAAAACATCTGTATTCCGGGGTGCCGCAAGTGCATAGACGGCTGTCCGGGCCATGCCATCAGCGAAGATGGGCATGTAGATCAGAAACGCTGCCGGGACGTGACCTATCACCAGACAGAGCGTGGATTCCGCACAGTGGACTGCAATCAGTGCAGGATGGTCTGTCCGGTGCGTTTTGGCCGGAAATAGCATGGGAGGAAGGAACGAGAAATGAAAGCAACTGTATTATCCGATAATATTGCCTGTGGAGATATCGGCGGAGAATGGGGACTATGCATCTATATCGAATACCGGGGAAAAAAGATTTTGCTGGATACGGGATCGTCTGACCTGTTTCTGAAAAATGCAGAAAAGCTGGGAATCGACGTGGGGCAGGTGGATTTTGCGGTGTTATCCCATGCCCATTACGATCATGCTGACGGCATGCGGGACTTTTTCCGCGTCAATGACCATGCACCTTTCTATCTTCAAAAAGAGGCCGGGGAAACTTGCTATGATAAATACTGGATTTTCCACAAATACATCGGCATTCCGAAGGGAATCCTGACAGAGCAGAAAGAACGTTTCCTGTTTGCGGAAGGTAAATACCAGATCTGCGATGGTGTATGGCTTCTTTCCCATTCCACGGAGGGGCTGGGAGCCATCGGAAAGCGAAACCATATGTATGTAAAGACAAGAGAGGGCTGGAAACCAGATGATTTCGCCCATGAGCAGAGTCTGATTCTGGAAGGAGACCGGGGGCTGATCCTCTTCAACAGCTGCTCCCATGGCGGCGCGGATAACATCATCAAAGAAGCGCAGCAGGCATTTCCGGGGCAGAAAATCCAGGCTCTGATCGGAGGTTTTCATTTGTATACATGGAAGGCCGATGAGGTAAGAGCCATGGCGGACCGTATCCGTCAGACCGGAATCGAAATGATCTATACCGGTCACTGTACAGGCAAACGGGCCTATGAAGTACTGAAGGAGGAACTGGGCGACCAGGCACAGCAGCTGAAGGCCGGGCTGGTGATGGAACTGTAGTACCAACCAATAAGAAATAATTGCTTGACAAGTAACCGAACGGTAACTATAATAAGGTTATCGATCGGTTACTTTTGCTATATGGCTATATGAAAGGTTTTTTATGAAGATAAATACGAAAGAGAGAATTATGGAGGAAGCGCTGAGGCTTTTCGCCCAGACAGGATATTCAGGAACGTCAATGCGTGATATCGCAGGACGGCTTGGAATTACCAAAGCCGCTCTGTATAAGCATTATGCAGGAAAACAGGATATCCTTAACAGTATTATTTACAAAATGGAGCAGATGGATCTGGAGCATGCCAGGGCCTTTGAAATGCCGGAGGGAACGCTGGAAGAAACGGAAGCCGCATATCAAAATGTGACGATGGATCGGATTTGCGCTTATACGAAAGCCATGTTTTCCTACTGGACAGAAGGAGAATTATCCTCCGACTTTCGTAAAATGCTGACACTGGAACAGTATCACGATCCATCCATGAACCGGCTGTTTCATCAGTACCTGGCGTCAGGTCCGACAGATTATATGAAAGATGTTTTTCGCCCTATGGCAGATTCCGAGGAAGAAGCGGCGCAGCTTGCCCTGGCATTTTACGGTCCGGTATTTCTGCTTTTCAGTCTGTATGACCAGGCGGAAGACAAGAAAGCTGTCATGAAACTTCTGAATCAGCATCTGGAACAGTTTACGGAAAGGAATTTGAAATGAATCAGAAAGAATATATCATACGTTTCGAAACGAAAGAAGACTATCGTGAAGTGGAACATCTCACCAGAGAAGCGTTCTGGAATGTTTACCGTCCGGGCTGCATGGAGCACTACGTGCTTCACTGCTACCGTGATGATTCTGCCTTCGTGCCGGAACTGGATCTGGTGATGGAGGTGGACGGGAAGATCATCGGTCATGTGATGTATGTACGCTCGGAAATCAAGGCGGAGGACGGAAGAAGAATCCCAATCATGACCTTCGGTCCCATCAGCATCGCCCCGGAATATAAAAGGCAGGGTTATGGAAAGATACTGCTGGACTATTCCATGGAGCAGGCTGAAAAACTGGGAGCTGGTGCACTGGCTATCACCGGTAATATTGATTTTTACGGAAAATCCGGTTTCGTCCCGGCGAAAACGGTTGGAATCCGCTATGAAGACGATCCAGACGCAGACTATTTTCTGATCAAAGAATTAAAGCCTGGCTTTCTTGACGGAATATCCGGGTTATTTAAAGATCCGGAAGGGTATTTCATCTGTGAAAAAGACCCGGATGGATTCGAACAGTTTGAGGCATCCTTTCCGCCGAAGGAAAAGCAGAAACTGCCGGGGCAGCTGTTTTAACCGCATGATTTCGGCAGCAGAGGTTTTATGATGAATATGATTATGAATATGAAACAGTATGGAATGAATGATCGCTTTGCGGCGCTGGCATCCATGTACGAAGAGGAAGGACTGATTGTCGGCAGAGTGATATCACAGGAAAAGGATCTATACTCCATCATGACAGAACATGGAGAACGGCTTGCAGAGGTATCCGGCAGATTTCGATATCAGGTGTCGGCTGTATCGGATTATCCGGCGGTAGGGGATTTTGTCATGGTGGATCCGGGGCAGTACGAGGGAAATGCAGTGATTCAACATGTGCTGCCGCGAAAAAGTTGTTTCCTGCGCCGTGCAGCCGGAGAGACCAAGCAGGAACAGGTTGTTGCCGCCAATATCGATACTTTATTTTTATGTATGTCGCTGAACAATGATTTTAATCTGCGAAGGCTGGAACGCTATCTTTCTGTAGCATGGGACAGTGGAGCGATTCCTGTGGTTATATTGACGAAAGCAGATTTATGTGCAGATCCGGAAAGCCGTCTGGCTGAAGTTTCTTCCGTCGCCATGGGAGTCGATGTGCTGGTTACAACCGCGGCGGAACAGGACGGATATGTTCAGATTCTTCCTTATATCACAGAAGGAAAAACTGCGGCTTTCCTCGGTTCATCCGGCGTGGGAAAATCTACGCTGATTAATTGTCTTCTGGGGGAAAAAAGGCTGGATACAAACGGTCTCCGAAATGATGACAAAGGAAGGCACACCACCACACGCCGGCAGTTGATCCTGCTTCCGCAGGGAGGCATGGTTGTGGATACGCCGGGCATGCGGGAGCTGGGCATGTGGGATACCGGAGAGGGAATCGGCCAGACATTTGCAGATATCGAAGAACTTGCCGAACAATGCCGGTTCTTCGACTGCAGTCATACTTCGGAGCCCGGCTGTGCGGTCCGCAGAGCCATGGAAGAAGGGCTGATTTCCAAATCGCGCTTCCAGTCCTGGATCAAACTGCAGGCTGAAAATGAATATGCAATAGACAGCGAAAGCTATCTGGCAGCGAAGGAACGAAAATTCAAAGAAATCGCCAAATACAATAAAGGAAAGAGGAAAAGGAGTACAGTCTGATACAATGGCAAATCACGAACAGAACCGGAACAATTATATCTCCATTCGCTGCAAGACGGCCTGCAATCCTGTCCGAGGACGGTTCCCATACCGTTGGGATCTGAATATTTACCGCGGCTGTGATCATGGCTGCAGGTACTGTTTCGCCATGTATACCCATCGCTATATGGAAGGTTCTGATTCCTCTTCTTTTTTCCGTACCGTTTATAAAAAGGAAAACATAGCAGAACAGCTGGAGAAACAGCTTTCCTCTCCGAAGTGGAGCGGAGATGTAATCAATCTGGGCGGCATAACGGACAACTATCAACCCTGGGAAGCAGAAAACGGCCTGATGACCCAGGTTATGGAAATCCTTCTGAAGTACCGAAATCCCTGTATCATCTCCACGAAATCTGATCTGATTTTACGGGATTTTGACCTCATCGACCAGCTGTCACGCATGACCTATGTCAATATCGCCTCCACTATAACATGTACGGATCAGTCCCTGGCTGCAGAACTGGAGCCCGGCGCGGTTTGTCCGGACAGGCGATTTGCCATGCTGAAGGAATTTTCGAAGACAAATGCAGTGACCGGCGTCCATTCCATGCCTTTGATTCCTTTCCTTACGGACAATCCGGAGAATCTGGAATCTCTCTATGATGGTGCGTCCCGCTGCGGAGCAAAATATCTTCTCCCGGGCTTTCTTTATCTGAAAGGGGACACGCGGCAGTCTTTTTTCGACTATCTTTTTCAGTATCATCCCCAGCTGGTTGCTCCGATGAACCGGCTTTTTACGGATCCGGAAGCGTATAAACAGCACCGTATCCCGGTTTACGGTGAAATCCGAAGGCTGGCTGTGAAGTATAGAATGACGTCAAACTATATGAAAGAAGTTCGCGGAAAGATGAATGCGGGAAAGTCAGATTTTGCGCAGAATCGCGGCAGCAAATTTGTCAGCGGAGAGGAAGGGGAACAGCTTGACTTTTTTTCTCTAAATGTGTAAAATATTTACAAGGATTCTTACGAAAAAGTCCTTGACCTGATGCTGAAAATAGGGTATGATAAGAGCATAGAACAGATGTTCGCTCGAGACGATTTGGAGGAAGAATATGAGTGTAAATAAATCGGAAAAGGATAAGGCCCTTGAGGCTGCAATGGCGCAGATTCAGAAACAGTTTGGCAAGGGAGCCATTATGAAACTGGGAGATGCCGGTGCACAGATGAATGTGGAGGCGATTTCCACGGGCTCCATCAGTCTGGATATGGCGACCGGTATCGGTGGTGTACCGAAGGGCAGAATCGTGGAAATATACGGTCCGGAATCTTCCGGTAAGACTACTCTGACATTACATATTATTGCTGAGGCACAGAAATCCGGCGGCAAGGCGGCGTTTATTGATGCGGAACATGCGCTGGATCCTGTTTATGCGAAGAATTTGGGCGTAAATGTGGGAGAACTTCTGGTCTCCCAGCCGGATACCGGTGAACAGGCGCTGGAAATCTGCGATATGCTTGCTCGAAGCGGGGCTCTTGATATTATTGTAATCGACTCGGTTGCCGCACTGGTTCCGAAAGCGGAAATCCAGGGAGAAATGGGCGACTCTCATGTCGGTCTGCAGGCCCGTCTCATGTCCCAGGCGCTGCGTAAACTGACAGGTACCGTAAATAAATCCAATACCTGCGTGATCTTTATCAATCAGCTTCGTGAAAAAGTGGGGGTGATGTTCGGCAATCCGGAAGTAACAACCGGAGGACGTGCGCTGAAATTCTATTCCTCCATGCGTATGGATGTGAGAAGGATTGAAAGTATCAAGGTGGGAGATAGTGTAGTAGGTAACCGTACCCGCGTAAAGGTTGTAAAAAACAAGGTTGCGCCACCGTTCAAGCAGGCTGAATTTGATATTATGTACGGCCAGGGTATTTCCAAGGCAGGAGATCTGCTGGATACTGCTGTGGAGCATAAGATTATCGATAAGGCAGGCTCCTGGTACAGCTTCGAAGGAGAAAGAATCGGCCAGGGACGTGAAAACGTGAAGACATATCTGCAGGAGCATAAAGATGTCATGGATAAGATCGAGTCCCTGCTGCTGGATCTTCTGGCGCAGAAGGATGAAGACTTCCAGCCGGAAGAGGAACCGGATCTTCCGGAAGATGACATCAATGCAATTATGGATATGCTGGTGGATGATGACGGCGTCGTGCTGGAATAACCTGAAGTTTTCGTAAAGTAAATGTGCAGTATTGAATAATCATGAATGAATTCAGGCACAGAAAAGCGTAATGATGTTACACTTTTCTGTGCTTTTTTCATGTATACAAAGAATGATGTAAATGAAACGGATTGGAATTTCAACGTTTTTGTTGGGAGTTTCACATTGCGAAACGGCAGAACCTCATTGTAGAACAGGACAGGTTGACGAATAAAAGTGTTTGAATTATTATACAGCTATAATAAATCAAAAAATTAACAAGGGAGGTTCGTAACATGTTAAAGGCACAGACAGGTACAAGTATTAAATCTGATGTGAAACTTGCAGGACAGGAAGCAGCACGGGCTGTAAAGGAAGTAAAAGATGCAAAGATGGCCTTTGTTTACAGTGGCGTACAGTATGACCAGAAAGCTCTGCTGGAGGCCATAGGTGAGGAACTGCCAGGAGTTCCACTTGTAGGAAATACCTCCTTTACCGGCGTAATTACCCAGGATGGCTTCGTTTCCGGCGAGGATGGCTTCGTAGGTATCCTGGCTTTGGGAGGAGAAGATCTGACTGTTGGTGTAGCCGGACTGAAGAAAGAAGGTACAGCAAGAGAAACCGGTAAAAAAGTTGCAGAACTTGCACTGAAAAAGGCAGGAAAAGAATGTGCACCGGATTATTTCTATATGGTAGCGCCTCCAGGTGAAGAAGAATTCTATCTGAAAGGAATCAGTGAGGTCATCGGCAGAGTACCGTTCTTTGGCGGCAGTGCTGCAGATAATGCCATTGCCGGGGAGTGGCTGTTGTTTACCGATGAAATGATAACTGCGGATGGTGTGGCAGTGGCTTTCTTCTATACAGACAAGGGATTTGCCAATGAATATACCGGTGCGTATGAAGAATCAGAACATGTCGGAATTATTACAAAAGTGATTGACAACCGTGTTCTGGCAGAAATCGACGGTGTACCTGCACTGACGAAATATCAGGAATGGACAGGAACTACGGATGAAGAAGTGGCTGGCGGTAATTTGCTGGCTTACTCCATTACAGCACCGCTTGGCGTGAAGGATCCGCTGGGTGATCTGATTGCAATTCGTCATCCTATGAACGGAAATGAGGATAAAACAATCAGTGTAGGTAATAATCTGGCTGAAAATACTGCAATTATCCTCATGAAGGGTAGTGTAGATGGTCTGATTGCTTCCACAGGAAAAGCAGTTGAAAAGGTGACGGAAAAACTCGGCGGCGTGCCGGCAGCATATCATCTGGTACACTGCGGCGGCAGAAGAGCTGGAATCGATGCAAGAATTGATGAAGTAGCTGCAAAACTGAAAAAAGCAGCCGGTGATGTACCGTTTATCTGTGAATTTACCTTTGGTGAATATGGTTTCGAAGATGACAGCAAGAACACCTGCGGCGGACTGATGTTATCCTTCAGTGCATTCGAAAAATAAAGGAGGGTACCTGTTATGAAAATGATTATAAATGGAAAGCATGTTGACAGTGAATCCGGTCTGACCTTCGATATTATCAATCCGGCTACCGGTGAGGTAATCGAAGCAGTACCAAAGGCGACAGAGAAAGATGTCATCGCAGCCATCGATGCGGCGGAAGTCGGACAGAAGATCTGGGCCAAAGTACCTGTATGGCAGCGTGCACAGATTCTCTACCGGTTTCTGGATATCGTAGAAGAAAACAAAGAAAGCCTGGCGCAGACACTTTGTGCAGAAAATGGCAAGCCGATCGTGGAAGCCAGAGCTGAAATCGCCAATATCCGCATTGGATTCTCAGGGTTTATTGAAGCAGCCAAGCACTATTATGGCAGCATTATTCCACAGGGACAGGAACAGGGACAGGACAAAAACCTGCAGCTGATCACCCGAGAGCCGATCGGAATCGTGGCTTGTATTATCCCGTTTAACTTCCCATGTGACCTGTATGACCAGAAGGTTGCACCGGCACTGATGATGGGGAATGCGGCTATCGTTCTGCCGTCTTCGGATAATCCGCTGACTCTTATGCGTCTCACAGGCATGCTGGTGGAAGCAGGTGTTCCTGATGGTGTGATTCAGTGCCTGACAGCACCAGGAAGCACCAAGGCAGCTGCAGTAAAGGATCCGAGAGTACATCTGGTTACACTGACCGGCAGTACAGAGGTTGGTATCGATACAGCACGGCTGGCTGCAGATACGCTGACACATACTGCGCTTGAACTGGGCGGGAATGACGCATTCATTGTACTGGATGACGGCGATGTAGATCTGGCAGTCGAAGAACTGATCTGGGGCCGTATGTATAATACAGGACAGGTCTGCTGCGCAAGCAAACGTTTTCTGATCCACAATTCTCTGAAGGATGAATTCGCACAGAAAGCCGTTGAAAAAATTAAACAGCTGAAAGTAGGTATGCCTGCAGACGAATCAACGCAGATCGGATGTCTGATCAGCGAAAAAGCAGCGATAAAGGTAGAAAAACAGGTTGAGAAAACCGTAGAGCAGGGAGGAAAGATTTTGCTGGGTGGAAAACGCAGCGGTGCATTCTATGAGCCAACTGTAATTACAGATGTTCCGAAGACTGCGGATGTTGCCATTGACATGGAAATCTTCGGACCGGTCGTACCTGTTATCGGCTTTGATACCGATGAAGAAGCGATTGAGATTGCGAATAAATCCATCTTCGGCCTGTCCAGCTGTGTCTTCTCCAGAGACCAGAAACGTGCTTTTGCGGTGGCATCACAGATGGAGGCCGGTGGGGCCGTAATCAATGGAGCAAGCTTCTTCCGGGCATTTGAGCAGCCATTTGGCGGATGGAAGCATAGTGGAATCGGCACAGAGGGTGTATTCTCCACCTTTGATGAAATGACGCTGTCCAAGACGATTGTGCTGAAGAATATTTTCTGATCAGTATAAACTTTTTAACTGTATTACCCATAGTACCAATTTACCCATAAGGAAAAAGATGCACATCGCAAGGTGTGCATCTTTTATCCTGTGAAACCCATGGAACGTGATATTTCCAGGGCCTGTTTCCGCAGATAATCTGCAACCGGTTCGATACGTTCCGCTGTCAGCAGGTTTGCCGGGCCGCTGGCAGAAATTGCAGCGATAATATCACCACGGTAATCGTAAATCGGTGCGCCAATGCATCTATGGTTCCATTCTGATTCTTCATCATCGATGGCCCATCCGCGGCTTCTGACCAGTTCAAGATCTGCGATCAGCTGGTCTATGGAACCGATTGTCTTGTCTGTAAATTTGACAAAGCTGCAGTTTGACATGATTTTTCTGACTTCAGATGCAGAAAAATTCGATAAAAGACATTTTCCGAGAGAACAGGAATAGGAGGGAACCCGCACACCGATCTGCGAATACATTCGTACATTGGAAAAAAACGTCCATTTTTTCAATGTAGACCACCTGATCGCCGTCTAAAACACCAAGATGCGACGTAAGACCAAGTTTTGAGGTGATTTGTGCCACATAAGGACGGGCTTCTGTCTGCAGCTCCAGACTGTTGATATAGCAGCTGACCGCTTCAATCAGTTTCAACCCCAGCCGGTAAGTACCTTTTTCCGTCTTGTTGATATACCCGCGGGAGGCAAGGGTGGAAATGATCCGATGTGCAGTGCTCTTATGCAGGCCTACCCGTTCGGCAATTTCTGTAACGCCCAGACCACCCTGACAGTCAGCCAGTACTTCAATGATGTCCAGAGCCCGGTCAATGGACTGCACGCTGTTGTCACGGATCTCTTTTTCATTTTTAGGCATCTGTGGTGTCTGCTGGTTTCCCTTCGGCATGGCAGATTCTCCTTTCGGAAAGATTCATGAATATAATGATTATACAGTAAAATCGTCAGAAATGCAAATCACGAAAAGTGTTTGAATTTGCTGATTTTTTTCATGTTTTTTCTCGCTTATTGCGCATTTTTTGCTTGACTTTCTGCGTTTCAGATGCTATTATTTAATAGTTGAGCCGCACTGAACAGGTTTTTGAAGTGTAATCAATCAGGATTACCACCTTGGATGGCGAGACCGGATAGAGGAGGAATATAAAAACATGTATGCAGTAATTGAGACTGGCGGTAAGCAGTACAGAGTACAGGAAGGCGATATCATCACCATCGAAAAGATCAAAGCTGAAGTTGGTGAAACCGTAGCTTTCGACAAGGTATTAGTTTTAAGCGACGGTAAGGATGTTAAGGTCGGCACTCCGTACCTGGATGCAGCAGTAACCGGCAGCGTAGTAGAACACGGTAAGGGCCAGAAGGTAATCATCTTCAAGTATAAGGCGAAGAAGGATTACAGAAAGAAGCAGGGTCACAGACAGCCGTACACAATGGTTAAAATCGAATCTTTAGGCGGAGCAGCTCCGAAGAAGGAAGAAGCACCGAAGGCTGCTGCAGCAGAAGAAAAGGCTGAAGTGAAGGAAGTCAAGAAGGTATCTGCTTCCATGAAGAAGGACGAACTGATTGCTTTTGCTAAGGAAAACAACATTGCCATCGATGAAAAGGCAACCAAGGCTGTCATCATCGAAGCAATCGAAGAAGCATTAAAGTAATTTACTGATATAGTTAGGAGGTGTCTCTATGGCAAGTAAAAAAGGTGTAGGTAGCTCTAAGAACGGTCGTGACTCCGAGTCCAAACGTCTTGGACTGAAAGCTGGAGACGGCGAATTCGTTACCGCAGGAAGCATTCTGGTTAGACAGAGAGGAACCAAGTTCCACCCGGGTAACAACGTAGGCATCGGCGGCGATGATACTTTATTCGCAATGATCGATGGCGCTGTTAAGTTCGAAAGAAAAGACAAGACCAGAAAACAGGTCAGTGTTTATCCGAAAGAAGCTTAATTAGAGTATTGAGACCCTGTACACATTCCGTTACAGGGTCTTTTTGTACGAGCCCGGAATTCATCATCTGAAGACCGGCAGATAAGGAGGTTCTATTATGTTTGTTGACAGAGCCAAAATATTTATAAAGTCAGGAAAAGGCGGAGACGGTGCCGTTACGTTCCGAAGAGAACCTTTCGTTCCGGAGGGCGGACCGGACGGCGGAGACGGCGGCAGAGGCGGAGATGTGATCTTTCAGGCGGACCGTAATCTGAGAACGCTGATGGACTTTCGGTATAAAAGAAAATATGAAGCGGAAAGCGGTCAGAACGGTATGAAGAAGAAACGGTTTGGAAAAGCCGGCGAAAATCTGATCATTAAGGTTCCGATGGGCACCATGGTCATTGATGAAGCCACCGGACTGGTGATGAAGGATTTGGTGGAAGATGGTGAGTCCTTCGTGGCGGCCAAAGGCGGCCGGGGCGGCCGAGGGAATGTGCATTTCAAAAATTCTGTGCGGCAGGCCCCGAACTTCGCAGAGGCAGGCGGTGAGGCGAAGGAACGAACTGTCATCCTGGAAATGAAGTTGATCGCGGATGTGGGACTGGTAGGCTTTCCGAATGTGGGGAAATCCTCTCTGCTTTCCACAGCCACCAGTGCACAGCCGAAAATTGCAAACTATCACTTCACGACCATTGACCCGAATCTGGGTGTCGTTGAACTGTATGATACCAGCTTCGTAATGGCAGATATTGCCGGAATTATTGAAGGCGCCAGTGAAGGATTGGGACTCGGATTCAAATTTCTGAAGCATATCGAGCGGACCAAAGTTCTGATTCACGTGGTGGATGTGTCCGGAAGTGAAGGCAGAAATCCAATCGACGATTTTGAGAAGATCAACCGGGAACTGGAAGCATACAGTCCGCGAATTCTGAAAAAACCGCAGATCGTGGCAGCCAATAAGATCGATATGATCGAGGAAGATGATCCACAGTACCAGGAATTCAAAACCTATGTGGAGAGCAAAGGCTATCCGGTCTTTCCGATTTCTGCACCCCTTGATCTGGGCGTAAAGGAGCTGCTCACCGCTGCACTGCAGGAACTGAAGCGGATCGAAGCGAATCCGCCGGAAGAGGATGTCGAAGTGGAATACTTTGACTTCGAATCTGACGATAATGATCCGAACTACAGAGAAATCTATGCAGGCTATGACGAAGAAGATGATGTGTACACCCTGGAAGGAAAACAGCTGGAGAAGATCTTCAACTCCACAAACTTCAACGATATGGGCTCTCTTCGTTACCTGTACAAGTATATCGAGAAGAACGGGGCCATCGACAGACTGAAAGAAATGGGCCTGGATGAAGGCGATATCATTCGAATCAAAAATTACGAACTGGAATACTGGGACGAATTTTAATGATTGCTGCTGCATTGTTGTAAGGAACGGTGCAGCAGTTTTTTGTCATCTCCTCTTTCTGTACACATACAATGACAGTGGAGGGAAAAACTATGGACAGAAACAGTAAGGTTATGATACAGGCCATTCTCTGTCTGGGCATTTTCGTTTCAGTACAGACAGGTGCACTGCCGAAAGAAGGAAAAGCAGGGGAACTTCTTGATAAAATCAGCAATGCAATACGTGAGAACTATACGTTGGCTGAACTTCTGCGAATTGGACAGGATACGGCAGAAGCTGTAGCTTCCGCACCTGCCAGAGTCAACGAAGCGGTGTTTGCGGCAAATGAAAAGGTGCAGTATGGGAAGCCGCTGGATGAAAGTGAAGATGAGCCGATTCATCAGGTGTATGCGGTGGCAGGCGGAAAAGTGCTGCGTGCAGGCATCCGGGATGACATCGGTATGTATGTGAAAGTAGAACACCAGGATAAAATCTCAACTTACGGCCACCTGTCCAATGCAGCGGTGATAACGGGTGAGCGGGTGAAAAAAGGAGACATGATCGGTTCCTATGACAGCAGCGGCGAGAAAGAATTTTACTATGTACTTGAGGAGAAAACCAGCAGCTGAAATCTTGGATAAATCCATGGAAATATGCCGAAAAGTATGATAAAATAAGGAAAGCCGGCTGTAATTCTGCCATAAGGTGCCTGGCAGCCGGTATTCTTTATGTAAGAGGTTTAAAATGGCTCACAGAATAACCGAAAAAGAAGTGAATCAACTCTATGTAGAATATGAAACGCCAAATCATGTGATTGCTCACTGCCGGGCCGTAACCAGAGTTGCGTTGGGAATTGCTGAGGCATTGAACTGCCATGGATATCATCTGGATCTGGATCTGATTAAAGGTGCCGGACTGGCCCACGATACCGCCAGAACCAGTGAAGCGCACTGGAAGGTATGTGCAGATATTCTGGAAGAACGTGGATTCGAGGCAGAAGCAGCAATTGTCAGAGTCCACATGACATATCAGTTCAATCCGGTGGACAAGCTGAACGAAACGGATATGGTCTGTCTGGGAGACCGTCTGGTGAAGGAGGATCAGTATGTAGGTGTAGACGAACGATTTCAGTATATTATGGATAAGGCACCGCATATTCCGGAAATCCAGGAACATCTGGCAGAACACAGAGAAAAAATGCGTGCTCTGCTGAAACAGATAGAAGAAATCATTGGTATTTCAATCGATGACTTATTTAAGTAAACAAGACAGGAGAAAAGACAGAATGAATCATACGGAGAAGCTAAATCAGCTGTTGAAACGGGTGGAGAAACCCGGCCGGTATATCGGCGGGGAAATCCATTCGGTAAAAAAAGATCCGAAAAAAGTAAAAGGCAGGTTTGCTTTCTGCTTTCCGGATCTTTACGAAATCGGCATGTCTTATTTGGGGATGCAGATTTTGTATAAGGTCATAAATGACAGGGAAGACCTGTACTGTGAACGTGTCTTTGCGCCAGCTGTGGATATGGAAAAGCTGATGCGTGATGAAGAACTTCCGCTTCTGACGCTGGAAACAAAGACACCGCTCTCTGAAATGGATATCATCGGATTTACACTTCAGTACGAAATGTCCTTCACAACTGTACTCAACATGCTGGATCTGGCGCAGATTCCAATTCGAAGAGAGGAGCGGGATGAAAGATATCCGCTGGTGATAGCAGGAGGACCTTGTGCTTTCAATCCGGAACCTCTGGCAGATTTCATCGATCTCTTTCTCATTGGCGACGGTGAAATCCTTCTGCCGGAACTGATTGATCTGTATGCCATGTGTAAAGAACAGGGCAAAAGCCGTCAGATTTTCTTCCAGGAAGCCTGCAAGATGGATGGTGTTTACATCCCATCCCTCTATGATGTGAAATATAACGAGGATGGAACCATAAAAGAATTCTGTAAACTTTATGAGGAAGCACCGCTTCCGGTGAAACGTGCGATCATTGGAGATATTGAAGATCTTCCGTTCCCGACAGAACCTGTGGTACCTTTTGTGGAAGCCGTGCATGACCGTTCTGTGGTGGAAACCTTCCGCGGCTGTACACGGGGCTGCCGTTTCTGTCAGGCAGGAATGATTTATCGACCGGTACGGGAACGTTCCCTGGACCGCATTATGGACCTGGCTATGGAGCAGCTGGCCAATACGGGTAATGATGAATTATCTCTTCTGTCGCTGTCTACCAGTGATTATTCCCGTTTTGAAGATCTGGCCAATGCGCTGATTCCTGCCTGTAAAAAAGAGAATGTTTCCCTGTCTTTGCCATCTCTCCGCATCGACAGATTCGCTTTCGATGTGCTGCATCAGATTCAGGAATACCGGAAATCCGGGCTGACCTATGCACCGGAGGCAGGTACCCAGAGACTCCGGGATGTCATTAACAAAGGTGTGACGGAAGCGGACATTTATACATCCATCGAACAGGCACTGGAACTGGGGTGGAGCCATATCAAGCTGTATTTCATGATCGGTCTTCCTACGGAAACGGATGATGATCTGGATGGTATTGCTGAAATTGCAAAAAAGATTGTAGACCTGAATTATAAAATAAATGGCAGCCGTGGCGGTCGCTTCCGGGTTACGGTAAGTGTCTCCAACTTCGTTCCGAAGTCCGGAACGCCTTTCCAGTGGGAAGGTCAGAATTCAGCGGAAGAATTCGCGCGGAAACATAACTACCTTACAGGAAAACTCCATATGAAAGGTGTCACGTTCAACTACCATGATAATGCCACAAGTGCGTATGAAGCGGTTTTTGCCCGAGGGGACAGGCGTTGCGGAAAACTACTGGAAGCAGCCTTCCGCAACGGTTGCAGACTGGATGGCTGGACGGAACATTTCAAGCCGGATGCATGGGAAAAGGCATTTGCAGAAAGCGGCATTGATAAGAAATTCTATACGGAAAGGAAGCGCAGCTTTGATGAAATTCTTCCGTGGGATATCATTGACAGCGGCGTTTCGAAGAAATACCTTCGCCTTGAGGCAGAGCGGGCATATGGAGCCGTTACGACACAGGATTGCCGACATGGCTGTGTTGGCTGCGGAATCAACCGCTATGTAACATGTGAAATGGAGGGCTGTTTATGAGCAGATATGTGCTGAAATTTCATAAAACCGGATATGTGAAATATACCTCTCATCTGGATCTGCTTCGCATCTTCAAACGAAGCTTCAAAAAAAGCGGCCTGGCCCTTCGATACTCGCAGGGATTCAACCCCCATCCGAAGATGGGCTTCGCACAGCCGCTGTCCCTGGGCTACAGCAGCCTGTGTGAACTGATTGAGTTTGAAACCGTTGCCGATCATGAACCATCGGATATTCTGGAAAGAATGCAGGAAGCACTTCCTGAAGGACTGGAACCGGTATCCTGTCAGCGATTCGACCAGAATATCAAGTCACTGGCAGGAGAAGCAGACAGTGCAGTTTATGTTGTCTGGGTTCCGATTCCGCTGCAGGCAGCGAATCAATGGTCCAGTGAAAAAGCCGAGGTAATCGCTGAATCCTATCTGAAGCAAAACGAGATTACAGCCATGAAACGGCAGAAAAAAACGAAAAAACTGGCACCGGTTGATATCCGGAAGCAGATTCGAAGCCTGCAGGCCGATGTGACCGAATCCGACGAAGGGGAGAAAACACTGGAACTGACCATGCTGCTGGACTGCGGCAGCACATCAAATCTCAGTCCGGAACTGGTTCTGACCACATTCTGTCACTTTGCGGATCTTCCTTTAGAACGGTATCAGGTGGAAATAGAGAGAAAAACAATAAATTTTGTAAACAACTTACAATTTTAAGCTTGACAAAAAGCCTTCTTGCATTGTAACATTATTACATATCAGGAGGGCTTTTCTAATGAAAAAATGGAATGAGATTAAAATACTGGAAGAAATAACACAAATTCACAATGCGGAAGGACTGCGGCAGTTTGTGAAGCTGCGGGCAGATTTGTTGAAAAAACTGGCGCTGCCCATCGTTGTCATTTTTGCGCTGGTATTTTTCTGGATTTCGGGGGGAATGAAGGATGAAATCGAGATTACTTCTCAAAATCCGAACGATCCGGGACTTTCCGATGGTCAGACGGTTTCCGACAGCGATACGGTTTCTGACGGAGCGGATCATGCATCCATTTCACAGATTTATGTGGATCTTGGTGGTGAAGTCAATCATCCGGGCGTATATCAGGTATCAGCCGGAACACGGCTTTTCCAGGTCATTGAAAAAGCAGGCGGTTTGAAAGAGAGTGCAGACACTGACAGTATTAATCAGGCAGAGGCTGTTTCTGACGGACAGAAAATCATCATTGGCAGTAAGGACGATGCCAGTCCTTATTACACAGGATCTGGTGATCTGTACCAGAACGGGAATACTACCTGGTCCGGCAGCAGCACTGAAGGAGAAAATCCCGGTAAGGCTGTCCGAGAGACAGAAAACGGTTCTATGGTAAATATCAATCTTGCCAGTATGACCGAATTGCAGCTCCTGCCGGGTGTTGGACCTTCCACTGCACAGAAAATCGTGGATTATCGGCAGCAGAATGGAAAATTTCAACGGATTGAAGATATAAAGAATATCAGTGGTATCGGGGATAAAACCTTCGAAAATCTGAAAGATTTTATCGAAATCTGAATAACTATTTCCCTTTCTGTAAACAATAACCATGAGGTGATGAAATATGTTTACAAGAAATAAACGGGATTACAGGACCTTTATTTTCTCTGCTGTCATTGTGACTCTGATTCTTCTGATCATTGCACTGGCATGGCCGGTTCCGGAAGAAGATGCTGCGGCCGGTGACGGAACGAATCCATCGCTTCCTGCAGGAAAAGAAGATGCGGTGGAAAAACCAGATCCGCTGACCGAAGACGGCGGGACGAAAGATTTTGCAGAGAATCATACGGTTGAAGAACCTGACATGCACGTTCAGAATCCGTCATATTATTTAGTGAAGCGGGCGGGAGAACAGATCGCGGTTTTCTTTTGTGAAGGTGACGGCAGCATGATGCAGCTGGAGACCACAGAGATCCTTTATGATTTGCTGGGACCGGATGATCAGAAACTGTTTGAGGAAGGCATTCCGGTAAAGAATCAAGAGGAGCTGAGCGCTCTGCTTCAAGATTTTGAAAGTTAAGGAGCATGTGCGTATGAAACAGGTCACAAAGAGACGATTCCTGCGCTGCGGAATGATTTTTTTCACGACATTGGCAGTCATCCTGGCGGTTGGCTGGATATCCGGCTGGCAGCAGCAATCGGAAGAAACGGTGCAGCTTGTCAGTGAAAAAGTCCTGATTCCGGGAGGTCAGTCGGTGGGTATCCGTATGGATGTGAAAGGAGTACTTATCGTCGGGCTGGAAGAAATTGAAACGTCCCTGGGTGTCAGCAGCCCCGGCTATGAGGCAGGACTTCAAATCGGAGATATGATTCTTTCGATCAACGGAACAACAGTGGATAACGCGGCGGATGTAGAGCGAATTGTCAATGAAAGCGGTAATCCGCTGGAACTGGAAGTACTTCGAAAAAAGGAAAGCAGTAACTTTACGTTAAAGCCCGTAAAAAGCACCGAGGATGGACGATATAAACTGGGAATATGGGTGAAAGAACGAATCGCGGGAATCGGTACATTGTCGTTTTATGATCCGCAGACCAATGTATACGCTGCGCTGGGGCACGGTATTTATGAAAGTCAGACCGGTACGCTGTTGGAAGCTGGAAATGGTCAGCTGCTTCGTACAGAGGTGAAATCCATTCGGGAGGGAGAGGCAGGAAAACCAGGTGAAATACGGGGTATTTTCTACGGGGATACCATTCCTCTTGGAAAGGTGAAAAGCAACAGTCAATATGGGGTTTATTCCACCGGCACGGATTTAAATCTGCTGGAAAGGGCGCAACCTGTGGTGATGGCTTCACAGGATCAGATTGAAGAAGGACCGGCAGTCATGCTGACGACCATAAACGGGAGTCAGGTGGAACAATTTGATATCGTGATTGATAAGGTGAATCGCCAGAAGGCAGCCGGAAGCAAAGGATTGGAAATTTCTGTGACCGATGAAAGGCTGCTGGAATCCTGCGGGGGCATCGTGCAGGGTATGAGTGGCAGCCCCATTCTGCAAAACAATCGGTTAATCGGAGTCGTAACGCATGTTTTCATAAATGATCCGACAAAAGGTTACGGTATTTTTGCGGAATTCATGGTGAAAGAAGGCGAAAAAATTCATAATTTGGATATAGACCATTAAAGTGCTGCTAAAGAATTCGAATTACCGCAAAATGTTGCACAAAAGGCATGATATTTTTCGAAATATGTATTAAAATGATACTGTACTTCTCGCGTGTAAAGAGTAAAGTGTGTATGACAGGTTCGCTGTGTTTTTTCTGCAGGCCAGATGAACTTGTCAAATGTGAGTGTATTGGAGGAAAAAGAAAATGAGTGAATGGAATGAACGGAAAGCAGAAGAAGTGAAAAAGATTCATATTGGAATTGTAGATGATAATAAAGATTTCTGCGATGTCGTCAGTGAGTATCTTGGAAAACAGGATAATATGGAAATCCTGTTTGTGGCCAACGACGGAATGGAAGCGCTGCAGTTCTTTCAGCAGGGTATGGAACCGGATGTGTTGATTCTTGATCTGATCATGCCCCATATGGATGGGTTTGGTGTTCTGGAAGGACTGAATTCTATGGAACTTTCCAGTTATCCGAGAATCGTTATGACCTCTGCCATAGGGCAGGACGCAATTATTCAGAAAGCCATGGGTATGGGTGCACAGTATTATCTTGTTAAGCCAATCAATCTCAGTATGCTTTCCAAACGGATTCAGCAGATGGATGATTCCGGCCTCAGTCAGTATGTACATCTTCGTGAAGCAGCAAACCTGCGAAAATCTCTGGTACTGAAGGATGCGCTCATGAATAATGAACTGGAGATCGATATTACGAATATAATACATGAAATTGGTGTTCCGGCGCATATTAAGGGATATCAGTTTCTTCGGGATGCAATTACTCTGGTGGTGACCAAACCGGAGTTTCTCAATGCAGTGACCAAAGAGCTTTATCCAACGGTAGCAGCAATGAACAATACGACACCAAGCAGAGTGGAGCGTGCCATCCGCCATGCGATTGAACTGGCGTGGAACAGAGGACGAATTGAAACGCTGGAATCACTGTTTGGATATACAATAAAAAATGATAAAGGGAAACCGACCAACAGCGAATTCATTGCGATCATTGCAGACAAGCTGCGTCTGGAAAGAAAGGTTGGCTAAATGCAGTAAATGTGTTATACTGTTTTCCGTACATGAAATGAATCAGCAAATATTAACGGGAGGCAGAAATGACAACCATTACGCAGGAAATGATTGACCGGATTAACGAACTGGCACATAAGAAAAAAACAGAAGGGCTGACGGAGGAGGAACTTGGAGAACAGAAGATGCTGTACCGTGCCTATATCGACGCATTCAAGGCCAACCTCCGTTCTCAGCTGGAAAATATTGAGTTTGTGGATGCGCAAAATCCAGAGAAACCACAGTAACAATTTAACAGAAAATATTCACACTGCGCCGAAATTCCGACAGGTTTTTCGGCGCTTTTATTGTATAGTGATGATGTGCAACCCATTCGTATACAGAAAACTGCGAATGGCTGCCAATGATGAATAGAAAGGATCGATTCAGAATGAAAGGCATCCGATATAAAATACTTGCCGCAGCGGCGGTGACAGCAGCGATTTTTCTCGGTACCTCATCGGGTATTGCGTTCTCCGACCAGAAAGAAAAAATTGTAGAAGATCTGGTATGCCGGAGAACGGATGCCATGAGCGGGTATTTTGCAAGTAAACTGAGCTACTGGGAAGCCGGAACGCAACTGAAGGAAACAGAATCCGGGATACAGCTGGAAACAGATCTGAAAAAAATGCGGGAGTTTTTTCGGACCGATATCGAACAGGTGAAAGCATATGAGATACGAAACATAGAATTCACACTGAAAGGTGAAGACATACTTTGTGCGGTGGTTGAAATATCGTGGACTGCAGAAGGACTGGATGGAGAAGATCGATTTGAAACGACACATAGCGTGATCTGTGAAAGGCAGGCAGGGAAAAGTGATTACAAATTAGTACAATTTTTTTAGGGAATTTTGTTTAACCTGCGGCTGAAATTGGTATAATACATCAGGTAAGATTTTTTTATAAAAGGAGTAACAAATGAGAAACGTATATCTGGACTATTCAGCCACGACTCCTGTTAAAGATGAAGTTTTGCAGGAAATGATTCCTTACTTCACCGAGAAGTTTGGCAACCCATCAAGCCTGTATGATAAAGGTCTGGAATCCAAAGTAGCTGTGAACCACGCGAGAGAACAGGTTGCAGCCCTGATTGGTGCACAGCCGAGAGAAGTGTTTTTTACTGCCGGCGGAACAGAATCCGATAACTGGGTTGTGTTCGGCGCAGCAGACAAACTGAAAGAAAAAGGGAACCATATCATTACCACGAAAGTGGAGCATCATGCCATGCTGCACTCCTGCCAGTTTCTGGAGAAGCATGGGTATGAGGTGACCTATTTACATATAGATAAAGATGGACGTGTCAGTCCGCAGGCGCTGGAAGATGCCATTACGGACAGAACCATTCTGATCAGCATTATGATGGTAAACAATGAAATCGGTACGGTACAGCCGATCAAAGAGCTTGCTGCTGTGGCAAAGAAACACAACATTCTGTTCCATACCGATGCTGTACAGGCTCTGGGCAATGTTCCGATTGATGTGAAGGAGATGGGCATTGATCTCATGTCTTTATCCTCCCATAAAATCTATGGTCCGAAGGGCAGCGGCGCACTGTATATCCGCAGAGGCGTGCAGATTTCCAACTACCTTCACGGTGGCGCACAGGAGAGCAAACGGCGTGCCGGCACAGAAAATCTGACGGGTATTGTCGGTTTTGGAAAAGCCGCAGAACTGGCGAAGGAACATTTTGAGGAACATGTTGCACACTGCAGTAGCCTCCGCAACCATCTGGTGGAACGGGTTCTGGCAGAGATTCCGAACACTTTTGTAAACGGCACCATGGAGCACCGTCATCCGGGAAATGCAAACATCACATTTGAATACATCGAAGGCGAAGCAATTCTTCTGCTGCTCAATCAGGCTGGTATCAGTGTCTCCACCGGTTCTGCCTGCTCCTCAGCCTCTTTGGAGCCTTCCCATGTGCTGTCTGCGTTGGGCGTTCCTGTAGAGATGATTCACGGCACCGTACGTTTTACGATCGGTGACATGACAACCATGGAAGATGTGGATTATACGGTGGACACGCTGAAACAGGTAGTAGGCAGATTAAGAGAGATTTCATCCGTAAATACAGAGAAAGGTTGGTAAAATACATGGCATTATATAACGATACAGTAATGGAACATTTTCTGAATCCAAAAAACGTAGGAGAACTGGAGAATCCGGATGGAACCGGAATTTACGGCAGCCCGGTCTGCGGCGACATGATGCAGATTCAGATTAAGGTGGAAGATGAAACAATTACGGATGCACGGTTCAAGACATTTGGCTGTGGGTCCGCTATCGCATCTTCCAGCATGGCAACTTCCATGATCATCGGAAAAACTGTTGAAGAAGCACTGGAAATCACCAACAAGATGATCATCGATGAGCTGGGAGGCCTGCCTCCGGTGAAGGTACACTGTTCCGTACTGGCAGACCGTGCAATCAAAAATGCAATTTATGATTATGCACAGAAAACCGGAAAGACATACAAGGCACTGGAAGGCTACGATCCGAACGCGGATGACGATGAGGACGAACATGGAGAAAGTGAAGAGTAATCTGGACAAAAATAAAGTGTTACTGGGATTAAGCGGCGGAGTGGACAGCACTACCGCTGCTTTCTTATTGAAAGAAAAAGGGTATGATGTTACCGGATACTACTTTGATATTACCGGTAAAAATGAAACCGGCGCAGCAGAAGCAAAGGACGTGGCAGACCAGGTGGGCATTCCGCTGATTACAGAAGACGTATCTGATTTATTTCAGGAAATCGTTGTGCAGAATTTCTGCCATGAATATTCGTCAGGACGGACGCCAAATCCCTGTGTCGTATGTAATCCGAGCGTCAAGTTCCGACGGCTTCTGCATCAGGCGGACCAGATCGGCGCATATTCTATTGCCACGGGGCACTATGCAAGAATATTTCATGATGAGATACAGGAAAAATATTATGTAAAGCAAGGGGCGAATCTGCATAAAGACCAGTCTTATATGCTGTACCGTCTGGGACAGGATGTTCTTTCCCGATTGATGTTTCCGCTTGGCGAATACGAAGACAAGGAGAGTGTCCGCAGTCTTGCCCGCGCCCAAAGCCTGTCCAATGCAGATAAAAAAGACAGTCAGGAAATATGTTTTATTCCGGACAATAACTATGGGGCGTTTCTGGAAACGCGTGGATGTAAAGCTGCACCAGGTGATTTCGTTGATTCGGAGGGACGTGTTCTGGGCCGTCATAAAGGGATTATCCATTATACCATAGGACAGCGGAAGGGCCTTGGAATTGCCCTGGGCAAGCCTGCTTTCGTTACGCGGATTCACCCGGAGAAAAATCAGGTTGTTCTCGGGGAAAATCAGGATCTGTTTACGAAAACGGTGTTCTCTTTCCAAAATATATTTGCTGCAGGTTCTGACTTCGAACGGGATTACAATGGTGTCCGGGTGCTGGCAAAAGTTCGGTATTCTGCCATGCCTTCTGCGGCGATTTTGCGTATTCTTGATGACGGACGATGTGAAACGGTCTTCGAAGAACCGCAACGTGCCGCTACGCCCGGACAGTCTGTCGTCTGGTATAAAGATGACTATGTCATTGGCGGCGGATTTATATTATAAATTCTGTAAAAAAGAAGGGTCACTCTAAAAATCAGTGGGATTTAGCATCGCATTTCTTCCATTTACAGT
>JBJFHL010000067.1:0-35365 GCA_051893555.1 Anaerovoracaceae bacterium
GAATCATGATCCAGAGACAGGGCAACATCGAAGGAAAGAAAGAACTGGCGAAGGCGATCGCCGGCATTCAATAAAGTTTTCGAAAAAAAGTATTTTGCATGAATGCATATGAATGGCAGCAAGATATGCATTCATGCATTTTGCAAAACAAGCTGTATCGGTATCATGAAAAAAGGAATTGAACGGAACCTTGAAAAATCAACCCTTGTAGAGAATTAATTTATATAGAAAAAGTTGTTTGGAAAATAACAAACTTGGCACAAAAGTTGCTCTTACTATTTGCATATATACAATCGCATGCATATATAAAAGGGAAAAAGTATTTCCGTATTTATGAAAGAAAGAAAGGAAGAGAAAAATGAAAAAGAAGGTATTATCAGTAGCGTTATCCTTAGTTCTTATCCTTACAATGTGTCTCGCATTCTCCGGATGTGGCGGCAGCGGAAGTGATAGTGGTGAAGCAGAACAGGTTGTGATCCATTTCGGTTCCTCGCAGGGTACAACCCATGCATGGTATGAAGCTGCAACTGCTTTCAAGGACACCGTTGAGAAAGAATCCGGCGGAAGTGTAACAATTCAGATCGACTTCGGCGGTGCCTGGGGTACAGATAAAGATCACGCGGAACAGGTACAGTCAGGTGCACTGGATATGTATATTGGTTCGACGGTAGGTGCCGATGCAGTAGTGAATGAAATCGGATTCGTAAATCTTCCGTATTTCATCAATAGCTATGAAAAAGTAGATGAACTGATTTACAATGGTTGGGTAGGCGAAACGATCACAAAGGATATGGAAAATGCCGGCTTTAAAATGCTGGGACTGACCGACTGCGATTTCAGATGGATCTCCAATTCCAAGCACGAGATAAACAGTGCAGCAGATCTGAAGGGACTTAAGATGAGAGTGCCTGAAACCCCGATGTTCCTGAAATTCTTTGAAGCACTGGGTGCAAACCCGACTTCCATGGCATTTACAGAATTACCTTCCGCACTGCAGCAGGGAACTGTAGATGGACAGGATAATGGCCCGGTTCTTTCCTACACTAACGGGCTGCATGAATTTAACAAATACTGGGTAAAATCCAACCACTCCTTCGCAGCAGCAGTTGTCGTTATGAACCAGGGCAAGTGGGATTCCCTCTCTGCAGATCAGCAGGAAGTCATCGCTGCAGCAGCTGAGCAGTACTGCCTCGATATCAGAACTCTTATCAGAGAAGACGTTGAAGAAATGACGCAGAAAATGATTGATGCAGGATGCGAAGTAATCGAAGTATCCGACCAGCTTGACAAGGATATGAGAGCCGCTGCAGAAAAAGTATGGGCTGATGATGAAGCAACCAAGACCTTTGACCAGGAAGCAGTTGCAAGAATTCGCCAGGAAGCCGGTATCGCATAAGAAGACTCTGCGGAGTCTTCGCTGAAAATGGAAGGAAGTAATATAGTGGAGAACAGAAATATATTTACAAAAATAAGCGATATCATGTGTAAGGTGGAAAGGACCGTCACATGGGTGGCATTCGCTGCTATGCTCGCTTTACTTCTGATCCAGGTGATTTGCAGGTATCTGCTGGAACTGCCTCTTGCATGGGCGGAAGAGCTGATACGCTATTCCTACATCGCAGTAAGCTTTTTAGGTGCGGTTGTCGCGCTGCGGGAACGATCCCATATCTCGATTGATATACTGCCGTCTGTCATCGAAAAAAAGATTAAAGACGAAGGAAAGAGAGAATTGATTTTTGACGCAGTTGACATTTTTGCCAATCTGGTGCAGGTAGGGCTATTCATTGCATTGTCTGTCTGGATGGTGAAGTATACCATAGACCTGGATGCCAGAAACCAGATCACGACGGCAAATCAGTGGCCGATGTGGATTATGTGTATGCCGGTAACAATATCCTGTATACTTATGGTCTTCCACGGCCTACTGAATGTGCTGGAAACGATTGTTAAATTATGCAGCATGAAAAAAACAGGAAAGGCGGTGGCATAAATGATATATTTCGTATTATTTCTTGTAATATTCCTTGTGCTCGCTTTCCTGAAGGTGCCAATTCCGTTTTCAATGGGCATCTCTGCAATCTTTATTTATCTGTGGGCGGGAGGAACAAGCACGGCGATCTCCATGGGTGCCTTCAGAGCACTGAACAATTTCACCTATCTGGCCATTCCGGCGTTTATCTTTGCCGGTGACCTGATGGCTTCTTCCGGCATTTCAGCAGCCATCATGCGGTTTGCAAATGCTTTCATCGGAAGACTCAGAGGTGCAGTAGGTGCTGTTACCATCGTGACTTCCATGCTCTTTGGTGCAATCACAGGTTCGTCTCTGGCGACAATTACAGCTATTGGCGGAATGATGCTTCCGGAAATGGAAAAAGCGGGATACTCAAGAGTATACTCCACTGCATTGATCAGTGCATGCGGCTTCCTTGGGATCCTGATTCCACCAAGCATTCCGGGCATCCTGTATGCTATGATGGCAGGGGAAAGTCTGATGAAGGTATGGCTGTGTACTGTTGTACCTGGTGTTATGCTTGGTGTTGCGTACATCGGAATCAACTATTTCGTATATGGCAGAAAAGAGGAGCCCGCAAAAGTTACCCAGGGGCCGTTCAAACTTGGGCCGTATTTTAAAAATATCGGCGTGCAGACCTGGAAGTCTCTATCCGCATTGCTGATGCCAGTCATCATCTTCTACGGAATCTACGGAGGAATTTTCACACCAACTGAAGCAGGTGCTGTTGCGGTGGCATATGGACTTCTGGTAGGCTGGGTATTTAATCCGATCGTTCTGAAAAAGAAACCGGAAGCAAACCTGGTTAAAATCCTTTCAGATGGAGCGATTTCCTCCGCATCCATCGCGATGCTCCTTACCTTTGCAACCATTGCAGGAATCATGATCACACAGACGCGAATTCCGGCGATTCTGACAGAGCTGATGTTTTCCGTTACACAGAGCAAGGTGGTATTCCTGCTCATACTGAATCTGCTCCTGATTATTGTCGGCATGTTTATGGAAACAAACTCCAGTATCCTTCTGCTGGGTCCGATTCTGATTCCGATTGCAAAATCCTTTGGAGTGGATACGATTCACTTCGCTGGAATCATGCTTCTGAACCTTGAAATCGGAATGATTACGCCGCCGTTCGCAGCGAATCTGTTCGTGGGCTGCAAGGTTGGAAATGTGACGCTGGACAAGGTTCTGCCGAGTCTGCTGCCGTTCTTTGTGGCATGCGTAATCGTACTTCTGATCACAACCTATATTCCGGGGGTAGTAACATTCCTTCCGAATCTGGTAACAGCATCCTGATAGTACGGCAGACTACAGGAAAGACAGAGAATCAATGTACCCGAAAATACTGCATACGAATGAATAATTATTTGATATTTATGTAATAATGCAGTATAATATAATAATTCAGAGAAGGACCATCCTCATTCTGGAGGATGGTTTTCTCTGAATTTTAGTTATGCAAAACGGAATAACGGAAGAAGATGGAAAATGAAAAAATGCATTTTCACACGGCGCAGACAGCAGAGGGAGGCAGCATGATCATGGAAAAACCAACTGGAACGACAAAAGAAACAATAAAAGAGACGATTAAAGAGAATCTTCTTGAAGAAATCATGGAGGCCTCTTTCGACGGAATCCTGGTCACAGACGGGGAAGGGAATGGCATTTTTGCAAACTCCGCGTATACGAAAAATACAGGAATCCGTTATGAAGAAGTGATAGGGCATAACCTGCGCGAATTGCTGAATCCGACTTGGATGAAGCGGTCTATCGCACTTGAAGTCATCGAGAAAAAATGTGCTGTTTCCATGGAACATGACACCCGGAACGGCAATCATATTCTCGTAACGGGAAACCCGATTTTTGATGAAAACGGCAATATTATCAAGGTCGTTGTTAATACCAGAGATCTTTCGAAAATCAATGAACTGAAACAGCAGCTTGAGGAAGTGCAGGAACTGAACCGGATGTACATGAAACGTCTGGATTCTGATCCGGACGGGAACAGCCCGTTTTTGCTGGAGTCCTGTGGTACAGTTGTCGTGAATAAAAACATGAGAGACATCTATGAAATCGCCAAACGTGTCAGTACATACAATACAACAGTGCTGATCACAGGCGAGTCAGGTACCGGCAAGGAACTGGTTGCAAGATTTATTCACCAGAGCGACCCGACGAGAAAGGAAAAGCCTTTTGTGGTCATAAACTGTGGTGCGATTCCGGCAAATCTTCTGGAATCCGAGCTGTTCGGCTATGAAGAAGGTGCTTTTACAGGGGCACTCAAAGGTGGGAAAAAAGGATTGTTTGAAGAGGCAGAGGGCGGCGTCCTGTTCCTGGACGAAATCGGAGAAATGGATCTGTCCCTTCAGGTGAAGCTGCTGCGTGTTCTTGAAAACAGAACCGTCATGCGTCTCGGTTCCTCCAGGGAAAAGCCGGTAAATATCCGGGTGATTGCTGCCACAAACAGAGAACTGGAAAAGGAAGTGAGGGAAGGAAGATTCCGGGACGATCTGTTCTATAGGCTGAATGTCGTGTCGCTGAAGGTTCCGCCGCTGCGGGAACGAAAAGATGAGATCCTGCCTCTGGCTACTAAATTTACCAATATGTTTAATAAACTCTACGGACAGGATAAGAAACTTACGTATGACCTTGTACAGGAACTGGAGGAATATCCATGGCAGGGAAATATCAGGGAATTGAAAAACGTCATTGAAAATATGGTAGTGGTAAGTCCTAACGAGTATCTGCACAGCAGTGATCTGCCGTGGGAACAGGGAAAGGAAAATGTCTTTGAGGACCAGCCCACACTGAAGGAAGCGATGGAGGATTTCGAGAAAAGATTATTGCAGCGGGCCAAGGAACACTGGAAAACCACAGAAAAGATAGGAGAAATGCTGGATGTCAACCAGTCGACCATATCCAGGAAACTGAGAAAATACGGAATCAAATAATTGCACTTCTGCAATTTCTGCGACATGAAAACCACAGGAAAAATGCAAAAGTGCATGGAAAAATAATACTGCAGAAAAAAGAACAGGCGGAGCGTTGAAATATCAATGCCTCGCCTGCTTTTTTTCGGGATGTGTTTTTGGCACACAAGTTGCAATATACATTAGAGAAACAGGAAATGATTCCGTTTTAAATGCATGCAAAGAAAAATGAAAAAGAAAAGAAAGGAACAAAAATGAGAAACGTAGTTATCGTGGCAGCAGCCAGAACGCCCATCGGGACGATTGGCGGACAGTTCAGAACAATTACATCTTTAGACTTGTCAATTCCCGTTATGCAGGGTCTGGTTGACAGAGCCGGCATAAATCCGGAAATCATCGATGATGTGATCTGGGGATGTAACTACCAAAGAACATATAAGGAAAACAACCTCGCCAGAGTCGCGCTGATCAAAGCGGGGCTGCCGTCCACTGTTCCGGGGATTACCATTCACAGAAACTGCACTTCTTCCATGTCCTCCATCCAGTTTGGATTTTATCAGATTCTTGCAGGGGAAGCGGATTGTATTATGGCAGGTGGTGCAGACAGTATGAGTACAGCACCGCATATGGTTTTCGATGCGAGATATGGCAAGAAGTACGGTCATATGGAACTCAGAGATTCCATGTGGGATTCTCTCACAAATCTCGGGGTCGGCCCGGCAATGGGCATTACAGCAGAAAATGTGGCAGATGAATATAATGTTACACGGGAAGAAATGGATGCATATTCGCTTCGTTCCCAGCAGAGAGCCGTTGCCGCCATCGATGCCGGGAAATTCAAAGAAGAAATCATTCCGATAACGGTGCATGGGAAAAAGGGCGATATCATGTATGATACCGATGAGTATCCGAGAAGAAATGCCAGTCTTGAGGCACTCAGCAAACTGAAGCCGACGTTTAAGGAGGACGGCCGCGTTACGGCAGGGAACTCTTCCGGAATGAACGACGCTGCTTCAGGAATCATTCTCATGTCGGAAGAGAAAGCGAAAGAAGTCGGTGCACCAATTCTCGCAAGGATTGTATCGGTAGCTACGACAGGGGTAAAACCGGAAGTCATGGGAATCGGTCCGATCAGTTCATCCCAGAAGGCCCTGCTGAAAGCCGGACTGAAGGTTGAGGATATGGATCTGTTTGAAATCAATGAGGCCTTTGCAGCACAGTGTATCGCCTGCGCCAAGACACTACGGATCGATGAAGAGAAGCTGAACGTCAACGGAAGCGGTATTTCGCTTGGACATCCTGTAGGTGCTTCCGGCTGCCGGCTTGTCGTAACTCTGCTTCATGAACTCAAAAGACGCGGAGGCAGATATGGCCTCGCAACCTTGTGCGCCGGCGGCGGAATGGGATGTACCGTGATCATTGAAATGGTATAACACTTTAATATGAGGAGGAAAATATGAGTTATGATGTGAGAGAATGGCTGCCCGTGGCTGACATTCAGGAAGAATATAATAAGAAGCTTGTAAGTGCTGACGAGGCGGTTAAAATCGTAAAATCTGGGGACTATCTTCACTACGGTCTGTTCACAGGCGTGGTAGTAGACCTGGATACTGCACTGGCAAAAAGAGTTGATGAGTTGAAGGATGTGACCATCTGCACCACCATGTGGAGCTATGCAGAACCGCCAGCCGTTTTAAAGGCTGATCCTGCAGCAGAACATTTTCATTATGCCAGCAGCCATTTTACACCGATTGAAAGAAAATGCAATAAGGCAGGAAATTGCTGGTTCCTTCCTGTACAGTTCAGGGAAAATACAAAATTCTACGAGGAATGCAGACCGACATTTGATGTGGCGATGCTTCAGGTGGCACCTATGGACAAGTCCGGAAACTTCAATCTGGGCCCACAGGTTGCAGAATACTGGGGAATTCTGAAGAATTCAAAAAAGATTATTGTTGAAGTAAATGAAAAGATGATCACCAATCACGGTATGGAAAACTATATCAATATCAGTCAGGTGGATATGATCGTTGAAGGCTCCAATACACCGCTTCCTACCATTAATGCCAAAGAAGCAAACGAAGTGGAAAAAAAGATGGCAGGCCATATTGTGAACCTCATAGAAAGCGGAAGCACGCTGCAACTGGGGACAGGCGGCTTTCCAAACTATGTGGGGAAGCTGATTGCGGAATCAGATATCGATAATCTGAGCGTTCACACGGAGATGTTTGTAGATGCATATCTCCATCTTTTCAAAGCAGGTAAACTCACCGGCAATAAAAAAATCAACAAAGGAAAGATGACCTACACCTTCGCAATGGGGTCACAGGAACTTTATGACTGGATCGATGGCAATCAGATGATGCAGGTCGGTCCTGTGGAATATGTTAACGACGTGGACGTCATTTCACAGAATGACAAGATGATCTCAGTGAACAGCTGCCTTCAGGTAGATCTCTTTGGACAGGTAAATTCTGAATCTGCAGGGCTCCAGCATATCGGAGGTACCGGCGGACAACTGGACTACGTCATGGGTGCATTTAAATCCAACGGAGGAAAGAGCTTTCTATGTCTTCCGTCAACCAGAACTTTAAAAGATGGAACAAAGGTTTCTCTGATCACACCTACCCTGCCGGAAGGCTCTATTGTTTCTACGCCGAGAAGCGGAGTGCACTATATCGTAACCGAGTATGGTGCGGTCAATCTGAAAGGAAAGACGACATGGGAAAGAGCGGAGCTTCTTGTTTCCATCGCTCATCCTGATTTCAGAGATGAACTGATAGAAGAAGCAAAGAAAATGGGCATCTGGAAAACCTGCAGTACATTAAAAAAATAACAGACTCTCTCTGACTTCTTCATGGTAAGACTGCGCATGCAGCCTGATCCTCCAGCTCGTATCCACAGAAAAGAGGGGCCGGCGGTTCGGAATTTTTTCCGCTTGGCCGCTCTTTCTTTTTTGCTGGAAGATATTGCAGGCCACTATATGTAGTGATATAATATCTTCTGTTACAAAACATATTGTGTAAACCATATTTTTCAGAAATAAAAGGAGGAGAAACATGCCGGTGGGAGAAATCAGCAAGAACGCCATGACCGTGCTGGAAAAGCGGTACCTGGCTAAGGATGAAAACGGAGTGCTTACGGAAACGGTGGAGGATATGTTCCGCAGGGTGGCGGACACCATCGCATCTGCTGATGCCAATTATGATAATACGGCAGATATTAAGAAGCTCAGCAACGATTTTTATGAAATGATGACGGAACTCCGGTTCTTGCCTAACTCACCGACACTGATGAACGCCGGACGGGTGCTGGGACAGCTTTCTGCCTGCTTCGTGCTGCCGGTGGAAGACAGCATGGAAGGAATTTTTGATTCCGTGAAGAATGCAGCGCTGATCCATAAATCCGGCGGCGGAACCGGCTTTTCTTTTTCCCGGCTGCGGCAGAGCGGTTCGGCAGTACGCAGCACCGGTGGCGTGGCAAGTGGTCCTATCAGCTTCATGAAAGTGTTTAATGCGGCCACGGAGGCCGTGAAGCAGGGTGGAACCAGAAGAGGCGCAAACATGGGTGTTTTGCGGATCGATCATCCGGACATTCTGGATTTCATCAACTGCAAGGCAGATAATAAGGAAATCACCAATTTCAATATCAGCGTGGGCATTACCGAGGCCTTTATGGAGGCAGTGGAAAGCCACAGCGATTACGATCTGATCGATCCGAAGACGAAGCAGGCTGTCGGCCATCTCAGTGCGGAGAAGGTCTTCGACATGATTGTAGACCATGCCTGGAAAAACGGAGAGCCGGGCATCATCTTTCTGGATCGTCTGAACCGGGATAACGTGATCCCGACCATGGGTGAGATTGAAAGCACCAACCCGTGCGGTGAGCAGCCGCTGCTGCCGTATGAAAGCTGCAATCTGGGCTCCATCAACCTGGTGAAGATGCTCAGAAAGACCCTGATCGGCTATGAATTTGACTTCCGTTTGCTGGGAGAAACTGTGGAAACAGCCGTGCATTTCCTGGACAATGTGATCGATGTGAATAATTACCCACTGGATAAAATTGCAGAAACCACCCGGGCTTCCCGGAAGATCGGGCTGGGCGTCATGGGCTGGGCTGATGCGCTGCTGATGCTGGGCATTCCGTACAATTCGGCAGAGGCAGCTGCGCTGGCAGAACGAGTCATGGGATATATCGAAAATACAGGACATGCCGCCAGTGCTAAGTTGGCGAAGAAGCGCGGCACCTTCCCGCTGTTTACGGTCAGCACCATGAAGGATGGCGTGGCCATGCGCAATGCCACCGTGACCACCATCGCACCGACCGGCACCCTGTCCATCATCGCAGGCTGTTCCTCCGGCGTGGAGCCTGTCTTCGCCTACGCGTTCATCCGCAATATCATGGACGGCACGGAAATGATTGAAGTGAACCCGGTTCTGACGGAAAAGCTGAAGGAACTGGGGTTATATAACGACCGCATTCTTCGCAAAATCGTCAAAGAAGGAACCATTGCCCACGTCGAGGAGATTCCGGAAGAAGTACGTCGTGTCTTCGTCTGTGCCCACGATATTGAACCTGTCGATCATATCCGCATGCAGGCTGCCTTCCAGCGGCATACGGACAATGCCGTATCCAAGACGGTTAACTTCCCGAAGGAAGCCACCCGGAGCGATGTGCGGGATGTCTATATGCTGGCATATAAAGAAGGCTGCAAGGGCGTGACCATCTATCGTGACGGCAGCCGGGAAGAGCAGGTACTGAATATCGGACAGGTGAACCATGAAAATGGAAACACCGGGGCCGGGGCGCCGCAGAGCCCGCAGTGGACGGCAGACATGCCAGGCTATGGCCATATCGAGCCCCGTCCGCGTCCGGATGTAACCCGGGGCTTCACGGAGAAAGTGAAGATCGGCTGCGGCAGCCTGTATGTAACCGTAAATTATGATGAAAACGGCATTTGCGAAGTGTTTACCAGCACCGGAAAGGCCGGCGGCTGCCCGAGCCAGAGCGAAGCGACGGCACGTCTGGTTTCCGTGGCCCTGCGCAGCGGCATTTCCATAAACGAGGTCTATGACCAGCTGAAGGGCATTCGCTGCCCGTCCACCATCCGCCAGCAGGGTATGAACTGCACCTCCTGCCCGGACGCCATCGCGAAAGTGGTGATGAAAGTATCCAGACTGATCGAAGACCAACCGAAGGAAACGGCTGCACCGATGGTGAAACCGGAAAAGAAGCTGCCGGTACAGGCTGCGGAGATTCCATCTTCGGCCAGTGAGATTCATGCCTGCCCGGAATGCGGCAGCGTGGTAGAACATGAAGGCGGCTGTGTCATCTGCAGAAACTGCGGATTTTCCAAATGCGGCTGATGTCATAAAATGTAAATTCTTCGAAAAACCCGGCTGTTTACGAACGCCGGGTTTTGTGTTAAAATAAAGTATTAGCGCATGCTGAGACCCTGTCGTGAGGCAGGGCAGCCGCTGCGCTATGAATTTCGAAAGGAGCATGAGGAATATGATTCAGTTAGATGCGATCAAAACCGAAATTCCGGCCCTGCGGCCGACTCTGACGGAAGTCGGTGACTCTCTTTGACCTGGCCAGACTGAGAGCCGAATTAGAGAGAACGAACCGGGAGATCGAGCAGGAGGATTTCTGGAACAATTTAGAATACGCGCAGAAGGTCATGCGCGAAAAGAAGAACATGGAAGATACTCTGGCCGAGTATGAAGGTCTGGAGAAGAACCTGGACGATGTGAGCGAGCTGATCGAACTGGCGGAAATGGAAGAAGAGAGCGGCGCCTGTCAGGAGGAACTGGCGGTCATGACTGCAGAAATCGAGGAACTTTTCGCCGGATTCAAGGATCATCTGGAGGAGATGCGGCTGCGCACCCTGCTGACGGGAAAATACGATCACTGCAATGCCATTGTTTCCATTCACGCAGGAACCGGCGGTGTGGATGCCATGGACTGGGCGGAAATGCTGCTGCGGATGTATACCCGCTGGTGTGATAAGAAGGGATATACGGTTAAGATGCTGGACCTGCAGGATGATACAGAAGCCGGCATCAAGAGTGCCACCTTCCTGGCAGAAGGAGAGAATGCTTACGGATATCTGAAAAATGAAAAAGGGGTTCATCGTCTGGTGCGGATCTCGCCGTTCAACGCGGCTGGAAAGCGGCAGACGTCCTTCGCCATGCTGGAAGTGACACCGGAGCTGGACGATGAGATCCATGTAGATATCGATCCGGAAGATCTGCGTATTGACACGTACCGAAGCAGCGGTGCCGGCGGGCAGCATGTAAACAAAACGGATTCGGCCATCCGGATTACCCATCTGCCGACCAATATCGTGGTCACCTGTCAGAATGAGCGGAGTCAGCACCAGAACAAGGAAATGGCCATGAAGATTCTGACCGCCAAACTGACAGAACTGGCAGAGCAGGAGCATAAGGAGAACCTGAAGGAACTGAAGGGAGACTATTCCATGAACACATGGGGATCTCAGATCCGTTCCTATGTATTCCAGCCGTACACCATGGTGAAGGATCATCGGACCGGTGCGGAGACCAGCAATGTGCAGTCCGTCATGGATGGCAATCTCGATTATTTTATCAATGAAAAACTAAAATTCAAGGAAGAGTAAACATATATGGATATCATACAGAAACTTGCGGCAGAATTCAAAGTAAAGGTATCTCAGGTGGAGAACACCGTACAGCTTATCGACGAGGGAAACACCATTCCGTTCATCGCCCGTTACAGAAAGGAAGTTACCGGCGGTCTCACCGACGTGGTTCTTCGTGACATGGACGAACGGCTGAAGTACCTGCGGAATCTGGAAGAGAGAAAAGAAGAAGTGATCCGCCTCATCGAGGAGCAGGGAAAGATGACCGAAGACTTGAAAGCGGAGATCCTGAAGGCAGAAGTGCTCCAGAGAGTGGAAGACCTGTATAAGCCGTTCAAACAGAAAAAAGCTACCCGGGCATCCAAGGCCCGGGAAAAGGGATTGGAACCGCTGGCTATGATCATCTATGCCCAGCTTCTGACCAGCGGCATGCCGGAAGATGCCGCGGCAGCCTATATCAACCCGGAGAAAGAAGTAAATTCGGCAGAAGATGCTTTGCAGGGTGCCTGCGATATTATTGCAGAAATGATTGCCGACGATCCGGATCTGACCCAGGAAGTGCGGGATAAGACCTTTGCTTCCGGCCTCATCGTCACTGAGGCGGTCGATCCGGAGGAGAAAACGGTCTATGAGATGTACTACGACCATCAGGAAGCCCTGGCGAAAATTCCGAATCACCGGGTGCTGGCTATCAACCGAGGTGAAAAGGAAAAGAAACTGAAGGTGAAGGTCAGTGTGGATACGGAAAAAATCCACCAGCTCATCGGAAGGACGGTGCTGAAAAACGAGCGCAATATATTTTACGGACTGCTGCAGGATACCATTGCCGATGCATACAAGCGGCTGATGGCACCGTCCATCGAGCGGGAAATGCGAAACAGCCTGACGGAGCGGGCCGAGGCGGAGGCGGTGAAGATCTTCGCGAAGAACACCGAAAATCTGCTGATGGCACCGCCGGTAAAGGGGAAAAAGGTCATCGCCATCGACCCGGGCTACCGTACCGGCTGCAAGGTGGCTGTGCTGGATGAGACCGGCAAGCTGAAGGCGTATACCACGGTGTATCCGACAGAACCGAAGAAGGATATCGCCGGCACAGAAGCTGTCCTAAAGAAATTAGTGGAAAAATTCCATACAGATATTATCGTCATCGGTAACGGCACCGGTTCCCGGGAGACGGAGGAAGTGGTGGCCGGCTTTATTAAAAAGAACGGCTATCCGATCCAGTATACCATCGTCAACGAGGCAGGGGCGTCAGTCTATTCCGCGTCCAAGCTGGCGACAGAAGAGTATCCGGATCTGGATGTGACCACCAGAGGTGCCATGTCCCTGGGACGCCGGCTGCAGGATCCGCTGGCAGAGTTGGTAAAGATCGATCCGAAAAGCATCGGTGTGGGTCAGTACCAGCATGACATCAATCAGAAGCTGCTGGAGGGCGCCCTGACCGGCGTGGTAGAAGACTGTGTGAACCGGGTTGGTGTGGATCTGAATACGGCCTCCCCGTCTCTGCTGTCTTATATTGCCGGTATCAACATGGGGATCGCGAAGAATATTGTGGCTTACCGGGAAGAGCACGGTCGGTTCGATAGCCGCAAAGAGCTGATGAAGGTGCCGAAGTTGGGAGAGAAGGCCTTCGGCCAGTGTGCAGGTTTCCTGCGGATCGAGGGAGGGAAGGAACCGCTGGATGCCACCTCCGTGCATCCGGAATCCTATGCGGCAGCCCGCTCCATGATGGAAAAGCTGAATGTGGATCCGGCATCCATTCGCAGCGGCGGCGACGCGTCCATCGAAAAAAAGATCAAAAAGGCGTATCCGGCCAAATCCTTCGCCCAGAGCGTTTCCTATCTGGCAGAGGAGATCGGTATCGGAGAGATGACCCTGACCGATATCATCGAGGAAATGAAGAAGCCGGCAAGAGACCCCCGTGAGGATGCTCCTCCGGTGGTATTCCGCAACGATGTGAAGAACTTCGAGGACCTGAAGATCGACATGGAAATGACCGGAACGGTCCGAAATGTGGTGGACTTCGGCGCATTCGTGGACATCGGCGTGAAAAATGACGGCCTTGTTCATATATCGCAGTTAAGCGATAAATATGTAAAACACCCGATGGATGTGGTATCCGTAGGCGATACGGTGAAGGTGAAGATCATCTCCATCGACTACGACAAGAAAAAAGTGGGCCTGACCATGCGCCTGTAATCTCCGGGCGGAAATATTTTGAGAGGAAAAAATCAAGAATGCTGAAATATATTTTGTTCGACTTTGACGGGACGCTGGTGAACACCAATGACGTGATCATCGCCTCCTGGCAGCACACCTATCGGACCTATCTTGGCCACGAAGCGCCGGTGGAACATATTACTGCCTGCTTCGGCGAACCGCTGCTGCTGACCATGGCGCGGGAATTTCCGGGCGTGCCGCCGGAGGAATCTGCCGAAGTATATCGGAACTACCAGAAGGAGCATGCAGATCAGCTGGTGACCATCTTTCCGGGAGTGAAAGAGATGCTGCAGGCGTTGAAAGAAAAGGGATACATTTTGGGTATTGTCACATCCCGAACCCGGGAGTCTGCTCTTCGCTACATGGATATGTTCGACATCACATCGTTGTTTGACGATATGGTGACTTGTGAAGATACCACCATCCATAAACCCAATCCGGAGCCGCTGCTGCTGGGTTTGTCCAAGCTGGGTGCTGTGCCGGAGGAGTCGGTCATGATCGGAGACAGCCCCTTTGATATCAAGTGCGCCAATAATGCCGGCGTTCGTGCGGTTATGGTGGACTGGCGGATCACCTGCGACGACACCTCGCTGATTGACGATGCAGTGATCGACTTTCATGTGAATTCACCGACAGAACTGGTGGAACTGATGGGAAAACTGTAAGAATAAATAATTCATATTGTAAGGAAAGAACATGCTGCACATTTACTACGGCCGCGAAAGCCTGGATAAGGAAAAATTCATATTCGATATGATCCGGCAGAAGCGGGCCAGCAGACCGGAAACAGCGCGGACCATTCTGCTGGTGCCGGACCAGTATACCCTGGAGGCGGAGCAGCAGGCATTTCGCCATCTGCAGGTGCAGGGGCTCATGGATGTGGAAGTACTGTCCATGTCCCGTCTGGGAAACCGGCTGCTCAACGAACTGGGCGGCAGCAGACAGACCTTCATCGACAAGTATGGCCGGCATATGATCCTGGCGCGAATTGCCCGGGAAAACCGGGAGAATCTGCAGGTCTACCGCGGTCTGGAAGAAAGCAACGCGTTCATCGAAATGGTGAACAACTTTATTTCCGAGCTGAAGCAGTACAACTGCGGCAGGCAGGAGCTTGCGGCCATGGCGGCGGAGGCGGATGCGGGAACCTATACCCGGCGGAAGCTGGAGGATCTGGCCCTGCTTTACGGACGATATGAAGAGGAGATCGACGGCAAATATACCGATTCCGAAGACTATATCGACCTCTTTCTTCGCAAAATCCACCAGTCCGAATTTCTCCGGGGCAGTCAGGTCTGGGTGTACGGGTTCGACAGCTTTGCGCCCAAAGCCATGTCTGTCCTGGGCCAGCTGATGGGCCGGGCGGCCGATGTACACGTGGTGCTTACCTGGGATGGCAACAGCCGGGATCGGGAACTTTTCGCTCTGACCGGTATGGTCATGGATAATCTGGAGCGGGAGGCAGCGGCAACCGGCGTGGAGTGCCGGCGGCAGGCCATCCCGTCCGGTTACGTACGGGAGCGCAGCAGCCGGGCCCTTCGTCATCTGGAGCGGGAGCTGTATGCAGTACCCGGCAGGAGGGAAGAAGACTGCAGCAACATCACCCTGGTATCTGCAGCGGGAATCTATAATGAAGCAGAAAGCGCTGCGGCATATATCCTGCATCTCGTGCGGGATCTGGGTCTGCGGTACCGGGATATCCGACTGGTGTGCAACGATCAGGAAGTGCGGGGCCCGGTGGTGGAACGGATCTTTCAGGAGTATGGAATTCCGGTATTCAGTGACAGCAAGAGAGATATCCTCTCCAGCCCGGTGGTGCAGTACCTTCTGGCCCTGCTGGATACCGTCACGGAAAGCTATCGGACGGAAGATCTGCTGCAGGTGCTGAAATCCGGATTTGGGGATCTGGATCGGGAGGAAGTCACCGATCTGGAAAACTACGCCATGAAATACAGAATCCGGCGTACCATGTGGAAACGGCCCTTTACCAGAGGAATCAGTGAATACGGTACAGAGGGGCTGGATCGGCTGGAGATGCTGCGGCAGAAAGCAGTATCTCCGTTTCTGGCGCTGGAACCTGTGATAAGAGACAGTGAAACCACCAGGGACTTTATCCAGGGGTTTTATCGCTATCTACATGAAGAAGTGAAGCTCACCGAGAGGATTGAAGCATTCATCTGCAGGCAGGAAGAAATGGAACGGATCGATCTGGCGGAGGAAACGGGTCAGATCTGGGGTAAAGTTGTGGGCATCCTGGATCAGATGGCAGAAATCATGGGAGAAGATGGTTTCGAGCCGAAGTTGTTCCGGGACATTTTCTGCGTTGGGCTTTCTCAGGTGGAAATCGGCGTGCTGCCGCCGACCAGGGATGGTTTGCTGATGGGAACCATGCAGAGAACCAGGATGAGTAACGTAAAAGCGCTGGTCATCGTTGGCGTCAACGAAGGAGTGCTGCCCCAGGAAAAACCGGAGCAGGGTCTCTTCAGTACGGAAGAAAAAGAGCTCTTCCGCAGCCGGGGCACCGAGCTTTGTAAGGTGGACTCCATCGTGCTGATGGAAGAGCGTCTGGCCATCTACCGGAATCTTTCCTGTGCGGAGGAGTATCTGTGGCTCAGCTGTTCTCTGTCAGACGGGGAAGGAAAGGAATGTCGGCCATCACCGGTTTACCTGAAGCTGCAGGAACTGTTTCCGAAGCTTGAGGAGCAGCCGGATGTGCTGAACGGTGAAAACGGATTGCCGCTGATTCACGGCGGTGTCAGCAGTCTGCGCCACATGACGGAGGCACTGCAGGATGCAGCCTCGGCAAGAGGGCCGGGAGAAACGGCCGGAGAGCGGGCCTCGGTGCCGGCAGAGTGGAAAGAAACCCTCGCTTGGTATCAGCAGAATCGTTCGGACGAGTTGAAGCCGGTGCGGGAGGGCCTGGCTTTTACCAACCATCAGAACAATCTTGGAAAGGAAGCAGCACGGCAGCTGTTTCTGAAAAATCCGGAGGCAGCCTATTCCCTCAGTCCGTCCAGGCTGGAGAAATTTTCAAGATGCCCGTTTTCCCATTTCGTGGCTTATGGGCTGCGGCCGGAGGAACGCCGGATCTTTCAGGTGGCGCCCAGAGAAATCGGAGACATTTATCACGAATGTCTCATGACCCTGACCCGGACACTGACGGTGCCGGATCTGGATGTGACCCATCCCCTGTCACCGTGGATGACCATCACCCGGCAGGAATGCGGGAAGCTGGTGCGGGAAACGGCCCGGCGGCAGATGGAGCAGTACCGGGAAGGCCTGTTCCACGTGGGAAAGGAAGAAACCTACCGCAGCAGCAGGATCTATGAAATCTGCGAGAAGGTCTGCTGGACTGTGGTGGAGCAGGTCCGGGCCGGTCAGATTGAAAAAAGCCAGTTTGAAGTCCCGTTCCGCAGAGGCGGCAAGATTCCGCCGGTGACGGTTACGGCTGGCGATGAGACCGTATACATTGAAGGAAAGATCGACCGGGTGGACTATCTGCCGGATGATCGGGTGAAGATCATCGACTACAAAACGGGGAACGAAAGCTTCCATATGGAAGAAGCCAAAGCCGGCTACCGTCTGCAGCTGATGCTGTATCTGCAGGCTGCCTGCGAGGAAAACAGAAAACCGGCCGGGGTCTTCTACTTCCACATTTCAGAGCCCATGGCCGATGCCACGGGAAAGGAATGGGACAGCGAGGAACTGGCCAGAGAGATTCGAAAGAACTTCAAGCTGAACGGGGTGATGGTGGATGATCCCCAGGTCATTCAGAACATCGCCGGTGATTTCAGTGGATTTTCCGACATCGTGCCCCTGCGGGCAGGAAAGGAAAAAATCGCCGGAACCGGGAAGGAATTCCTCATCCCTGAAGATGAATTCCGAGACCTGCAGGACGCAGTGGCGGAAAAAACCGTGGAGATCTGCCGCAGCCTGACGGAGGGCAATCTGGAAATTCACCCGATGAAGACGAAGGAACGATCCGCATGCACTTACTGTGAATATATGGGAATCTGCCGCTTCGATACCGTATTCGATGGCTGCAGCTACCATTTGATCGATAAGAAAGGAGAATAATAATGAGCACACCAACACCTCACATTTCCGCCAGACCAGGCGAATTCGCGAAGACGGTACTGATGCCGGGAGATCCGCTCCGGGCAAAATTCATCGCTGAGACATTTCTGGAAGATGCCGTACTTGTAAACAATGTGCGGGGAATCCAGGGATATACCGGCATATATAAAGGGAAGAAGGTATCCGTGATGGCATCCGGTATGGGCATGCCGTCCATCGGGATCTATTCCTATGAACTGTTCAATTTTTATGATGTGGAGAATATCATCCGGGTCGGTACAGCCGGCGTGGTAGATCCGGCTCTGAAAGTCCGGGACGTGGTACTGGGTATGGGAGCCTGCACCAACTCCAGTTTCCAGGATCAGTTCCAGCTTCCAGGTCATTATGCACCGATTTGCTCCTATAAACTGCTGAGCAGTGCAGTGGAAGCGGCACATAAGCTTGGCATTGAGCCAAAGGTAGGAAATCTTTACTCATCCGATTGCTTCTATGATGACAGCATGCCGCTGGGGAAATGGCAGAAGATGGGCGTTCTGGCCGTTGAAATGGAAGCAGCGGCGCTGTATATGAACGCAGCGAGAGCAGGAAAGAATGCACTGGCGATCTGCACCATCTCCGATAATCCGTTTACCGGAGAAGAAACCACAGCGGAAGAACGGCAGCAGACCTTCACCGCCATGATGGAGATTGCACTGGAAATCGCCTGATCACATCGGAGTATAGAAACAGATTGGGAGAGTGCCTGACATGTCTCTGACCTTAAGAAATCTTATGCATCTTCGCTGCATGCAGGGGATGAAACTGATTGCAGGCGAAGGGGGATTGGATCGTCCTGTTTGCTCTGCCGGTATCGCAGATTACGAATTCGCCAGAAATATTCATATGAATCGGGAGCTTGCCTTCGCCGCAGACAGCTTCGTGATCTCCAGCCTGCTTTTCGCCATGGACGACGAAGATAGAATCCTGGAGGCGGTGAAGAGCCTGTACCGACAGAATACCAGCGGTTTTGCATATAAAAATGTCATCTTTGAAACACTGCCCCGGGAGGTGGCGGAATTTTGTGATGCCCATGATTTCCCCCTTTTCGTTTTCGGTCAGGACATCTACTTTGAAGATATCATCTTCGAGATTATGGATGCGGTGCAGCAGGATGACACCCGGATCTTATCCGCCGACAGCGTCCGCCGTATGATCGACGGACAGCTGACCCAGGAACAGGTCACAGAAACGGTGAAAGGCCTGTCCCTTCTGTTTAAGGAATACAGCAGAGGCCTCTATGTGTCACCAGGGAAAGACCATCCGCTGGAGCTGGAGCGGCTGTTTCACAGTTATTATCTGAACAAAAGTCTCCGGCAGAAGGCAATGCTGTGCCGGTATGAAAAGGGACTGTTCCTCCTGCTGACCAGCAGCCGGAACACGGAAGATACTTTCACCCTGATCGAAAAGGAAGTACTGGAGGGGCTGGGTCTGTCGCAGAAGAATTCGGTCATTTCCCGCAGCAGAGTGCATTCATCCCGCAGTCAGTTGGATCAGTGCCTGCGGGAAAGCTGGCAGACCCATGCTGCAGGCATGGCAATGGATTGCAATTATGGCAGCTATGATAAGATCGGAATCTTTCGCATTTTGATCCCGTTGCAGAAGACACCGGTGTTAGCGGAGTACAGCAGAGAAATTCTGGCACCGCTGTCCGGCAGGGACGAACTGATGGAGACGATGTTCGCCTATGTGCAGCATGGAGGAGATGTGGCAGCTGCAGCCTCTGACTGCAGCTGTCACCAGAATACCATCCGTTACCGCCTGGCGAAGGTGCGGGAACTGGCAGGCATGGAAGACAGGACAGACGCAGAACTATATGAAGAATTCTCCGCAGCAGTACGGATCGCTCGGCTGCTGCAGAAAAAGAAATAACGAAAGAAATACTCCTTTCCGGGCAGACGAGTGAAAAAACAAACGCTTGCACCTGGGAGGGAGTATTTTAAAATGATTTTATAATTTCAATTGTCTGCTTATCGAGAAACCATTCACATTATTCAGCTTCTTCTTTCTTTTTTCTGGTTCTGGACAGTGCTGCGAAACCTGCGGCGGACAGGAGAAGCATCATACCGGCTGTGCCTGCACCGTTGTCACCGGTCTTTGGCACGTCAGTTTTCGGAGCATCGTTTTCTGTGGAGATTGTTGCAGCCAGAGGGACTTCTTCTTCGTCCACACCGATGACGATTTCGTTCTGATCCACGGCTTCTCCCAATTCTGCCGTTTCTTCGGAATCAACAAGTGGGGTTGATGACAGCGGAACTGCAGGGCCGTCCGAAATGATGACATCATCCGGCGTGATCGGCATAATCGGATGAATCGGAACTGGTGTCGGTTCCTGGGTCGGTTCCTGAGTCGGTTCCTGAGTTGGTTCCTGGGTAGGCTCCTGGGTCGGTTCCTGAGTTGGTTCCTGGGTAGGCTCCTGGGTAGGTTCCTGAGTCGGTTCCTGGGTCGGCTCCTGGGTCGGTTCCTGCGTCGGTTCCTGCGTCGGCTCCTGAGTCGGTTTCTGGGTCGGTTCCTGTGCAGGCTCCTGAGTAGGCTCCTGCGTCGGTTCCTGGGTAGGTTCCTGAGTAGGCTCCTGGGTAGGTTCCTGGGTAGGTTCCTGGGTAGGCTCCTGGGTAGGTTCCTGGGTAGGCTCCTGGGTAGGTTCCTGGGTAGGCTCCTGGGTAGGCTCCTGGGTAGGTTCCTGGGTAGGTTCCTGGGTAGGTTCCTGAGCAGGAGCCTCATAAGTATTTGTGATTACAAAACCGGTATCTTCAGATCCTGTAATGCTCGACTTATACCCGTCTACGGTCACTTCCTCTACGCTGTAGGAAACCTCAGCCCCATCCTGATACTTTACCAGATTGGAGAAAGTGCCCTTCCAACGGTTTGCTTCATTTAAAACGAGCTCTTTGCCTGCATCTTTACCGTTTGCAAGAAGCTTTACAGTTATAGAAGCGGGACGCGCATTTTCGCAATTCTCATCACCGGACCACCGCTTGCAGACTGTGATATCTGTATTGAAATACACATCACCTTTATAGTTCTGATTGCCCTTGTCAAAATGATAGGATTCATCTTTTCCGGTATCGTTTCCTTCCTGTTTTTCAATGACGATAACGCCTGTTGTTCCTGAACCGTCATTTACAGTATATGGGATGACTCTTCCGGTATTAAAGCCGGACTGTTTCTCAACTTTGATAATGCTGCCTTGATACTCAGCAGACAGGTTGCCGGAAGTCATGTGAAGGATCAGGCTGGTTTTCTTCGAAAAAGATCCGTTTTTAAAACTTTTCACGTGAATGGTAGAAGTGTCATGTGCAGCCAGAGCAGTCATAGTCGTATAACTCAGCGCAACTGCTAAAACGAGAATCAACGCAAACATGCGGTGCAGATACTTTCTCACTTTTCCGTTTTTTGATGTAACATCTTGTTTCCTCCTTTAATTGCGTATCCGTCCTGAACTTTCACAGCAATGTTCATTTAAACGGATAAACTGTAACACACTGCAGAGACTCTCTGAAAAAGCTTGCTAAATCCGATGTTTTACAGGAATATCAATCTCTTTTGAGATGGTTTTTATCTCCGCTTTTTTATCAGTATAGCATCTTGTGGTTACAGTTTTGGTTACAAAATGAAAAAATACATTCAAAATTTTAAAAATTCTGAATGTATTTTTGAAGTGTCACAGATGTAAAATCTCGTTTTACAGATTCATGTTCTTCGATGCGATACGCTTCATCGGACCGATCAGCAGCAGGCAGATCAGAATGGTCAGCACATCAGCGGCAGGCTGTGCCAGGCAGATGCCGGTGAAGTCCAGCAGTCTCGGGAGCACCAGGATGCAGGGCACATAGAAGAGTCCCTGTCTTATGGTGGACAGGAACAGGCCGATCCCGGAGGCACCGATGGTCTGGAAGGTGATGGTCATCATATAGCACAGACCGAAGGCAGGATACAGGATCACCTGGGAGATCAGCAGCCAGCGTCCGAAATCCACCACCAGCGGATTCTGGTTGAACAGCAGGATCAGCGGGCGGGAAAGAAGGATGTAGACAGCAGCCACGATCACGGTCAGAAGCAGGGCACCCTTCAGAGCGAAACGAACCGACTTATGAAACCGTTCTTCTGCTTTCGCACCGAAGGCGTAGGCGGCCACTGGCTGATAACCCTGCATGAATCCCATAATCACGTAACAGCCGATGAGGATCAGGCGCTGTACCACGCCATAAGCGGCAATGATCAGATCGGAATCCGGAAGAGGTTTGGCTGCGATATTTGTCAGCGAAGTTGCAACCGCCAGGCAGATCTGAATGACTGCAGTAGGAATCCCGATGGCGGTCACCTGCCACAGGAACCGGCCCGTCAGACGGAAAGACCGAATATGAATTTTGATGATGGACCGGCCGCTGCCGTAGAACCAGAGCAGAATAAAGAAGGTCACACTCTGGGAAATGGTGGTGGCAAGGGATGCACCCTCTACGCCCATATCCAGTCCCCAGCGGAACATGAACACCGGATCCAGCAGCACATTGAGGGCTGCACCGGTGATGACCGCGATGGAAGAAATCTTTACAGAGGATTCCGCGCGGGCAGCACAGTTCATACTCTGGGCAGGCAGATTAAAGAGGGCCGCGATGAACATCCAGAAGGCATAATCCTTTGCCTGGGGCAGCACCGCATCGGAAGCACCGAACGAGCGGAGCAGAGATTCCATGAAGAGAATACCCACAGCACATAGAAATATTCCGACGAAGAGCGAGAACCCTAAAATCGTCGTGACCGTTCGTCCGGCTTCCTCTCTCTGACCGGCGCCCAGCTGCCGGCCTGCCAGAACACCTGCACCGGCTGCAAAAATATTTTCCACGGAAACCATGATCAGAAGCAGTGGCAGCGTGACGCCCACAGCCGCAAGAGCCTCATCGCTGTTCAGCATGCCGATATAGGCGGTATCCACAATGTTATAAACAGCCTTGGCAAGCAAGGCCAGGGTGGCCGGGATTGCAAGACTTACAATGGCCGAAGAGGGCTCTGCCGTGGACAGCAAAGCTTCTTTCGTTGGAGATGCATCATTCTTTTTCACTGTTTTCACCCAATACACCGTGCAGCAGAATGGAAAGCTGACGGTGACACCTTTCTTCATGTTTCTGAAGGAGCTCTTCTGCCGGACGATCCGAGGACAGAACTGCCGAACCAAAGCGAAGATTGAAGAAATCCATATATAAATGAAAATCTTCTACAATAGATTCCACATCTAATCCGTCACGAAGCGGCTGCGTGCGCAGAATGGACGTCAGAACGGACAGATTCAGTGCATCAAATGCCTCTCTTCGTGATGCGATTTCATCCGCCAGTACGGCCGGCGTATGGAAGACGGCGTCAGCAAAGATTCCGTAATATAGCGGATGATCAGCGAAGAACCGGAGTCTCTGATCAAAATAGATCTGCAGCATTTCCTCCGGGGTTCCGCGGAGGGTTTCGGCAATCCGGGAGAGGGCTTCGGTCAAAGAAGAAAAGCAGCTTTCCACGCACAGCAGATACAGCGTATCCTTATCTTTAAAATGGTGATAGACGACGCCTTTTGAAATCCCTTTTTCCGCAAAGACCGTGCTGAGAGAAGCACCTTCATATCCCTTCTGAGAAAAATCTTCCATGGCAGCATCCAGGATCCGCTGCCGGGATAACGCATTTTTTTCTTCCCGCTTCATAAAAAGCTCCTTTCATATGTATAAAAACAGACTAAATAGTCTGTTTTTATACATTATAACAGCGCACGCAATACAGGTCAATCCTGCTCCTGTACTTTTTCCAAAAAAGATCAGCAGAATTGGGGAAATCCCCAAACCCAGCATCCTGCATCCGGGTGTATAATAGACATAAGAGAATAAAAGTCAGATCCGGTCTGGAGAAGGAGAACAAAAGCAATGAAAATAAAGACATTTAAAGTGGAACGTTGGATGAATGAATTTGAAGATGAGGCAGTTTACAATCTGGGGGAGACCTGCATTGACTCGCTGACTGTGGGAGAACTGCTGGACCTCTGCGGAAAAGATAAGGACGAATACCTGAAGAATCTGGCGGATGTACGGCTCACCTATGGGGATATTTTCGGTTCGCCGGGTTTCCTCAGCGGTGTGGCAGGTCTGTACGAAGATCTTAAGCCGAATCAGGTGATCCCGACCCATGGCGCGGTAGGCGCAAACAACATGGTGATCACGACCCTCATCGAGGCAGGAGATAACATGATTTCTGTTATGCCGACCTATCAGCAGCATTATTCCATTCCGGAATCCATCGGTGCGGAGGTGCGGATCCTGCAGTTGAGACCGGAGAATGAATTTCTGCCGGATATCGAGGAACTGAAATCTCTGGTGGACGAAAACACGAAGATGATCACCTTTAACAACCCGGACAACCCGACCGGCTCCTGGATCCCGAGAGAGTCCATGGAAGAAATGATCGAAGTGGCCCGGAGTGTGGGTGCGTATGTGCTTTGCGATGAAGTATACAGAGGAATTTCGGAAGACGGAAGCTACATGCATTCCGTGGTGGATCTTTATGAGAAAGGAATTTCCGTCGGGTCCATGTCAAAAATTTTCTCCCTGGCAGGACTGCGGCTGGGATGGATCGCCACCAGAGATGAAGATGCGCTCCACATGATCCATGAGCGGAGAGATTATGACACCATCAGCTGCGGCCGGCTGGACGACATGCTGGCATCTCTTGCACTGGCAAATAAGGAAAGAATCTTCGAGAGAAACCGTAATATCCTGCTGAAGAACCGTGCCATCCTGGATGCCTGGGTAACGGAAACACCGGGTGTGCATTATGTACGGCCGGTAGCAGGCACCACGGCCCTGGTCTATTATGATCTGGATATGCCGTCCTATGACCTTTGTGTACGTCTGATCAAAGAAAAAGGTCTGCTGTTCACACCGGGCTCTGCCTTCGAGATGGAAGGAGCTGTCAGAATCGGCTATGCCTTTGACTCCAAAACATTGAAAGAAGGTCTGGAAAAATTCAGCGAATTCCTGGAGGAAAACCGGGCGTAGGCCGGACGTGCCTGCGAAGCCGGGCGAAAAGATTTTGCGAAGAAAAAAGAAAGAACAGGCGTACAAGGCGTCGATGTGTTTACGAAATCCCGCAGGAATCAAGGTTTTTGCGGGATTTTTCCTTGCAATCGGACAGAAAAAATGTTAAAATATCGAAATAGTCAGTGTTATGGTATATGATATAAGGAGAAGTGTTGCCATAGCGCACTGTAAATTAGGAGGACATGTACTGATGAAGGAGAGATATCCGAGGCTAGAAATTAATCTAGCCCACTTAAAACACAATGTTGCACGGGTCGTAGAAAGGTGCGGCAGTTACGGCATTCAGGTTGCCGGAGTTATCAAGGGTGCAACCGGTGATGTAGAGGTTGCCAGACAGTTTGCGGAAGGCGGCGCTGCATTTATCGCTTCTTCACGTCTGGAACAGATAGAAGATGCCAGAAATGCAGGCATCGATAAAAAGATGATGCTGATCCGTATTCCTATGCTCAGCGAGGTGAAGGATGTGATCCGCCTGACGGATATCAGCCTGAACAGCGAGCTGGAAGTGATCAAGGCGCTCAATGAAGAAGCCAGAAACCAGGGGAAACTCCATAAGGTCATTCTGATGGCCGATATGGGAGACCTGCGGGAAGGCTGGTGGGATAAGGACGAGCTGATCGATGTGGCAGAATATATCGAAAACAAGATGATCAATATCCAGCTGGTTGGCATCGGCACCAATGTGGGCTGTTATGGTTCCATTCTTCCTACGGTGGAAAAGCTGGAGGAGCTGGTGGAACTGGCAGAGCGCATTGAAGCACGTCTGGGCAGAGAACTGGAGTACATCTCCGGCGGTGCCACCAGCAGTCTGCTGCGTGTATGGGACGGCAATATTCCGAAGAGGATCAACCTGCTCCGGGTAGGGGAAGGCATCCTGCTGGCACGTGACATGGATGTATTCTATCATTACGATGTAAGTGATTTATGTCAGGATAACTTCCGGCTGAAAGCCGAAGTCATTGAAGTAAAAGACAAACCGTCCCATCCGGTCGGAGAAGTGGGTGTAGATGCATTCGGCCATACTCCGGAGTATGTGGACAGAGGGATCCGTAAGCGAGCCCTTCTTGCTATGGGCAAGGTGGACTACGGTGATCCGGCGGAGCTCCTTCCGATGGAAAAAGGCATTGAGATTCTCGGTGCTTCCAGTGACCACACCATCGTGGATATTGAAGATGCGGAAAAGGATTACAAGGTTGGAGACATCATGGAATTCGACGTCAACTATGCAACGCTGATTTATCTGACAAACTGCAGAAATGTGCATATTGCGTACGTTTGATCCATATACTTGGTCCATATACTGTTAATTCAGCGCCTGCGGATGCCGCACGGCAGACCGACAGGAAGATCAGGAATATAGAAAAAGGGGAGAAAAGAAAAATGGCAGAAGAAATTCTATTAACCCAGGAAGGGTATGACAAAATTGTAGCGGAACATGAAGAACTGGTTTCCGTGAGACGTAAGGAAGTATCCGAAAGATTAAAGGAAGCAATCTCTTACGGGGACCTTTCCGAAAACTCCGAATATGACTCCGCGAAGAATGAACAGGCGGAGCTGGAAGAAAGAATCATTAAACTGGAAAATATGATCCGTAAGGCCAAGATCATCGATGAAAACGAGGTGCCGAAGGATCAGGTCAGCGTAGGTCTGAAGGTACTGGTGGAAGACATGGCAAGCCATGATGAAATGGAGTTCGTCATTGTGGGTTCCACGGAAGCGGATCCGTTTGCAGGCAGAATTTCCAACGAATCTCTGGTTGGACAGCACCTGCTGGGAAAGAAAATCGGTGAAGTGGTGGAAATCATTGTACCGGATGGACTGGTGACTTATAAGATCAAGAACATCAGCAAAGAGGAGAAATAAAATAAGATGAGTACAGAAGATATCAGAATCCAGGCTGCTGAAGAGGCCGCCGAAACCGAAGTATCCGAAGAAGCATTAAGTGAACAGAGAAAAGTCAGAAGAGAAAAACTGAAGGCACTGCAGGAAGCAGGCAGAAATCCATTTCTGGAAGAAAAGTGGAATGTGACTGCACACAGCATGGATATTAAGGAAAACTATGAGGCAATGGAAGACCAGGAGGTTTCCATTGCCGGCCGTATCATGGCATTTCGCAACATGGGGAAGGCTTCCTTTATCAATATCCAGGACAAGCAGGGAAGAATACAGGTATATGTAAAGAGAGACGATATCGGGGCTGAGGAATATCAATGGTTCAAGAAATACGACATGGGTGATATTCTTGGTATCGAAGGTAAGGTATTCAAGACGAAAACCGGTGAAATCTCAGTGCATGCAACCAGAGTTGTACTTCTTTCCAAGTCAATTCAGGTTCTTCCTGACAAATGGTCAGGCCTGAAGGATCAGGATCAGAGATACAGACAGAGATATGTTGATCTTATCATCAACCCTGAGGTAAGAGATGTATTTTTAAAGAGAGCTGCAATCATCCGGGAATTCAGAAGAGTACTGGAGGAAGATTACGGGTATCTTGAAGTAGATACTCCGATTCTTACAACCATTGCAGGCGGTGCCAACGCAAGGCCTTTCGAAACGCACCACAACACCCTTGACATTGACATGAAGCTCCGGATTTCCAACGAACTTTTCCTGAAGAGATGCATCGTAGGCGGCCTGGACAGAGTCTATGAAATGGGTAAGATGTTCCGCAACGAAGGTATGGACCGCCGGCATAACCCTGAATTCACAAACATGGAATGTTATGCTGCATACCAGGACATGGACTTCGTAATGGAAGTCACCGAACAGATGGTATACAAGGCACAGATGGCGGTAAACGGTACTCCGGTTATAATGTACCAGGGCAAGGAATTTGATGTCACTCCGCCTTGGAGAAGACTTACCATGTCTGATGCAATCAAGGAAATCACAGGCGTTGATTTCGATACGATTGAAACCGATGAAGAGGCAAGAGCGGCAGCAATTGCTTATGGTATGGATGCTGAGGAAGTGAAGGACCAGAGCCGAGGAAAGATTCTGGCTGAGATGTTCGAAGAATACTGCGAAGAAGTTCCGGGATATCTGGACGGACCGGTATTTGTCATTGGACATCCGGTAGAAGTGTCCCCTCTCGCAAAGAGAGACCCTAAGGACCCTCGCATTACCAGAAGATTCGAAGCATATATCAATGGCTGGGAAATTGCAAATGCATTCTCCGAATTAAACGATCCGATTGACCAGTATGAAAGATTTGCGGAACAGCAGAGACAGTTGGACTGCGGTATCGATGACGAAGCGCATCCGATGGACACAGACTTTGTAAATGCACTGGAAGTGGGTCTTCCGCCGACAGGAGGTCTGGGTGTTGGCATCGACAGATGTATCATGCTCATCCTCGACCAGCCTTCTATCCGTGATATCATGCTCTTCCCGACCATGAAGCCGGAAGTGAAGGGCAAGGCAAAGGAACAGGGAGAAAAAGCAGTAAAAGTACTGGATCAGACGAAAATCGAAGTGGAACCATTATTCGAAGAATATGTGGAATTTGATTCCTTTGCAGCCTGCGATTTCAGAGCAGTAAAGATCAAGGAATGTACAGCGGTTCCGAAGAGCGAAAAGCTTCTCCGGTTCGTTCTGAACGACGGTTCCGGCACAGACAGAATCATTCTTTCCGGCATTCATAAATACTATGAACCGGAGGAACTGGTTGGAAAGACTGCAGTTGCAATCGTGAACCTTCCGCCGAGAAAGATGATGGGCGAGATGTCAAACGGCATGCTGCTGTCCTGCGTTAACAACTATGACGGAGAAGAGATGCTGAACTTCATGATTTTAGATGACAGCATTCCTGCCGGTGCAAAGGTTTACTAAACGGAAAAAGATAAATTAAATAAATTAAGAAGAAAAAGAGCTGCGGGCATCTGTGAAAACAGTTGACCGGGCTCTTTTTTCGTATGAGGAAAGAATGGTCGGGTCCGGAAGAAGCGCCTGAATCGATTTTCCGACAAAAAAATAATTATGTTGAAAAAATATGCAAAAATAATTTGTAAACAGAGAAATACATGCTATAATGAATTAGTTACAAAAAAAATAAAAAAATGAACGGAAAATATAAAAGTGTAACCGATGAGTAAAGTTGATATGGAGGAAAATTTATGAGGACAGCAGATAAGAAAAAGTGGATTTCTGTGGTTCTGTCCGTCATGCTGATCCTGATCAATTTCCCGTGTGGGATTCCTTCGGCAGAAGCTTCGGATGTTCTGGTGGACGGAAAACTCCAGGATGGAAGCTTCGAAAATATGCATGCATTTTCGAAGGACTATGATCAGTTCCAACCGACTTCGACAGAATCCTGGAGGACAACGGCAGAAACGAACCTGATTGAATTATTCAGAAAAAATAAGAGCACATACATTTCCAATGTGTATCTTACACCATCCGATGGAGAATATGCGGCGGAACTGAATGCCGACGAAGAAAGCACACTGTATCAGATTGTGGATACAGAGCCTTCCAGTCTCTACGAATGGGGATTGGATCATGGTTCCAGAACGGAAAGTGAGACCATGGCACTGATTATAGGGCCAAACCAGGAGTATGCACCAAGCAAGAACTGGGGTGAAGGCTACGAGACATCAGATTTGAATTATCCGAATCCGACCCTTCGAACCGGGTATAAGTACGGCATGGATCAGATGATGCAGATGGTAGCCTGGCTGAAAGCAATCGGGAAGATCGGATCAACGAAATACAATAACGGCCTGGCCAATGGCGGCGAGGCAATCATCATATACAGCAAGAAATTCGCTGATCACGGTGGATTTGAAGATAATCAGGACAATCAGCCATTCAGTCTGGAGCCAAGCTCGACATATACAGAGAGATGGTACATCTGGGTAATGACGGATCATAATACGACGGAAGCCGGTGCAACCAATCCCTGGGGACATTATGGATCGAATACAGAGAAAGAGAATCCGGAATCTTCCGGTATTGACTTGAGCAGATATTATCTGTATCCGGTTCCTTCCGGTCAGTCGAAAACGATCTTCGCATTTACATCGGTTGATAATTCGGTGCCTCCAAATAAAACCTTCGAAGATCCGACTTTCGGAAATTTTTTGGATAATATCAACTTCAAGCTGTATCGATCCCTCTCTGCCAGTACAACCGCTCACGGCAGCGCAGTCATCGGCAGCAGTGACGGAACGACCGAAGGAATCGGCGGGGAAAAGGGATATGCAGTTTCTGTGGACAATCATATATCTACCTACGTCGAGGATGGAAATACGCTGCATGTTCAGGCGAAAATCCTTGAAAATGAGAAGGCTGATGTAGTATTTGCAGGCATATATTATACAGAGCAGAATCTGGATGGGAACGGATCTTCCACATCTTTCGTTTCCGCAAGGGAGACCGAAAGATGGGAAGTTTCTACGGATGAAGCCGGAAATCTGATTTATTCCTGCATCCTGGATCAGATTAACAGTGCAGTAAATCTTCATTTTGTATTTATCAAAAAACCGCTGCTGACATATGATGCAAATGGAGGGAAACCATATATCTGCGTCCCGGATGGGGAAGGAAGCGAGGAAGAGAATGTCTACAGCTTCGTTCCTATGATTGGAGAGGAGGAGGTCACTTATGTGCAGCCTTATTCCTCCCATGCACCGGAAGGGCAGAACGACGGGTGGAAATTCGTGGGGTGGCAGCTGTTCGATGATAACGGAGAGGGGTGCCTCCTTCCGGATGTACATACGATTGCCTGCAATTATCAGAAGACCTCTGCAGATACCCAGAATTTCGTGATTCTGAAGGAGGGTGATTTTTCCGGATCGGAGGAGACGGAAAACGGCATTGTCTGGAAGACAACGGAAGAGCCGGTCTATGATGACCAGGCAACCGGTCTTACGCTGATCGCCCAGTGGCAATGGTGTCAGACATTTGTTCCGCAGACGGATGAAGGAAATGGATACCTGGATTCTGAGCAAGGCGGCAGTGTTGAAGTCACCAGTGCGGCAGATAAAACCGTGGAAGAAGCCTCACTGGGCGTGAAGCGGTATTATGCAGATGTCAGTGAATTGATTTCTGCAAAAGCATACCCGAAGGATGGATATTATTTTGAAGGCTGGTTTGACGAAAATGACCAGCTGGTGAGCACAAGCGCAGAACTGACCTATGTAGAAACAAAAGAGAGTGTAAAAACTTATTACGCCCGATTTGCGAAGAAGTTTGAACAGAGATTTGTACGACAGATTCGTATAGACGGAGCCTGGGAGAGCCTGTCGGATGAAGATTCCTCCGTGCCGCCTCTGGATCATACCGTACTGCACGAAAGCAAGGGGACTGTAGTGAGCTCCACTGCGTCCAACAATGCAGACTATGCCTTTGCAGGCTGGTATGATGTACAGGGAAACCGTGTAGACGACAACATGCTTTGCAACGGAGACAAAACCATTCGTTATCCGGTTGATGGGGATGCAGTATATTATGCCAGATTTGAAAAAGCCCATGCGGTACAGTTTGCGATGCAGTTTGTCGATCCGGATGGAAACATCACCGACCTTTCTGTTTCGAATACCTATGGACAGCTCAGTACAACCGTTGTGACCGGAATTCCGGGGGAAAGAGTAAGTGCGAAAATCTACCCGAGTCAGGGATACCAACTCATTGGCTGGTTTGACGGCCCTGGAAGAGATGCAGTGCAGGTGGAAGAAACAGACCCTTCCGATGCAAGGATCATTAGACCGACGATAACAGACCATGACAATATGGTATATTACGCCAGGCTGACGGGCCGGACGGACACGGTTTACAGAGTACAGCACTATTTCCAGAACTGGAATAATAAGACGGACGGGTCTTTTACCCTGGTGGACGACCTGAAGTATTCCGGTACGACCGGTGCTGAAGTGACACCGACGGTGACGCCGAATCTGTCGAAACCGGGTCGGGAAGGTTACAGGTGCATTACGGAAATCAAGCCGGGCAGAATTGCAGCAAATGGCGGCTTAATATTCCGTCTGGAATATACCAGAACAGAAACCGCCTTACGATATGATGCCAATGCGCCGGAAAGCTGCAGTGCAGAAGGCACGATTGCAGATACAGCCGGATATGCGGCTTTTCCGTGAAAGTGGAAGAGAATGCATATACCATTAAAGGGTACCTGTTTAACGGTTGGAACACCGAGCCGGACGGCAGCGGAACAGCATACCTGAGCGGGGATGCGTATCTGCTGGAAGCCGGCGAAGCGGGAAATAATCCCAATGTACTTTTCGCCCAGTGGGTGCCGGATGACGCAACCAAATATAAGGTGCAGCACATCAAGCTGGACAAAAACGGGGAAGAGAAAACCGAACCGGAAGAGGCTGTCTATTACGGCGTCATCGGAACAGAGGTACATGCTGTGAAAAAGGAATATGAAGGGTATGTACTGGATGAGGCACGGTCGTCTGCCACAAAATCCGGGATTGTAGAGGATTACGGAAATCTGACATTGAAACTCTTTTATGTTCCGCAGGAAACCACTCTGACTTACATGCCGAATGAAGGAATCGGTGATGCCGTGTCGTCCGTCGGTGTTGTGGATGAAAAACTGAACGTTGCTGACGGCGCAGACCTTTTTTCCAGACCTGGATACACATTCATTGGCTGGAAAACTCTCGACAATGTGTCATACAAGCCGGGGGACGATTATCTGCTGACAGCAGGTGAGGATATTCTGCTGGCGCAGTGGACTGCAAACACAAATACGGTTTACAAGGTATATCATTATAAGGTCTCTTCGGACGGGATGAGCAGAATCCTCGTCTCAAGCGAAAAAAAGACAGGAAAAACAGGAACTCCGGTAACGGCAGAGCCAATCGCAGTTCCGGGATATGAATTAAAGGCGGACTTCAGCCTGAATGGGATGCATAGTAATCCAACAGGCATCATAGCAGGAGATGGATCATTGATCCTTAACCTGTACTATGTGCCCGCTGCAGCAAAGCTGATCTATAATGCAAACGGCGGAGACGGTGCCGACATTTCAATCAGCGGGCGAGGCGGAGAAACGGTTACGGTGGCAGACAATACGTTTACCCGGCAGGGATATTCCTTTACCTGCTGGAGCACAGCAGATGGAACCATCTATGCTCCGAAAGACAGTCTCACCTTCGACAGAGATGAAATCATCCTGTATGCCCAGTGGGAAGCGAACAAGGATACACCTTATCGTGTACTGCACTATAAGTTGAACCGGAATGGCGAAAATCCGAAGTTGGAAAAGGAAGAAAGCAAGAAGGGTATAACCAATGAAACGGCCGAAGCGATTCCGCTGGAACTCTCGGGATATACTCTGGATGCACAGCATGAATCGACAGTGAAATCAGGCGTGATTCAAGCAGACGGAAGTCTGGTGCTGAAGCTGTACTATGTGCCGGATGAAGCGACTCTGACTTATAAAGCGAACGGCGGAACCGGGGAGGATATCACAGAAAACGGATTTGTGGATGAAATGCTGACTGTTCAGCCGGGGACCGCTTTCACAAGATCAGGCTATCAGTTTGTGGGATGGAATACGGCTGCAGACGGAACCGGTGAGTCTTATAAACCGGGCGACCGGTACACGCTGACAGGAGACGAAAATATCCTGTATGCCCAGTGGGAAGCGAAACAGCTTCCACCTGTAATAAATCCGCCTATCGAGAATCCTCCGGCTGATTCGCCAGAACCGATACCACCGACCGAGCCAGAGATTCCGGAAAAACCGCCGCTGATCTATGACGGAAACGGCGGAACTGCGGGAAACAATGGACAAACAATTGTTGATGGAGCCGCTGACGGAGAAAACACAGCTGGAGATAATCCATTCGAAAAGGAAGGGTATAAGTTCATCGGCTGGAATACCAAACCGGACGGGACAGGAAAGTTCTATCCGGCAGGAAGTGAAATTCCACTGGAAGACGGCGTAGAGGTACTCTATGCACAATGGGTAAGAGTGGATGATATGGATGTCGCATTAGGAAGCAGAGAAGATTCCGATGCAGAGGAAAGCGGCACACATATTCCAAAAACCGGTGATGAGTCTCAGACCGCAGAATGGATTGTGCTGCTGATCGGAGCGGGGATCGGGCTGCTCCTGCTCGCATTCGGAAAGAGAAGAGAGAAAGTATAGAGAAAACAGATTGTCTGAATTACCGCACGGCAACGGACAAAAATATAGCACATCAAGCTGGCCGGAATGGCTGCCTGATGTGCTGTTTTTTTATCCAACGAGGCCGCAGGCTCTGTCCGAAACAGAAAGACAGGCCCCCCAGGTCTGTGCAGAACGCACTGCATCCAGAATTGCTTCCTGTGCAGCACGGGCAGCCAGAATGCCCACGGCGTCCTGGGAAGCCGGCACTTCACCGCTGGCCAGGGCGAATACCGTATCACCGTCATAGATGGAATGGGCAGGACGGATCGTACGGGCAATGGCGTTATGCCCTTGAGAAGCCAGCCGCGTGGCCTGGGATTTCGTAAGATCTGCATTGGTCAGAATGACGCCGATGACCGTGTTCCCATCTCCTTCCGAATGAACCGGGCGGGTACTGAAAAGATCTTTTTCCGCCTCGGCAGACTGCAGAATCAGTTCCTCACTTCCCGCAAAATCTATGCTCCCGGCCTTTCTCGCACCGGCCAGGATCTGACCGTTTTCCACCACGTCTCCGACGCAGTTGACGGCGAAGATTGCTGCAGCATAAAGCCTGCCGTAACGAAACGCCGCATTGCCCAATCCACCTTTCATGGCGTTTTCCAGACCATTTCGCTTTCCCACCGTGGCTCCGGTTCCCGCACCGTAGTTGCCGCTGTGAAACGGCAGCCGGAGAAACGCTGCCTCTCCGGCTGCCCGGCCCATGGCTGCATCGGGGCGAATTCGATAATCTCCGCATTTCAGGTCAAAGAGCACGGCGCTGCAGACATTGGGAACCACTGTAACACCCACATCACGGCCGATGCCCATTTCCTCCAGAAGCTGCATCAGGCCGCCGGCAGCGTCCAGACCGTAAGCGCTGCCGCCGGAAAGCAGAATGCCGTGTACTGCTTCCCTGTTGCAGATTGGATTGAGTGCATCCGTATCCCGGGTTCCCGGGGAGCCTCCCCGCACGTCCACACCGCAGACTGCGCCCTTTGGTGCGATCACTGCAGTGCACCCTGTCATCGCCGTAAGGTTCTGAGCATTGCCGGTCAGGAACGTGCTGCGGAATCCGTCATCTTCCTCAGCCAGCTGCGCTAGCGTCAGGCACTGTATTTCAGTCATGATTTACCTCCGAAAAAAGTATAAAAGATATGGAAATTACAGATTATTATAGGTGGAGAAGCAGGGAATGTCAATATTCATGTTGACTTCCGGACGGCGGGTTATGAACCAAATGTGATAATGTCTTAGTATACCAAAAGTGAAAATGTCCTGATG
>JBJFHL010000068.1:0-6749 GCA_051893555.1 Anaerovoracaceae bacterium
TACCGGGCGGATTAGGGACTTTCACCCATTAGAACGTGCGCCCGCCGGGCGCACCGACAAAAGAGAGGCCCCATGCGCCGCTTTCGCGCCGCATGGGGCCTCTCCCAACTGTTCCTTCAATATAAGTGCAGTTTCAGGGCCACCTGATACAGGTAGACCTGCTGCCACCGCTTCCATGTGTTCGCATGAAAGCGGTCGCTGTAGGGAATGCCATATGCCAGCTTTCCCAGTATACCATCCCGATACACAACCGGAACAGCCTGAAGGCTTCCCTCGATCATCTGGATCCGAAATGCCAGATTTGCCATCTGGCTGGCCAACTGTGCCGTCTGATCGCTGACCGTACCGCCGCTCTTCCTCGGCATATCCACATAGGCCGATGGAAGGCAGTCCAGCATATCCTCCAGCTCCACGAGTTTTTCCTTCATCCGCGGAAGATCCTTTACCGCCCATAATGCCTGACGGTAAACGGTTTCCGGCAGCTTGCAGGACTTAAGAGACTTTAACTGATAGTCCTTCATATGATACCTCCTGATGAGATCAGAAGTTCGTCCTGCGCAGTATATCCACTTATTTCATTTCACATGCAAGTTTTATTCTGACGGCCGTCTTCCATTGCCGAAATGCAGATGCCCGTTATGGTCATCAGAAGTCCCGCCGCAGTATACCATCCCCAGGGTTCACCGCCCAGAAAAATCCCTGCTACCACACCGATGACAGTGATCAGATTGGTCTGTACGGTGGCGACAATCTCCGTTTTCAAGCGAGACAGAGCAAAGTTGAAGATCATGTAGGCCACACAGGAGCAGCCGATCCCCAGATACAGCAGCGCCCCCATAACCCGGAAATCGCTGAAAAACACAGTGTAGGCACGCAGACCGTTACCCTCTGCCAGCGACAGTACATTAAAAAACAGACTTCCCGCGATCGTCAGTACAAACGTAATCTCCATGGGAGTAAATTTTGCGCCGAGACGGGCCGAATAGACCGTATATCCCGAGCCTGCCGTCACTGCTCCGATGAGAATCAGGTACCCCAGCAGCTTGCTGCCCGCCGAAAAATCCGGTGAAAAGAGAACGCAGACCAACACCCCGGCAAAAGACAGAACGATGGCAAACAGTACCTTTCTGTTGACACGCCTCCTGAAAAACAACCGGTTCATAAGCACTACCACCAGCGGCACCAGTGCAATAAAGATCGAAGTCTCTGAAGCGGTAGTCAGCTTCACGCCCCAGGTTTCCAGGATCGAATACAGGCAGGGCTGCAGCGCCGCCGCCAGCAGAAGTTTTCCTACAGGCTTATCCCGGTAATCCACTGGAATGACCCGAAAAGCTACAAGCAACGCAAACATGAGGAACGCCAGCATCCACCGGACTGCCAGGATTTCCATCGGCGCCAGAACATCCAGCAGCACCTTCGTGCCGAGAAAAGAAAGTCCCCACAGCATGCAGAGCAGAAAAATCAGAATCCAGGTCAAACGGTTCTGCCTCCCTCTTCTTCATTTCTCTTCAACAGCGCGTGAATCCGCTCATTGAGCATCTCCAGTGCAACCCGGTTGTATCCGCCCTCCGGGATGATGACATCCGCATATTTTTTGCTCGGTTCCACGAACTGCTCGTGCATGGGTTTTACCGTAGTCAGATACTGACTGACCACCGAGTCCAGGGTCCGTCCCCGTTCCCGCACGTCGCGGAGAATCCGGCGGATAATTCGCACATCGGCATCCGTATCAATGAAAACCTTGATATCACACAGATCCCGAAGCTGCTTGTTCTCAAAGATCAGAATGCCCTCCACCACCACCACTTTGGCAGGATTCACCCGGACTGTCTCATCGATCCGGTTGTGAATGGTAAAGTCATAGACCGGCCGGTCTGCTGTCTGCCAGTTTTTCAGCTGATGAATATGCCGGATCATCAAATCTGTATCAAAGGCGTCCGGATGGTCATAGTTTAGTTTTTTCCGTTCCTCGAAAGGAATGTCGTTATGGCACTTATAGTAAAAATCATGGCTGAGGATGGCGATATCGTCATGAAATTCTTCTTTGATCTTATGGATCATGGTGCTCTTGCCGGAGCCTGTCCCGCCGGCAATTCCGATTACAATGACACTCTGCATGGATTCCTCCGTCTTTTCTGTCTGTTACTTCTGCTCACTGAGCGGCGTAGTATCTCTGTCTTCTGCCGTAATGGAAGATCCCAGATTGAGGGATGCCTTTTCCAGTTCCAGCATGATATTGTTGATGTTCTGCAGCTTCTCCGGAGAGATCGTGCTGTTCACGGCACCCTTTGTGTGTTCCAGCAGGTTTTGCAGATTCTTTTCCACATCGGCGATCTTTTCTTTCAGGCTCTCTACATCATCCGCATCGATGGCATCCCGTATAATCTCTTCCTTGCTGAGAAGTGTGCCTGTTTCCAGTTCAAACTCGGAGTTTCCTTCAATCACTACCGGCTCATAACCATAGACTTCCCGGATTTTCTCTGCGAAGTCATGTTTGGAATCTGCTTCACCGTGAACGAGGAAGATCTGTTTCGGTTTCACCTGGAAACCACCCAGCCAGTCCAGAAGACCCTTCTGGTCTGCATGTCCGGAGAATCCTTCCAGATTGTAGATCTCTGCATTGACGCTGATGGTTTCCCCGAAGAGCTTCACTTCCTTCGCACCTTCCACCAGGGACCGTCCCAGAGTACCTTCCGCCTGATATCCCACGAAGATCACACTGTTTCTCGCATCCCACAGATTGTGCTTCAGATGATGACGGATCCGCCCGGCTTCACACATGCCGCTGGCAGAAATGATGATCTTCGGCGTTCTGTCCGTATTCAGCATCTGCGAATCCGCTGTATTTCTGGTGAATTTCAGATTCTTGAAATCCAGAGGATTGTCGCCGCTGAGGATATAGTTTCTGGTCTCCTCATCGAAGACCTGTGCATTCTTTTTAAACACCTCGGTGGCTGTGGTAGCCATCGGGCTGTCAATGTAGACATTGACATTTTCCAGATCTTTCTGATATTCCTTATGCTGCTCATAGAACATGTTGAACTGATAGATCAGTTCCTGCGTTCTGCCCACGGCAAAGGACGGGATAATCACATTGCCGCCCCGTTTCACCGTCTTCAGGGTAATCTGAATCAGCTGATCAATGCTGGTTGCATTCTGCGGATGCAGACGGTTGCCGTATGTAGTTTCCATGATCACATAATCCGCTTTTTTGATCTTCACAGGATTCCGCAGGATCGGCCGGTCCATGACCCCAAGATCTCCGGAGAATACGATTTTCGATGTGGTTTCTCCTTCATCGACCCAGAGTTCTGTAATGGCGGATCCCAGAATATGTCCCGCATCGTTGAACACAATGCGCATACTGTCATTGAGCTCAATCAGCTGATCATAAAGAACCGGCTTCACCAGCTTCAGTGCCGCTTCCGCATCGCGGGCTGTATACAACGGTTCCACCGGCGGTTTGCCTGTTCTGGCGTTCTTTCTGGACTGCCATTCTGCGTCCTTTTCATGAATATATGCACTGTCCTTCAGCATGACCTCCAACAGGTCAGCCGTGGCATCCGTGCAGTAAATGCTTCCCTTAAACCCGCGCTTCACCAGCAGCGGCAGACGGCCGCAGTGGTCGATATGGGCGTGGCTCAAAAGCACGCATTCGATTTCTTCTGCATCAAACGGAAAAGGCTCTGCGTTGAGCTTCTCCATCTCCTTCCCGCCCTGAAACTGGCCGCAGTCCAGAAGAATCTTATGATTCTCCGTAGAAAGCATGTGACAGGACCCGGTTACCCCCATGGATGCACCGCAAAACTGAATCTTCATCTTCGTACCTCCTGTTGTATTTATTGTTACTTATAATTCCAGAGATCTCTGCATGCCGTGGACACTGCCGTAGCGCCTGCATCCAGCGCAGCATCCACTTCCTCCCGAAATTCCAGCAGGCCCCCCACAAGGATCGGAGTCTTTACCCGCTCTGCGAATTCCCGGATCTTTTTCACCACGACACCCGGCATGATCTCCACCATCTCCGGCTTGGCAATGCGGATGGACTCTACTGCTGTATCTACAGAATGAGAATCCACAATAAAGAACCTCTGCACGGTTGCCAGCCCCATCTCTCTGGCCAGACGAATCATACTGGTCTTTGTCGTCAGAATGCCGTCAGCACCCAGTTTTTTCAGGAATTCCAGACCTGCCCGATCCTTTCCGATGCCATCTGTGAAATCCATATGGATAAAGATCGTTTTTCCTGCTTCATGGCTTCGCCGGATCAGATCTTCCACCGTCAGAATGCTGGAATACTGCATAAAGATCACCTTAACCATGGATTCCAGTGCCTCGGTAAAATCTTCCTCCGTTCTCACCGCTGCGGCAACCCGTCTTCCCTCAAAAACTGCTTTCTCACTCATTTTCCTTCTCCTCCTCTGCGGAACCATACGGCAGAGATGATCATTCTGCCGTTTCCGCCTACATACTATTATAATCTTTCCTCCCCGGCTTGGCAATGAAAAAAGACACAGGAAAAAGAAATCCTTCTTTTCGCCTGCGTCCTGATCATTTCGTATTGTCCGGCTTACGTTTCCGATTATTTCAGGGCATCGCCGTGGTAGTCAGAGCCCTCTGTGATATGCAGATGATATTTGCCCGCCAGATTCACGAGTTTTATGATCTCCTCTTCGCTGTGGGTCGGATATATGCATTCCATGCCGGCAAGTCCCATCTTTTTCAGCTGCCGCAGCATACTGTCCAGAGTTTCCCAGAATTCCGCACTGCCTCGAAGACCCATCTTCCGGATCTTCATCGGATGCGCCAGCACAGCCATGCCGCCGGCTTCCTTCAGCAGCGAAATCGCTTCTTCCGCGGAAATCTTTTTCCTTTCGATGGCCTTCAGTTCCGGGGATTCCAGAAGTTTTCCCGGTTCAAATGCTTCTGCCGGCGAAGAGATATACCCTTTCGCCGCCAGTGCCCGGGCAAAATTCGGCTTCCCGATGTACGTCTGTCCCGGTCTCTGTTTCAGATCTTCCATGGTCAGTGCATAGCCCAGTTCCTGCAGCCTTGCAAGCATTCTTTCATTTCTCTCGACGCGGTACTGCCGCAGTTCTTCCAGCTTCGCCAGCAGAGCTGGATTCTCCGGATCAAACTGATAGCCCAGAAGGTGCAGTTCCTTTCCTTCATGCTCCACCGCAAGTTCCACGCCGGAGATTACTTTCATTTTCAGCGCCTCTCCGGCAATCATGGCTTCCTGTACGCCGTCAATGCCGTCATGGTCAGTAATGGAGATCATGTCATATTCCATATCGTAGTATCTTCGTACCAGCTCCGTTGGCTTCATGGTTCCGTCGGAGTACCAGGAATGGATGTGGTAATCCACTTTATAAGTATCACTCATGTTTCATTCTCATCTTTCCAATAGTAAATCTTTTCGCATATCCTTCGCAGCTTTTTCCCCTTTCAGGAACGCCACCAGTTCCAGCGCAAATTCCATGGCAAACGCCGGTCCCTGGCCGGTAATCAGATTTCCGTCCCGCACCACAGGCCGGTCTACATGGATACCACCGGTCAGATGATCCTCCATCCCAGGGTATATGGTTGCCTTTCTTCCCTGCAGCACATCACGATATCCCAGTACCAGGGGTGCTGCACAGATGGCTGCAAGCGGCTTTCCTTCTTCTGAGAACCGCACGATCTCTCTGCCAAGGCCCTCGTGATCCCGCAGACCGTGTGCACCGGGCAGACCACCCGGCAATACGATCATCTGGCAGGCAGCATAGTCTGCTTCTTCAAAAAGGCAGTCTGCTTCCACGCGTATTCCATGGGCACCTGCAACAACGCGTTCTCCGGTAACGGAAACCAGACGGCAGTCGATTTTCGCTCTCCGCAGCAGATCCGCTGCAGTCAGCGCTTCCACTTCTTCAAATCCTGCTGCAAGATGAATCAGAACCATATCATTTCCCTCTTTCTCTTTTTTCTTCACATCTGTATTTTTCTGTATCTAATAAAAAATTCTCGGTGGACGAGTCAGTCTGTATTGTACATAGGCTGCGATCCCCAGAATGATCAGGGAAATTCCGGTCAGAAACACCGTGATCATACTCCAGAAGCCGTCAGTGAGAATCATGCTCAGGGCAGAATCCTCATAGAAAGGCCGCACACCGATCAAAGTAAAGATCCATTCCCTCATGGAGACTGTCGGCAGAATCACAGCCTGCACGATCATCAGTATCACAGAAATGACAGCTCCGATCACAAAACTGTTTCGCAGTATTTTCTTTTCTTCCTGACGCAGCAGAAAAATGTATACCGCTGTCACCAGAATCAGGGATAAGATACAGAACAGGCTGCTGAGGTCCAGTGCCTTTTTCATCATCATAAGATTATATGCATCCCGGCTGTCAAAAATGCCCAGTTTATCATAGCCTGTATCAACATATATATTGAACGTATCCGAATCCGGTCGAAATTGATTCAGCAGGCCAGTCAAGGCGTCCGCCATTTCTGAATTGGACATGGAAAGATAAAGCTTATCCAGACACTGGGAGTCGTTAAAGAAGTACAGGTATGCGTCCGGCAGTCTGTAAATCAGGTTCTGGCCCAGGGTCAGAATCAGGATCGGAATTGCAATTATCAAAATGATTCTGCTCACTGCTTTTAATCTGTTCACGTTTTCCGTCCTCTCTCAACAATTACTCATACACAGTTATTGTACCAAATCGCTGGCGCGATAGCCAGCAGCGCTTTAAATTTTTTTCTGC
>JBJFHL010000069.1:0-34519 GCA_051893555.1 Anaerovoracaceae bacterium
TACGTACGGTGGTGTGAGAGGACGGCGGTTAATCACCGCCTCCTACTCGATTACAGTGATATGATTCTGAACTATGTAACAGGTTTGCAGCTGCCGGACATACAGAATTATCTGTTCTTAAATGCGGCAGGGCGTTTTTCGAGGAAAGCACGCATGCCTTCCTTCTGATCTTCCGTTCCGAAGCAACCGCCGAACGCTTCCGCTTCCAGTGCAGATCCGGAGAAGAGATCAAGATGATAGCCTTTATTGATGCAGGTCTTCGCCATGCCTACCGCGATTGGGGCCTTGGAAGCGATCTTTCCTGCAATTTCTTCACAAACAGATATCAGTTCCTCCGGTGCAACAACTTTCTCCACCAGACCAATACGAAGTGCTTCTTCTGCACCGATGGTATCCGCAGTCAGGATCAGATATTTCGCCATACCTTTTCCAACCAGTTTGGATAATCTCTGGGTACCGCCAAATCCAGGCGTGATGCCGAGACCAACCTCCGGCTGACCAAATTTTGCCTTTGCGGAAGCAATTCTGAAATCACAGGCCATGGCCAGTTCGCAGCCTCCACCCAGTGCGAATCCGTTTACTGCAGCAATAATCGGCTTTTCAATCTTTTCCATATAGTTCATTACTTTCTGGCCGTATGCACCGAAAGAACGTCCTTCTGCTACAGTAAGCGTGCTCATCTGTGCGATATCAGCGCCTGCTACAAAGGAACGACCTTCACCGGTGAGGATGACCGCTCTCACTTCGTCATCTTCTTCAATCCTTCCAAATACGTCAAAAAGCTCTTCCAGGACGGTCTTGTTCAGGGCATTTAAAGCCTCCGGACGATTGATGGTCACATAGCCGATCTTATTTTTTACCTCATACTTGATTGTCTGATACATCTTTCTCTTTCCTTTCTGAAACGAAATCCGGTGAGAAACGTCTCTGCCGGTTAATATATAAAAATTGTACCACGTTCTGGCAGGATTCGCAACACGATGTTATAAATTTAACATACAACTTATTTCTTCTGCAGAAACTTGTCAAACCCGCGAATACCGTGTATAATACTTTTTAAAGTTTTATTTTCACAGGGGTGAGAGAGGAGTTTCTATGGAATATCGAATTGTGAACCAGCCTGCCGCAAAAATCCGTGAAGTCGCGCGAACTGCGCTTGCAGGAAACTGGAAGGCTGTTGTACTTTTTATGTTTCTTTATTATCTGATCACAGAAGGTGTCAGCATGGTACTGGATCTGTTTTTCTATACGACACAGACGGTTCCCATTGAGGACCCTTTGACCGGCGAATATATACAACAGGCTGTCAGCTATGGACGCGGAATTTATTCTTTCCTGATCAGCGGTCCGGTAGCATGGGGCTTATCAAAATATATGCTGGACTTTTTCAGAGAGAAAAAAACGGATATTACCACGTTGCTTGATGGATTCAGCCATTTTGGAAAGGCATTTGTACTCATGATTCTTATGGGTGTAAAGATTTTCCTCTGGACGCTGCTTTTTATCATTCCGGGTATTATAGCAGCATTTCGCTACAGTCAGGCATTCTATGTTCTCATTGATCATCCGGAATACTCGGCAAATCAGTGCCTGCAGGAAAGTTCTCTGATGATGAAGGGAAACAAATGGAAGTTTTTCTGCCTGGAACTGTCGTTTATCGGATGGAGTATTCTTGCTTCCATCCCTGCCGGCATTATTTCTGCATTGAGTCTTGGAATTTCCGGTGGATTCGGCGGTATCATGATTTCCATTCTCATGGCAATCCCTATGTTGTTTGTAGATGCTTATATGAATGTGACAGTTACCGTTTTTTATGAACTTGCTGCTGACAATCTTGTGATTATGGAAGCAGGTCAGAGTCTGCCGGAAGGCAGTTGGGAAGTACCGGCGAAAGAAAAAGACAGTTCAGATACAGAATAGAGTATAACCTGCGGATGATTCCGCAGGTTTTTTCATAGACAGTACCAGCGCAAAACCGCTCTTCAACGCATAATATGAAGTGTCTGCGTGAATCGAAAAGTGGAATGAAAAAGGAGGTAAGACATTGTCCATCGAAAGACACTATTTCCCGGGGAACAACACCCCGCAGGGATTTTTTTCGTATTACGGTCATATTATGGGGCAAAGGGAAGCGCGCCGGATCTATTGCATAAAAGGCGGTCCGGGGACTGGTAAGTCCACATTTATGCACAGAATCGGCGAAGCGTTTTTGCATATGGGTGAGGACGTGGATTTTCTGCACTGCTCTGCAGACGAGAACTCACTGGATGGTGTGATTCTGCACAGCAGAAAGGCAGCACTCATTGACGGAACCAGCCCGCATATGACAGACCCTGTAAGTCCAGGAGCCGTAGATAAAATCATTAATCTGGGTGAATACTGGAATGAAGACGGAATCACAGCCAATAAGGCAGAAATCATCGATTTCAGCGAGGAAAGTGCAGGATGGTATCGGATATGCTATAACTACTTAAAAGCGGCGAAACATGTTTATAAAAGCCTGGAAGAGGTATACAACGGGGCAGTAGAAAGCAGCGAGATCTATCGGATTGTGGCTGACATCATAGCGCGGGAATTTCAGGGAATGGAGATATCTCTGCGGCCGGGCAGAGTAAAAAAATTCTTTGCAAGTGCAATCACTGCAAGCGGTACGGTCCACTATCTGGACAGTCTTCTGTCCGGCTTTCCGGGAGGATCCGGCTGTGGAGAAGATGGAGGTCTGAAAAGAATCTACATTATCAGCGTTCCGGTAGGTTTTTCCAATCGGAGCTTCATGGATATTCTTGCGGAGGGTGCCATGTACAGGGGTATGGATATGGAAGCATACTACTGTGCCATGTGTCCGGAAGAAAAAATTGAACACCTGCTGATTCCGTCTCTGGGCGCAGCCTTCATCACAGTAAATGAGTATCATGATCTGGAGCCATGGGAAATCAGCCGGCCCGGACCGGAAATTATTCTTCTGGATACCAGCGACTATATGAACTCCGTGATTCTGGAAGGAAAGGAAACGCTGATTACCACATTGCGGACCGAGTATGACATTCTTCTGAATCAGGCTGTGAAATGCCTGGAGAAGGCGAGAGAAGCCCATCTGAGAGTGGAAGAGATGTATATTCCGAACATGCATTTTCTTGAAATCAGCAGACTTGGCGATGAGGTTGCAGCAGAACTGAAGAATCTTTAGGCAGTTTTTTTTATCCGGGGCTGTATTCTATGTAGATTTTGTGGTAAAATAACAAAATACGGTATGCTGACAGGCCGGGCTGCGAAACCGGGTTCGGCTTTGTCTGCAGCCGCAGATTTCAGAGAAAAGGGTGACCAGGATGAACGAACGAAATGAAAAGACCTTAAGTGAATACATAGAACTGCTGGCAGAAAAGGGCTTGCTTCTGCAGGATCCCGCAGAATGGGCAGCAGACGGAACCGCGGAAGGAAAGAAAGACTGGCGCATGCAGCCGGTTTCCTATATCTCCTATAATTCCATGGATGTAAAGCCGGGAACGCTTTTCATCTGCAAGGGTGCCAATTTTAAAGAGGAATATCTGCAGGATGCCGTGAAAAAAGGGGCGATCTGCTGCCTCTCGGAACGGGAGTACCCGAATGCCGGCATACCTTGTCTCCTGACAAAATCCATGCGCAGGGCCATGTCGGAGGTCAGCGGTTTTTTCTTCGATGAGATCTGGAATGAACGTCTGATCATGATGGGCATCACAGGAACCAAAGGCAAGTCCACTACAGCCACTTTTGTGAAGGCTATCATGGATGATTACTGCAGAAGCAAAGGGGAAAAGGAAATTGGTTTTCTTTCCGGAATCTATACTTACGACGGCAGCAGAAAGGTAAAAGCCAAGAAGATGACCACACCGGAAACCGTGGAGCTGCACCGTCATCTGGCGTCATGTGTAGAGAATGGATGCCGGTATCTGGTCATGGAGACTTCCTCGCAGGCGCTGAAGTATGACAGAACGGCTGCACTGGACTATAAAGTCGGAGCCTTTCTGAATATCTCAGAAGACCATATTTCTGATCGGGAGCATCCGGATATCGAAGACTATTTTCAGGCAAAGCTGAAAATTTTCGCCCAGAGCCAGATTGCATGTGTAAACATGGAACTGGACGACAGATATCTGAGCCGGGTTCTCTATGAAGCGGAAAGACAGTGCGGCAAGGTAATTACATTCGGCAGAACAGAAGGGGCTGATTATTACGGCTATAATGTGACTTCCACACCGAGCCGGCTGGAATTTGATGTAGACTGGGAAGGTGGCACGGAACATATCACAGTCAGCATAGGCGGGTATTATAACGCAAGCAACGCACTGGCTGCCATCGCCATGACACGGGCACTGGGCGTTCCGTTTGAAAATATCAAGTCCGGCCTGGCCAATGTGAAGGTGGCAGGACGAATGGAGCTTTATCAGATGGAGAACAAGCATGTGGACGTGATCGTGGATTATGCCCATAACAAGCTGAGCTATCAGACCCTCTTCGAAAATGTGAAGAAACTGTATCCGGATCGAAAGATCCTTCTGGTCTTCGGTTGTCACGGAAACAAGGCTTACAACCGGAGAAAGGATCTGGGTGAACTGGCAAATATCTATGCTGACCGCATTGTTTTGACGGAGCAGGATCCGGGCACAGAATCCGTACAGGATATCTGCAATCAGATTCTGCAGTATATTGATAAGGACAAGCCGGTTACTGTGATTGAAGACCGGGGAGAAGCCATCCGAGCTGCCTGCGAAATGATCGACGATAACTGGGTTATGGTCATCGCTGGAAACGGCGCAGACGGCTATCAAAAACGTGGGCTGACCTACGTGGAACTTCCCACCGACGGTGAGCGGGTGCAGGAATATATCGACAGCCATCGCTAAAATGAAAGACGTACCACCGGGTAAGCTGCATAAATAAACAAATATGGGGTGAAAATGAACATATTGTCTATCTTCACCCCATTTTTAGTCTATTTCATATCTTTTAATACCGTAATCAGTTGCTGAATGTCCTGCGGAATCTCGGTTTCGAAGTACAGCATTTCTTTCGTCACCGGATGACGAAAGGAAAGATATCTGGCATGGAGTGCCTGACGGTCTATATACGGTGAGACACGTTCTTCGTGAACATAGCCAGGTATGTTATGAATCCTGCGGTACTCGAACGGATCTCCGTGACAGTACAGGTGGTCTCCTACGATAGGATATCCGATATAGGACAGGTGAATGCGGATCTGATGGGTTCTTCCGGTTTCCAGTTTCAGTTCCACCAGGGAGTGACCGCTGAAACGTTCCAGTACCCGGTAGTGTGTGACAGAAGGCTGACCACCGTTTTCCTCCGGGAGAACCCAGCGTTCCACTTCGTCTGGAAAAGGGCGGCCCAGAGGAAGATCAATGATACCTTCCTGTTCCTGCATTTCGCCGGTGACCACAGCGATATATTTCTTTTCCACCTGATTCTTTCGCATCTGTTTGATGATTTCTTCCTGTGCGAATCCGTTCTTTGCGACAATCATCAGTCCGGAGGTGTTCATATCCAGCCGGTTGACGAAACGGATCTTGTATGGCTCGCCGGTTCCGGCTGCCGTGTCATCCTGCATTTTTTTCATCAGACCGTTGGCAATGGTATGATTGGGTTTGCCTTTGGTAGGATGGACGGCCACCCAGGGCTGCTTGTTGAGCACCAGAATATCTTTATCTTCAAAAACCACGTCAATGGGAATGTCTTCTGCCTCAAAATCGCTGGTTTCTTCCGGCATTTTCACTACGATTTCATCTCCGCATGCCGTCGGAACCCAACCGGGCATAGGCTCTCCGTTGAGAAATACCAGGTTCTGAAATTTCAGCTTGGTCATAAGACGGGAAGAAAAGGTAAAATGCTGCCTCATCAGTTCCTTTACAGAGCGTCCTGCTTCTTCTTCTGTTACGATATGTCTGAATTCTGTCATATACTGCCCTTCTGTTTCTTTCGTATTATAAAAATTTGCTTTTTGCCTTATCCCAGAACGGAAGGTTACCGAAACGGATCATGTTGACTTTTTTCCGGGAAAGTGTGATTTTGATTTCTATCACATTCTGGTATTCTGCAACTCTGCCGTCAAATACCACAGTGAGACGGCTGTCCTGCTCACTGCACGGGCTGATGGACAGCGTGTCGGCACCTGGCAGCAGGATGCTGGAAGTAAAAGACCGGTATGCGATACTGTTCATGGGAGCGATTGGTGTCACCTGCAGCAGATGAAGCCGCGGATCCACGATGCTGCCTCCCAGAGAATAGTTGTAGCCGGTGCTGCCTGCCGGTGTGGCTACACACACACCGTCTCCGCTGAACCGTTCAATGAATGATTCATTGATGGAAATGTTCAGATGCACCGGATAGTTGGGAAGCCCCTTCACTGCGATCTCATTCAGTCCTGTATGGCGATATGTACCATCGGAAGTGGTGATGCAGCCTTTCACCGTACTGAAGGACTGCAACGTGTAATTGCCCTGGTTATACTGAAAAATCATTTCATCGATTTTTTCAGGCGGTACTTCCTGGAAAAATCCCAGATGGCCGGTATTGATACCGACCACTGGTGTTTTCGGAAAGTCCAGGTCCTGCATCAGATTCAGCAGAGTACCGTCTCCGCCAACACAGAGGATCAGTTCCGTATCTTCACCGAAGTCCTCATGGACACGTAGCCCGGATTTCATCAGTTTATTCCGTAGATTCTTTTCAATTCGGGCAGAATTTTCCGTTTTATTTGCGTAGATAAATACTTTTTTATTCATACTGCTGCTCCTGTCTGACGTTCGGATTTGTTACATCAGTGTTTCAAGCTCTTCTACGAGCCGGCGGAATGTTTCCATGGCAAGACGTACCGGCTCTGGGGAAGACATATCCACGCCGGCGATTTTCAGCAGTTCCACCGGATAGTCGGAAGAACCGGACTTGAGAAACTCGATATATGCGTCGCGAGCCGGAACGCCTTCCGTGAGGATTTTGCGGGAAATGGCAGTGGCAGCGGAATAACCGGTCGCATACTGATATACATAAAATCCACGGTAAAAATGCGGAATCCGTGCCCATTCGTAACGGATATACTCGTCTGGAGAAAGGGCAGGGCCGAAATAGTCTGTATTCAGTTTGTCATAGGTCTCATTGAGCCACTGGGCAGTCAGCACGCCGCCTTGTTCCACTTCTCTGTGGGCAAGGTGCTCGAATTCAGCAAACATGGTCTGACGGAACAGCGTGGTGCGGAATTCTTCGATATAATAGTTGATCAGGTATTTTTTCATCTCCGGATCTGTTTCTTTTTCCAGCAGATACTGCATCAGCAGGGACTCATTGACCGTGGAAGCCACTTCTGCTGTGAAAATGGAATGGTCACCGTAAATGAACGGCTGGTTGGCACGGGTATACCAGGAATGCATGGAATGGCCCATTTCGTGCACGATGGTGAAGACGTCCTTCAGCGAATTACTGTAGTTCAGCAGTACATAAGGCTTGCTGTCATAGGATCCGAAGCTGTAGGCACCGGATGTCTTTCCCTGATTTTCATAGACATCCAGCCAGCGTTCGTCCACACCTTTCTGCAGCTGGGATACATATTCCTCTCCGAGAGGAGCCAGTCCGGCTTTCATGATTTCCACAGCCTCTTCATACGGAATCTCTTTTTTCGGCAGTTTCACCAGAGGAACATACACGTCATACATTTTCAGTTCGTTCACGCCGAGAACACGCTTGCGAAGCTGGATATAGCGGTGAAGGACCGGTAGATATTCGTGCACCACGGAAATCAGGTTGTCGTAGACCTCTTCCGGAATATTTCCGCCGGACAGGGCCGCCTGACGGGCAGAACTGTATTTCCGGATCCGTGCAGTGACCACATCTGTTTTTACGTTGTAATTGTAGTTGGTGGCAAGGGTATTGATCAGCGCCTTGTAGGCTTCATACATGTTGGTAAAAGCAGATTTGCGGATTTCACGATCGTGACTTTCCATGAAGGTGATATAGTTGCCGTGGGTCAGGGGAACCGTATCGCCTTCTTCATCCGTGACGGTTCCGAAGGTCATATCCGCGTTATTCAGCATGGTGAAGACGTCATTGGTGGCTCCGGTGACTTCGCTCATCTGCGCCAGAATGTTTTCTTCCGCGGCGGTCAGGATATGGGTTTTCTCCCGCAGGGCATCCTTTAGCATAAATTCATAGGTTTTCAGATCCGGTTCCTCTTCGATATACGACAAAATCCGCTCTTCCGGCGCTTCCAGCAGTTCCGGTGTGAAGAAGGACATGGCAGCGCTGACTCTTGCAATGACAGAATTGCATTTATCATCCATGGCCTGATATTTGGATTCCCGGTTATCTTCATCTTTTTTCATGTGCGCATAGACGAAGGCGTGCTCCAGTTTCAGCCAGATGGCGTCGCGCAGCTGCAATGCCTCCGCCAGTGTGTGCGCAGATTCTGTCAGATGCCCCTGGCAGGCGGCAAATTCTTCCGCCATCTGCAGACAATCTTCCAGATCTTTTTCCCATTGTGCTTCGTCCGGATACATGGCTTCGATGTCCCACTTATATTTCTTTTCAATGTCTTTTCTCTGTTTTAAATTTTTATCCCCCATTTTTACCTCCTAAGCAGTAGATTAAAATCATATTTTATGGTAAAATATCATATTTGATGGATACTGTTATGTAGTATACCATAAAATAACGGATTTTACAAAGAAATGACGAAAGGAATTTAACATATATGGATAACAGACCGATCGGCGTATTTGACTCCGGCCTGGGCGGCCTGACATGCATTCCAAACCTTTTCCGGCAGCTTCCGGAAGAACGGGTGATTTACTTTGGAGATACGGCCAGGACGCCGTATGGTTCCAAGGCAGTTTCCACTGTCAAGGCGTATACAAACCAGATTGCGGATTTTCTTGCTTCCCAGAACGTGAAGCTGATGGTGATTGCTTGCAATACCATCAGTTCCACCTGTCTGCCTGAGCTGCGAGAAAGATTTCCGGAGATTCCCATTCTGGGCATTATCCGTCCAGCCGCCAGAGCGGTGGCCGAAACCTGCGGGGAGGAAAGCCGCATCGGTATCATCGCTACGAAGGTGACCATTGCCAGCGGCGTCTATACAGAATCCATCGAAGCTATCCATCCGGGCCTTTCGGTTTTTACCAAGGCGACGCCTGCCTTCGTTCCGTTGATCGAGGAAGGAATCATTGACAATGAGATCATGGATCTGACCATTCGGTATTATATGGACGAATTCGTGAAAGATAACCGGCTGGATACTCTGGTTTTGGGATGTACCCATTATCCGCTGATCCGCAAGAATATACTTCGGATTTATCCGGAGCTTCGGATTGTGAACCCGTCCTATGAAATCGTGGAACGTGTAAAGCAGGTGCTGGAAGACGGGGATATGCTGGCAGTGGACAATGATCGGGAAAATATATTTTATGCCAGCGACCTTTCTGAAAATTTCGTGAACATGATACAGAATATTCTGGATACGGAAAAGTCCGATCTGATCCTGAAATTCAAGAATCTGGATTTATAACAATAATTGTGATATGGGGGAAAAGCAATGGATAAGGAAAAACTGTTTGAAATGCTGAATATCGACTCACCTGCTGACTTTCAATATTTCGAAGATCTGGCGGAATTGCTGGAATGCGAAGAGGAGATTGAAGAACAGGCACTGGCAGAGCTGCTGGAAGAGGTGGATAAGATCGTCTTATCCGATTTGATTTACAACTATTTCGAGGAGATAACCGATTTCCTGCCGGGTGATGCAGCAGAAACTTATGGTGTGATGGAACGGGTGAAGTTTGCACTGATGGGCCTGGCCAGAAACTGCGACGAGGAGGGCCTGCTGGTGAATCTGACAGATGAGCTGGACCGGTTCCGCAGATGGTATTCCGTGGAAAGTAAAGTGTACTGCACTTCCATCGCAAAGGGGAAAGAAAGAGTGGTTCCGGTGAGAGATGCGCTGGTTCTTGCCCGCAGTGAAAGTCTGACGGGAGAAAAGTATGCATACGATTACAGCGAATGCCAGGAGTATCCGCTGGATGAATATATCATGTCCTTTGGTGATCTGATAGAGGCACAGATGGAGGAAGAAGAGGCGTAACCGGCATGCCTGTACCTGCATATGATAAAGAAAACAAATATGGAGGTACGTGTATGGGAGACGAACAGAGATGTCTGGAATGCTGTGAAAGGGAATGCAAAGACAAATGTTTTCAGAAGTGCTGCTGTGACCGGGACCGGGATCGGTGCGACTGGGACCGTGACCGGTGCGACCGGGACTTCTGTGAGGATGACGGCGTGAATATCATCTGGCTTCTGATCATATTGCTGGTGGTGTACTGCCTGTTCTGCAATAACAATAACAGAAGAGGCGGCCTTTTCGGCGGACTTTTTTAGATAAGTGCTGATACAAAAGATAACGGAGTATAGAAGGATAGTATGAACAATCAATACAGACAGGGCATGATGTCTGCCATCGGCTGTGCCGTTTGGTGGGGCATCATGCCGATCTACTGGCAGACGCTGCAGGCCATTGATTCCATGGTGATTATTTTTTACCGAATCGTGCTGGTGGCAGCAGTCTGTTTTCTTGCGGCTGTGAAGGTTCACGGCATGGAAGAAATCAGAAAGAATCTCAGGCAAAAGGGAGTAAAGTTTCGGTATTTCATTGCAGGGGCATTGATCACGCTGAACTGGTCCATTTACATCTGGGCAGTAAATGCAAACATGGTCATTCAGACCTGCATCGGGTATTACATAGAGCCGCTTCTGGTGTGCGTTTTCGGTGTTCTGATCTTTAAGGAAAAACTGGATAAATTCAAGATAACTGCACTGGTACTTGCTGCAGCAGGTGTGCTGGTGGTGATTCTTCATTTCCGGCAGATCCCTGCAGTCGCCCTTGGACTTGGTCTGAGTTTTTCTGTATATGCAGCCATCAAAAAGAACTTCAGCATGCCGCCTCTGCTGTCACTGCTTTATGAAACGATGTTTCTTATGCCGCCTGCACTGGTGGTGATTATCGGTCTGGAAGTCACAGGAAAGGGAGCGATTGCAGCAGCCGGTCCGGGCACTTTTTTTCTGCTGATGTTCTGCGGACTGTTTACTGCATTTCCACTGGTTCTTTTTGCTAACGCGGCAAATAAAGTAGACCTGTTTGCATTGGGAATTACAGAATATATCTCACCGACGATTTCTCTGATTATCAGCATCTTCCTGTTTCAGGAGCCCTTTGACGGCGTGCAGCTTGCTGCATTTGCCATCATCTGGGTTGGTCTTGCCTTCTTCAGTTTCGGAGAATACAGAAAAGTAAGACAGGAGGCATTGAAGTCCCGTGAAAAATAAAGACAGCGGCGGAAATAAGGCCGACGCACTAAAACTGAATTTTTTCCATGTGGCGCTGATGTATGTGGGAACCATCATGGGCGCAGGATTCGCTTCCGGACGGGAAATCTGGCAGTTTTTCGGTGTGTTCGGAAAATATGCACCGGTCGGTGTATTGCTGGTAGGCATGCTGTTTATTCTGCTTGGTATGATGGCAAGCTATAATGCACGTAAACTGGGAACGAATGATATGGGCAGGGTGATCGTGCCCGGCGGCAACCAGAAGCTGATTCGCTTCGTCGGTTATTTCATGGCAGTCATGCTGTTTACGGTACTGGTGACCATGACAGCCGCCGGAGGTGCATTGTTTTATCAGCAGTTCGGTCTGAACCGGATCCTGGGTGGCCTTCTGATTGCCTTTCTTGTGATCATTACGGTTCTGGGTGAGTTTGAAAGAGTATCCCACGTGTTCCGGTATATCATGCCGGTACTGTCTGGGGTGGTGGTCATCACCAGTCTCATGGTCAGCCTTCTCAGCCTGAAACCGACCGAAGTGGCCCAGACGGTGGAACCCAGTCCTATGGCTCCAAACTGGTTTCTGGCGGCACTGCTTTATATTTCGTATAACATCCTTGCGCTGGTTCCCATGGTGGCAACGGCTTCGGTCAGCGCCAGAAGCGACAGAGATGCGGTAGGCGGCACGGCACTGGGAGGTGCATTCCTGGGCCTTCTGGCGTTCTTGCTTCTGACGGCACTGCAGCAGGATATGCCTTATTCACAGGCTCTGGATATGCCTATGCTGGGCTATGCGGGACGTCTGTCGCCAGCCATGGCAACCTTATATGGCGTTGTGCTTTTCTGTGCGATCTATTCGTCGGCCACCAGCAATTTCTACGGTTTTACCACGAAACTGAAGGACGGCCCGAAAAAAAGCAGAAATATAATCGCAGCTGTTATTCTGGGTTTTCTGCTGGGACTGGTGGGGTTCAAAAATGTGGTTGCATTTATGTTCCCTCTGGAGGGTTTCCTGGGATTCGTGATCATCGCCATGCTGATCATCAACTTCTTTCAAATCCTGAATGGGGAGAAAAAGAGAAAAGTGACCGATGATGGCCACATGAAGACAGGGGAACCCGCCATTTTTCAGGATTTCAAACATCACGAACGAACCGATTATCCTGCACCGCTGGTGCGTGTCACCGGAGGAAAGGGCGGAGAAGCACTGCTGATACGGGGGCCGGAAAAGACATGTCTGTATGATGCCGGTATGTCCTGCTTCGCAGAGAAGCTGATTGAAAATATAGATCATGTTCTGAAAGAGGAAAACCGTACTCTGGATCTGGTAATACTGTCTCATACCCATTATGATCATATCGGCGGTCTTCCTTATATTCTGGAAAGATGGCCGGAAGCACAGGTCTGCGCCAGCGAAAAAGCAAAAAAAGTATTCGAAAGCAGCGGTGCAAAACAGACCATGAAGAAACTGGGCGAGTATGCCGCCGGAAATTATGGAATTGACGGTAAAAAAATTATGGTCAATCCACTCCGCGTGGACAAAATCCTGCATGACGGGGACCGGATCGACCTTGGAACCACTGAAAATGGGCAGAGATCCTGGATTGAAGTGCTGGAGACGAAAGGACACACGGACTGTGCACTGACATACCTGCTGCAGCCGGAAAAAATACTGTTCACCTGTGAATCTTCCGGTGTGCTGGTTGCTCCGGATCATATTGATGTGTCTGCACTGAAGGATTTCGATGAAACCATACGGGTGGCTGAAAGATTGAAAAAACTTGATTTTCGTATTCTGATCTCACCGCATTACGGGGTGGTTCCCGCCTGGTTTAACGATCGGTATTTTGACCTTTATATTGAGGCAGCCGGAAAAGAAAAGGCCTTTATTCGAAATCTTGTGGAGCAGGGAAAGTCCATGGAAGAGATTCTTGAAGCCCACCGACAGGCTTACTGGAAGACAGGCCGGGGTGATGCGCAGCCGTTTGCTGCGTACCGTATGAACACCGAAGCGGAAGTGAAACAGATTATGGCGGAATATGCCCGGATGGACAGTTCCGAAAAAATATGAAAAAACAATGTGCAAGTGACAGGAAAGGAGAATCAGAATGAAAAAATACGAAAGTATAAAAGAAGCACTGCTGAAGGCGGTGGAAGAGAATCTTTCGGAAGTTGCAGCATTAAGTGATGATCTGGCAGCGAATCCGGAGCTTTCCGGCGAGGAGTATGAAACATCGCGCAAACTGGTGGAACTGCTTCGTCAGATGGGATTTCAGGTGGAGTATCCGTATGCCGGTCTGAATACAGCATTTAAGGGTGTTTACGGACCGGATAACCATACATATAAGGTAGCAGTCCTGGCAGAGTACGACGCACTTCCCGGCATCGGACATGCCTGCGGTCACAATGTGAGCGGTGCCATCAGCATGCTGGCGGCAATTGCCATGGCAGGACTGCAGGATGAACTGGACTGTGATGTCCATATTCTTGGCACACCAAACGAAGAGATTGACGGTGCCAAGTGCGGCATGGTGGATCAGCATATCTTTGACAATTATGATATGGCCATGATGATCCACCTCTATGACCAGAACCTGCTGTACTGCAAGCTGCTTGGTCTGCACCAGTATCTCTATACCTTCCACGGCAAAGCTGCTCATGCCTCGGCAGCTCCTTGGGATGGTGTCAATGCACTGAATGCGGCACAGCTCATGTTCCACGGAATCGATATGATGCGGCAGCATGTGACACCGGATGTGAGAATGCATGGTGTATACAGAAACGGCGGCGCGGCACCGAATATTGTTCCGGAAGAAGCCAGTGCCGAGTTCTACTGGAGAGCGCTGGATAAGGACTATCTCTTCGGCATTGATGAACGTGCGGATAAATGTGCGGAAGGCGCCTGCATGATGACGGGTGCCACCTGGGAGAAAGCACTGACTGCTGCTATGTATGATACCATGAAAAACAATGCTCCCGGAGTGGAAGCACTGCGGGAAGTGTATGATGAACTTGGCATTGAGGTCAATGGTGACCACGATGCGATTTTCGGTTCTTCCGACATCGGAAATGTCAGCTTCGTCTGCCCGACATTCCATCCGACGCTGCAGCTGGTGGACCGGGGTGTTGCCATTCATACCAGAGATTTTGCGGCTGGAAACACGGGGGAAAGAGCCCATAAGACCATAGCCGATGGTGCGAAAGTCATCGGTCTGCAGATCGCAAAAATATTCAGCGATGACGAAAGAATCAAAGCCATGAAAGAGGATTTTGCGAAGAAATGAATCTGATTTCTCAATACAGGGGTCTGCCGCGGCAGGTGTACATCATCTGCTGCGCGCGGATCATCACCGCCATGGGAGCGTTTATCTTTTCGTTCACGACGCTTCTTATGACGGGAATTCTCGGTATGTCTGAAATTGCAGCCGGCTATATGTCCGTGGCCTCTTCACTTGCCAGCCTTTGTGGGGCAGTGCTCTGCGGCAGACTGGCAGATCGGTTTGACCGAAAAACCGTTTTGCTTTCGATTATGGCAGTTAATATTGTGAATCTCTTTCTGGGCGGGATCGTGGTGTTTCACAGAATTGTTCTGATAAACATTCTTGTCCAAAGCTTCTGCTTCAGCGGATTTATTCCGGTACTGGCTGCCATGATCAGCGATGTGACCAAAGAGGAGAACCGGAAGGAAAGCTTTTCTCTTCTGTATTTATGCATAAACATCGGCTATTCCATGGGACAGGTCATCGCAGGACAGTTGTTTTACAATTATACCCGCTGGATCTTCTGGGGGCAGGGAATCGCTTTTACTCTGTCTGCCGGCGTGCTGTTCTTTTTCCTGAAGGATATGCCGTCCATTCAGGAGATTCAAAAACTGCAGTCAGTGCAGGCTCCGTCGGAGGAACCGCCTGTTTCCGTAGATCGGGGCGGTTTCCTGAAGGCGTTCTGCAGAGATAAGGTACTGGTGATTTTCCTTCTGGCCATTATTCTAGTACAGTATTGTCATTCGGAGATCTCCTATCTGATGCCGCTGCAGTTTTCTCATCTTTTTGGCCTGGAAACCTCGGCGAAATGGAATTCTTATCTGTGGTTTACCAACGGTGTCAGCTGTATTCTGTTGACGCCGGTGCTTCTCTCCCTGACGAGGAAGAAAAGTCAGATTGTTAATGTTACCATTGCTGCGGTTACTTATGTCATCGGCATGGGCGGATTTTATTTCCTGAAGGATGCGGGTACATTGTGGCTGGTTTTCATTTTTACCATAATCTGGACTGCGGGAGAGGTTCTGGTCAGCACCGGAACCGGTGTGTTCATCGCAGACCGTGCGGCGCCGCAGTACCGTGCGAGATATCAGTCCCTGTACAGTCTGTCCAGCGATCTGGGACGCTGTCTGGGGCCGCTGACCATGGGATATATTCTCCAGGTCTTTACTTATGCACAAGGATGGATTGTAACAGCCTGTGTCAGCCTGACAGCGGTGATGATTCTGCAGCTTAGCCGCAGATATTACAATCTGGAACGCAAAAAATAACCCTGCAGAGTGTTGCACCCGGCAGGGTTTTCCTTCGTTCCTGAATCCCGGAACGTTCTGTACTATCTTCTCGGCTGTGGACGGCCGGAACGGCCTTCCCGTCTCCTGCACGGATTACATCCGTCATCACAGGAATCGCAGCAGCCACGTTCATCGCACGGGTCGCAGCAATCTCTGCAGCTGCAGGATTCTTCCTCTTCCTGTTCTTCTCTGCATTCTTCTCTGCAGTTTTCTCTGGTATCCTCCGGCCGGATCTGATTCGGAAACAGACCCGGGAAGGTCTGACAGATGGCATTCTGCTGAATCGGTGCCTGCACGAAACCGGTGGACAGTACGCAGAGCTGTACGGGAACGACAATCTTTTTCTCGCATGTTACGCAGATGGCGATAATCAGGTTTGCAGTGACTGTGCCGTCACCATCGACACACAGATCCCGTCCGTGGTTATTGGTCGCCAGCCTGGATTCGCATGCGGAGTTGCAAAATTCGGTGAATCTCGGCAGGAATGCCGTATCAATGGCAGATGGCATACAGATCTCAAAGAAATTTGTAAGTACGAGAGGCTGTTCTTCCTCCGCCACGTTCACTTCAGCACAAATTGTAAAGATCGAATCATTGTTGCAGCTGTCACATAACAGCAGATCCAGTTCTATGATGACATTTCCGGTGATACAGATATTCTGTGTACCGAAAATCGGGGTGCCCATGCATTGGTCATCACAGCTGGTGGTATCTGCAAAAAGCAGTTTTTCTGAAAAGTTTCCGTCTGCACCGACTGCAGTGAGAATTTCGCCGGCACTGTTTCTTAAAAATGTGGCACCGGAAATACTGGTGTGCACATCTAGTTTCAGATTGGATGGATCATCGACGTTATCCGGGTTGAATTTTCGCCTGCAGCGAATATCAACCACTCGTTTGATACGATGTCCGCACGGGATGCGGGGGGAGAACTCCTGTCCGCTGACACTCTTCATGCCCTGAAGATGAAACGCTACGGCATCATAAACCTTCTGCACGTAGATGGGTTCCGACTTCAGGCTGCTGATATCGCCGTCGAAATGGCAAAGCACGTTGGCATTGCAGCAGTTTTGAAAGAGGTCCGGGGATACTCTTCCGCCAAAGCAGCTCATATGGTATACCTCCTTAAATGGTCTATCTGTTTTGAGAATAGTCCAAAGTTCTTTCTTTGATAGTATATGATTTTCTCTGAAAGTGTGTTACAATATAAAATTATGAGTCTGCCTCCCTGCGGGGCATGGAAAAGGTGAATGGAAATATGAATAAAACAGGAATTGTGATTCTACTGATTCTGATCAGTGCGTTTTTTCTGATCATCTGGTCTGCAGACATTGTCGGCAGCCAGTTTGGTAAAACGGGAGAGCTGCTTGCGCTTTCTGCAGTGGCTGTGGTACTTCTGATCGGATTTATCAAATCGAAAGGGGAAAAATAAACATGAGTCAGATAAATATTCGTACATTATCCTGCGGCACCCGTGTCGTGATGGAAAAGATACCGTACGTCCAGTCGGTGGCCATCGGTATCTGGGTGAAGGCTGGTGCAGTCAACGAGGAGGCCCGGTATGCCGGCATTTCCCATTACATAGAACACATGATGTTTAAGGGAACTGAAACCCGCAGCGCCAGAGATATCGCTGCGGAAATCGATAAGATCGGCGGACAGATGAACGCGTTCACGGGAAAGGAAGCCACCTGCTACTACGTGAAAGTACTGCGTGAGAATTTTGAAAAGGGGGCGGATGTTCTCCTGGATATGCTGAATCATTCCGTCTTCGACAAAGAAGAAATGAAGAAAGAACGCCAGGTCATCTGCGAAGAAATCAAGATGACCCAGGATCAGCCGGACGACCTGGCCCACGATACCATCGGTGAGATGATGTTTTCCGGAAATCCTCTGGGTAATTCCATCATCGGTACGCCTACATCTCTGAACCGGATCAGCCGGAGAGTCATGACAGAGTATAAGGACGCCCAGTATACCCGGGACTCCATTGTGGTGGCCGTGGCGGGCAATCTGGATGAAGACGCAGTCTGCGCATATCTGGAAGGAAAATTTGCTTCCCTGCGGGCAGAGAAACCGGCTTCTGCCCAGACAGACGCACCATACGAACGAAAATGCCGGGTTCTGGTGAAGGAAATTCAGCAGTCCCATCTGTGTCTTGCCACCCGGGCTATCCGTCTGGATGATCCGCGGTATTACGCCTTCTCTATTCTGAATAACGTTATGGGCGGAAGCATGAGTTCCCGGCTTTTCCAGAATATCCGAGAAGAAAAGGGGCTGGCATACAGCGTGTATTCCATGCTGAGCGCTTACAGTACTGATGGGTACTATACCATTTATGCAGGCGTTTCTCACGACAAAATCCATCGGGCCATTGACGGGATCCGGGAGGAACTGGAGATTCTGGGCCGTCAGGGGATTACGGAGGAAGAACTATCCGCCTCCAGGGAGCAGCTGAAGAGCAGCTATATTTTCGGTCAGGAAAATGTGGCAAGCCGGATGTTTTCCATTGGAAAGAGCCTGACACTGCTGGGAAAGGTTTATACGGCGGAGGAAGTACTGGACAGCTTAAACGTAGTGACCCAGGAAGATATTGAGGAAGTAAAGCAGCTGATCTGTGACATGGACCGATATTCTGCGGTTGCTGTTACGGATAAAAGAATCAATCTGAAATCCATAATGGAGGGTTAGCATTTATGGGAGACAGACTCTGTGTGAAATTTGTAAGTAAGAGCGGGCGTCTTCCTGCATATGAAACAGCAGGTTCTGCCGGTGCAGATCTCCGGGCATATCTGCCGGATGGTGATATCATCCTGGAGCCGGGTGAAAGAAAGCTTATTCCGACGGGGTTGTTTTCACAGCTGCCTGCGGGGGTGGAAGCCCAGATCCGGGCCCGTTCCGGTCTGTCCATCCGCCATGGTATCTGCCTGATCAACGGTGTAGGGACGGTAGACAGCGATTATAGGGGAGAATGGAATGTGGCGCTGGTGAATCTGGGACAGGAGCCGTTTACGATTTCTGACGGGGACCGGATCGCTCAGGTGGTGTTTGCCCGCTACGAGCAGCCGAATTTCCTGCAGACAGAAGTGATTGATGAAACGGAGCGCGGAGATGGCGGTTTCGGCCATACCGGTGTGAAATAGAAGCCCAACAGGTGGACAGACAGAAGGATTGACAGAAGGATTGACAGAAGGGAGCGGAATACATTGCTGCTGAGAGAAGAACTGGAAAAAAGAGAATTTGAGATCCTTTCGGAGAAAGCGGTGAAAAGCGCGGAATCCAGAGGCCGAAAATTTCCGGAGGAAAAGTGTGAAATGCGAACGGAATTTCAGAGAGATCGGGACCGGATCATCCATTCCAAGGCTTTCCGCCGCCTGATGCACAAGACACAGGTTTTCCTGGCACCGGAAGGAGATCATTTCCGGACCCGCCTCACACATACAATTGAAGTATCGCAGATTGCAAGAACCATTGCACGCAGTCTGAATCTTAACGAGGATCTGACGGAAGCCATTGCACTGGGCCATGATCTGGGACATACACCGTTTGGCCATAACGGAGAAGCTGTGTTGAATGCGATTCATCCGGGAGGATTCGAGCATAATCTGCAGAGTTTGCGAGTGGTGGATGTGATTGAATCCACTGCCAGCCGTAAAGGCATGAACCTGACGGAGGAAGTGAGGGACGGCATCGTCGGTCATACTGGCGGCTATATGCCGTTTACCCTGGAGGGACAAGTGGTGAAAATCAGTGACAGGATTGCATACATTAATCACGACATTGATGATGCAGTCCGCAGCGGCGTCATTTCCATGGAGGACATACCGGAAAGCTCTCTGGAACTCTTCGGCAGAAGTCATCGGGAGCGAATCAATAATCTGGTGATTGATGTGATTCGCAACAGTGACGGAAAGGATCTGATCTGTCAGAGTCAGGCGTTTCGCGATGAATTGATTCAGCTGCGGGCATTTATGTTTGCCAATGTCTATAAAAGCAGCCGGGTAAAAAAAGAAGAAGATCTGGCAAAAGTTGAGGTTGTGATCAGTTCACTGTACAATTACTTTATCCGTCATCCTGAAAAACTGCCGGAAGACATGCGTGCACTGGCGGAAGAAGATGGAATTGCAGAAGCTTCGAAGGATTATGTAGCAGGCATGACAGACCGGTTTGCCCTTAGCATTTATCAGGAACTGTTCATGCCGAAGCGCTGGAAACAAAAAATTCTTTAAAATTTCATAAAATGAAAAAGGAAAAAGCCCATTTATGTCGTATACTATCATTAGATAGGAGTATATAAATGGGTTTGTCTTTTAGCAATTCCACAATTGATGACCTGAAAAGCCAGATCAATATTGTTGACGTGGTTGGAAGGGTGGTGGCGCTGAAACGTGCAGGCGCCAATCATAAAGGTGTTTGTCCGTTTCACAATGAAAAGACACCTTCTTTTGTCGTTTCTGAACAGAAGCAGATTTTTACCTGTTTTGGGTGCGGCGCGTCAGGGGATGCCATTGAATTCGTAAAACGATACTATAACCTGGACTTTAATGAAGCCATTGAAAAACTTGCCGGAGAATACGGAATTACGATGAAACGTAATAACTTCGGCGAAGACAGGGAAAAGTATTACGAAATAAATAAGGAAGCGGCAAGATTCTTTTATCGGGCTTTTTCAGAACAAAAGAATCCGGGATATACGTATATGAAAAACCGGGGACTGGAAGATGCAACTCTGAAAAAATTCGGTATCGGTTATGCCGATGAAACGTGGGACAGCCTTTACACCTATCTGAAACAGAAGGGTTACGATGATAAAATACTTCTGGAACTCGGGCTGATTTCCGAAAGTAATGGAAAGAAATATGATAAATTCCGCAATCGGGTCATGTTTCCAATCATTAACACAAGCGGAAAGGTCATAGGATTCGGTGGACGCGCCATCGGCGATGCCACGCCGAAATATCTGAATTCTCCGGAGAATAAAGTGTTCCAGAAGAAAAATAACCTTTATGCACTGAATACGACGAAACAGGATATCGGAAAAGAGGGCTTCGCAATTCTGGTGGAAGGGTACATGGATGCCATCTCTCTTTATCAGGGTGGAGTACGTAATGTGATCGCCTCGCTGGGAACGGCTCTGACGGAGAATCAGAGCAAGCTGATCAAGCGATATACGAAAAATGTGGTCCTTTCTTATGATGCGGATAATGCAGGGCAGAATGCAGCCATGCGGGGAATTGAAATCCTCAGCAAAGAGGGCTGCAAGGTACGGGTACTCCACGTAACAGACGGAAAAGATCCGGATGAATTTATAAAGAAGAATGGGCGGGATGCATTTCTGCAGCTGGTAGATGGTGCCTTGCCCTATATTGATTACAAACTCCGCTATATCCGAAAAGGTATGGATCTGGATACAGAAGAAGGAAAAATTGATTATATCAAGGCTGCCGCCGGGGTACTTCGCGAACTGAGTCCTGTGGAAGCCGATGTATATATAAAAAAGCTGGCGAGAGAGCTCAGGATCGCAGAGGGTGCTATTAAAATGGAAATTCTGGGCAATACTACGAATGTACCCAGGCCGCTTCCGCAGAAACGCAATTTGCATGAACATGAAAAGGAAGAAGATTCTATCGGCCTTTCGCCATTGGAAGCGAGTCTTCTGAAAACTCTTTTCGTCAATCCCGTGCTCACAGAGCGACTTCTGGATTATGATCAGGCGATTACCAGCAGACTTGGACGTAAAGTGAAGGACATACTTTTCGAGCTTTACGGACTATCCGGTGATTTTCATGTCGACCAGGTACAGGACAGGCTTGAGCCGGAAGAAAGCGAAGTGTTGACAGAAGCACTTTCCAATATTGTGATCTGTGGAAATGAAGAACAGGTTTTCGAACAGTGTATCAATACCTGGCAGCTTCAACGTCTGTCAGAAAGGGAGCAGGACATTATCACCCGCCTGTCTCTCGCAGATGAAGAAAATAACCCGGAATCCATCAAAATGCTTACAAAGGAGCTGATGGAGGTTCAGAAGGAAATAAACTCTCATGGGGGAAGAAAGTAATGGCAACAGAAATCAAAAATAATACTACGCTGAAGAATCAGACTGAGAAAGACATGGAGAAGAAAACTGATACGCAGCAGGAAACAGCCGCATCGCCGGACCGCAAGCAGGAGATTATCCAGGAACTTGTGGAAAAAAGCAAAGCGATGAAAAACAAGCTGACTTATTCTGCCATCGCCGATGTGCTTGAAGCCACTGATTTGGACAAGAACCAGATGGATGACATTTATGAGGCGCTCATGTCCAAAGGAATTGAGATTATTTCAGAGACCGAAACAGATTTTGACGAAGATATTCTTCTGTCAGAAGACCCGGATCTTTCGGAGGATCCGGATCTGGTTATGGATGAAGCGGATCTGGATCTGGAAGCATCCATTCCAAAAGGAATCGCTGTGGACGATCCGGTTCGTATGTATCTGAAGGAAATCGGTAAGGTTCCGCTGCTTTCAGCGGATGAAGAAATAGAACTGGCCAAACGGATGGAGCAGGGCGATGAAGAAGCCAAGAAACGGCTCTGTGAAGCGAACCTGCGTCTCGTTGTCAGTATCGCCAAACGGTATGTAGGCAGAGGAATGCTGTTTCTTGATCTGATTCAGGAAGGAAATCTGGGTCTGATCAAAGCCGTGGATAAATTTGATTACAGCAAAGGATACAAGTTCTCAACGTATGCCACATGGTGGATCCGTCAGGCCATTACCAGATCGATTGCGGATCAGGCCAGAACCATCCGAATCCCGGTGCATATGGTGGAAACCATTAACAAGCTGATCCGTGTGTCACGTCAGCTGCTGCAGACCTACGGACGGGAACCGACTCCGGAAGAAATTGCGGAGGAAATGGGCCTTTCCGTTGAAAAAGTACGTGAAATTCAGAAAATCGCACAGGAGCCGGTTTCTCTTGAAACACCGATCGGTGAGGAAGAGGACAGCCATCTCGGCGATTTCATTCCGGATGAAGACGTGCCTGCACCGGCAGAAGCTGCAGCATTCTCTATGCTGAAAGAGCAGCTGGTTGAGGTGCTGGATACGCTGACAGAACGTGAACAAAAGGTGCTAAAGCTGCGGTTCGGTCTGGAAGACGGCCGTGCCAGAACCCTGGAAGAGGTGGGGAAAGAATTTGACGTTACCAGAGAGCGTATTCGTCAGATTGAGGCGAAGGCACTTCGCAAGCTTCGCCATCCAAGCAGAAGCAAGAAGCTGAAAGATTATCTGGAATAAAGTTTACAGGAAAGAACATAGAAAAATATTATGATACAGTTGACGCCGCGTCTTGCGGCAATTGCGAATGAAGTCAGGCAGGGAGAAGCGGTGGCGGATATTGGTACGGATCATGGATTCCTTCCCGCTGCTTTATGGGAACGGGGAATCAGCCCTCATGTTATTCTTGCTGATGTGAATGAAGGTCCGCTGAATAAGGCAAGAGAAAACTGTTCTCTGCGATATCCGGAAGAAGCTTTTGACTTTCGCCTTGGGGATGGGCTTCAGGTATTGAAGCCAGGGGAGGTGGATGTTGTTGTTATCGCAGGTATGGGAGGAATCCTGATGACCGAGATACTGGAGAGGGATCTGGAAAAATCCTGGTCTTTTCCGCGTCTGATCCTGCAGCCGCGAAACAATATCGGAAAGCTGCGACACTGGCTGTATGATCACTGTTTTTCCATTACGAAGGAGCAGCTGGTAAGAGAGGGACGATTCATCTGCGAAATACTTACTGTCGTACCTTTGGAAAAAGCATCCCTACTGAGTCTGGACGCTGACAGTATAGAATATCAGTATCCCAGGAGGCTTCTGGAGTTTATCGGGCCTCTGACGGAGGAGTATCTGGAAGCCCGTCTCGAGAAAGAAGAAAAGATTTATGCGAGCATGGAAGCAGGCGGTCAGGACTGGAAGACTCTTCGGGGGCAGAGAAACCGCGTCTGTTATCTGCAGGATCTTCTTCGGGACGCAAGAAAGATTCTGGAGGAAAAACTATGAAACTGGATGAAATCGCACGCCTCATAGAGAAACGCAGCCCGCTCGGACTGCAGGAGAACTGGGACAATTCAGGATTTCAGATTAAACTGGGAAATCCGGATATTACCAGAGTTCTGGTAAGCCTGGAAGTAACAGACAGCGTCATTTCAGAAGCAGAAGCGTATGGAGCAGAGTTGATTCTCTGCCATCATCCGATGATTTTTGCTCCGGTTCACAATATTGACGATAAAAGTGTTATTGGAAACTATATTTGCAGAGTCATAAAGTCCGGGATCAGTGTGTATGCAACCCATACTCCATTTGATAAATGTGCCGGCGGCAATAACGATTATCTCGCTTCGAAGCTGCATTTGAATCATGTAGAACCGCTTCCTGGTGATGAAACCGGGATCTGCCGTATGGGACTGACCGATGGTGAGTATACCGTCTGTGAATTCGTCCGCCAGACTGCGAACCGGCTTTCACAGGATGTACGGCAGTATCGGGTGACCGGTGACGTACTGGATCGTGTGAAAACAGTAGGAATCTGTACCGGAGCAGGCGCCGAATTTATGGAAACGGCTTATGAAGCCGGCTGTGATCTGTTCGTGACAGGAGATGTGAAATATCATACTGCACAGCTTGCCCGGGAGATGGGTATGAATGTGCTGGATATTGGTCACTATGGATCAGAGATTCTTTTTACGGAGAATATGGCAGAGTGGCTTCGCAGGGAAACCGGTCTCAAAGTATTTGAAGCGGAAGATTGCCGGAATCCATTCGTTGTAATCGAGCCGCATTCTACGGCTGCATCTGACAGCGCAGGGGGGATTTGAGGATGAAAAAACAGAAAAAGGCAGATAAGAAATTTGTGGGTAAGGTGATTGCGATTCTGCTGATTGCAGCAATTGTAATTACATATTCCATCACGTTTGTAGGGTATCTGTTCTAGGTGTCAGACTTGAAATAAAAAAATACATGGGCAGAGCAGACAATCGCGTATGTGGATTCCCGCATATGAGGAAAGTCCGGGCTCCGCAGGGCAAGGGTGCCAGATAACGTCTGGCGTAGGTAACTATAGGGAAAGTGCAACAGAAACATTCCGCCGAAACAGTACGGCTGTGGTAAGGTTGAAATGGTGAGGTAAGAGCTCACCGGCAGCATGGAGACATGCTGGCCGTGTAAACCCCACCCGGAGCAAGGCCGAATAGGGCGATAAAGGTGGCTGCCCGTCACCTGCCCGGAAGGTGGGCCGCTGGAGCTTGTCAGTGATGGCAAGTCGAGATAGATGATTGTCTAATACAGAACCCGGCTTACAGCTCCGCCCATGATTATATTATGAAAAAAACACTGAAATTATCTGACTTTCAGTGTTTTTTTTATGATGATATTCGATTCTTTACTATTGCGTTTAGTACTGTTTCACATCCAGTGCTTCTACCAGACGGATATCGCTGTGCTTTTCAGAGAAGTACTGTAGGGTGAACTGGTTGGCAAAGAGAATGATCGGACGCTGGAAATGATCAAAGACCAGCATGGTGCGGGAATCCAGAACATCTTTGATTTTATCAATGGCATCCGTGTTCTCCGGATCCACATCAACCCAACGGGCGACACTGAAATCCAAACGGTCCATACGGATTTCCGCATTATATTCGTTTTTCAGCCTGTACTCGAACACTTCAAACTGCAGCTGACCCACTGCTCCGATGACCACTTCGTTATACTGATTTCTGTATACCTGGATGGCGCCTTCCTGCGCCAGCTGATCCACGCCTTTCTGGAACTGTTTGGCTTTCATGGTGTTTTTCGGAGAAACCATGGCGAACAGTTCCGGAGGGAAGGTAGGCAGCGGCTCGAAAAACAGCGGTTCCTTCGTAGTGGTCAGAGTATCGCCGATCTGGTAATTTCCTGTATCGTAGATGCCGATGATGTCACCGGCAATGGCGGAGTCCACATTTTCCCGCTCATTGGCCATGAGCATGGTAGACTGCGCCAGCTTCATTTCTTTTCCGGTTCTGGACAGGGTCACAGACATGCCGCGCTGGAAGGTGCCGGAACAGATCCGAAAGAATGCCAGTCTGTCACGATGTGCAGGATTCATGTTTGCCTGGATTTTGAAAATAAAGCCGCTGAAAAAGTCATCCGTCGGCTGCACCTCACCGTCAGTCGTCTTACGTGGACCAGGTGCAGGGGACATCTCCAGGAAGTGTTCCAGGAATGGAATCGTACCAAAGTCGGCCAAAGCGGAGCCGAAGAACACAGGCGACAGTTTACCGGCGGAAATTGCGTCCATATCAAACTCGTTTCCTGCACCCTGGATCAGTTCAATTTCATCCCGCAGGGCAGAAAGATTGTATCCTGCGATTTCATTTTCCAGCTCCGGCCCGAAAATTCCGTCGGGTCCCAGAGTAATCGTCTTTCCGACTTTATATAAGTGAACCTCATTTTTCAGAATATCGTAAATTCCTTCGAAATTCAGACCGGAACCGATGGGCCAGGTAACAGGAACCGATGGCAGTCCCAGCACATCTTCCAGTTCCTGTACCAGATCAAAGGGATCTTTCGTTTCCCGGTCCAGCTTATTGATAAAGGTAAAAATCGGAATGCCGCGCATGCTGCAGACCTTGAACAGTTTCTTGGTCTGGGCCTCGATACCCTTGGCACCGTCGATGACCATGACAGCACTGTCTACAGATGTAAGGATACGGTAAGTATCTTCACCGAAATCATTGTGACCCGGCGTATCCATAATGGAGATCATTTTTCCTTCATATTCGAACTGCATGACCGAAGAGGTGACAGAGATACCTCTTTGCTTTTCGATTTCCATCCAGTCAGAAGTAGCGAATTTGGCATTTCTGCGAGCTTTTACGGTACCGGCTTCCCGAATGGCTCCTCCGTGCAGCAGCAGCTTTTCGGTTAATGTGGTTTTTCCGGCATCCGGATGGGAGATGATGCCGAAAATTCTGCGTTTCTGTATTTCTTCCAGTCTGGTTGTCATATATTTTTATCCTTTCATTTATGTAATGCATTGTCAGTGGTTTGAACCCTACAATATCTTACCATAAATCTTGAATTTGTAAACAGGTTGTTGTATAATATCTTTTTACGAAAGAGAGGTATTTATGTCAGAAATACAGAATACGACAGAAAATAAAATGGGAATCGTGCCTGTTCGCAGGCTTCTTCTCAGCATGGCATGGCCGGCAATGCTTTCCATGACCATCAATGCCCTTTACAATATCGTTGACAGCATTTTCGTAGCCCAAATCAGTGAAGATGCCTTCACCGCTGTATCCATCGTGAATCCGGTGCAGATGCTGATCATTGCTCTGTCCGTCGGCAGCGGCGTAGGTGTCAATTCTCTGATCGCCCGGCTACTGGGAGCACATAAACAGGAAAAGGCAGATCAGGCTGCAAGCACCAGCATTCTCATCGGTCTGTTTAACTATCTGGTTTTCTTTTTACTGGGATGTTTCTTTACAAAATATTTCGTCTCGGCGTATGCGGCAAGAGGAACGGAAATTTTTGATTCCGCTGTGATCTATATGCAGATCGTCTGCATCGGCAGCCTGTTCCTGAATGTGCAGGTAATGCTGGAAAAGGTATTGCAGTCCACCGGAAATATGGTCGGGCCAATGATATGCAGCTTAACTGGTGCCATCATCAATATCATTTTTGACCCAATTCTGATTTTTGGTCTGCTTGGATTTCCGAAAATGGGTGTGGCCGGTGCAGCAGCAGCAACGGTATTCGGCCAGTTCTGCTGTTTCCTGATTGGTGTGGTCATTGTGTGCAAGGGAGAACACCTGGTCAGAATTGAAATCAAAGGATTCCGACTGGACTGGGGAATCGTTGCAGATATTTATAAGGTCGGTTTTCCTTCCATTATCATGCAGGCCATTGGATCCTTCATGCTTATTTTCTATAATATGATCCTGGCAGTCTACTCCACAACGGCGGTGGCGGTGCTGGGTGCATATTTTAAAATTCAGTCGTTTGTGTTCATGCCGGTTTTCGGACTGAATCAGGGCGCCATGCCGATTATGGGATATAACTACGGTGCAAGAAATAAAGCCAGACTGATGGAAACTTATAAATTTGGTCTGTTTCTGGCCATGTGCGTTATGGCAGCAGGCCTGATTTTGTTTCAGACATTGCCGGAGCTTCTGCTTGGCATGTTTGACGCGTCGGATGAAATGCTGCGCATCGGTGTCCCTGCGCTGCGAATCATCAGCATCTGCTTTCTGCCGGCAGCCTTCGGCATTATGACGTCTACGCTGTTTCAGGGAACGGGACACGGCATGCTTAGTCTGTATGCATCGCTGCTTCGTCAGCTTTTCGGCATTTTGCCGCTGGCATATATACTGATCCATATCGGCGGTGTAACTCTGTCCTGGGCTTCTTTTCCGCTGGCAGAAATCATCGGGCTGACGTATTCCGCGTTGGTTTTGCGTTGGCTCTATAAAAAGGAAATAAAGAATATGTAGATGAAAAAAAGAGGCATTCGCCTCTTTTTCAAGCAAAGGATGATTACAGCTGCTCGTACTCCAGTTCCTCGCCATAGATATCCCGCAGGCGGGAGTCCATCTCCACCAGATCGAAAATAAGCGGATCGCGGAGCAGATGTTTCCAAACTGTATAAGTTGCCTTTACGAAGCTGGGATTCAAATCCATGTGATTCTCAATGAGAGGACAGGAGTAAGGCAGTTCCTCATGATTGCGTATGAGGGTAAGAATGCCTTCCTGTGTGATATGCGGTGCCAGTGGATAGGTACGGCACTGGAACGGACGTTTATCCCGCGGACAGTAAGGCGGCGTCTTGCACCGCACGAAATATACGTTTCCGAACCAGGAATCCGGAAATTCGTAGTCCTCCGCGCGCTCACAGGACCAGAGGAGCCAGTCCTCCTTTTTATTATGGATTTTTTCCTCACCGGGATACAGATAGATTCCCATTTCGTAGTCGTCTGCAGAAGGATCGGTTGTCTCTGCTGTATTCTCTGCGGAATTGCCGCAGAGACAGCAGGCGGCACCGCACAGACTGCCGCAATCATAATCCACCGGGGAGACCCGGTCCAAAAGCCGGTAAATGGCTTTCCATGTTCGTTTCTTTATTGTTGTCTTCATGGATATGATTATAGTGGATGAAAAGGAAAAAAGCAAACACTTTGAAAAAATTGTCAAATTAAGACGGTACTTTGTGAAAGAATCTTAACACCGTCTTAGCATAATTTCAGATATAATGTAATGTTGTAATCACTGTTAGGATACATTCAAAGAGGTATAATTGCATGAGACTTGGAATTGATGTCGGTTCTACAACCGTCAAGCTGGTATTACTGAACGAAGCAAATGAAATTGTATATGAAAGATATGAGCGTCACATGTCCAGTGTTTTCGAGAAGGTCGAAGAACTTCTGCAGGATCTGATCCGGGAAATCGGCGATATTCCTGTTCAGGTGGTGATCACCGGATCCGGCGGTCTGGCACTTTCAGAGAAAATAGGAGCAAGATTTGAACAGGAAGTCATAACCTGTTCTCTTGCTGTGGAAAAAATAATACCGCAGACCGATGTGGTGATTGAACTGGGCGGCGAGGATGCCAAGATCACATTCTTCGGGAAAAGTGTGGAGCAAAGAATGAACGGAACCTGTGCAGGGGGTACCGGTGCGTTCATCGATCAGATGGCGATTCTGCTGAATACCGACGGAGACGGCCTCAACGAAGCGGCGAAGGATTATAAGGTGATTTATCCCATCGCGGCACGCTGTGGTGTTTTCGCGAAAACAGACATTCAGCCTTTGATTAATGAAGGGGCACCCATTGAGAACCTGGCTGCTTCCATCTTTCAGGCTGTGGTGAATCAGACCATCAGCGGTCTGGCCTGTGGCAGAAAGATCAAGGGAAATGTTGCTTTTCTTGGCGGTCCGCTGACGTATATGTCCGAGCTGCGCAAGCGTTTCATCGAGACACTGGGCCTTTCCGAAGAGCAGGTACTCTTCCCGAAAAACTCCAAATATTTTGTAGCGCTGGGTGCAGCTTATATGGCGGAAAAATGCGAACCGGTGCTCCTTCGTGATATCTTACATAAAATACAAAATATCGATCCTGCATCCGGTATGGCAACCAAGCGGGTTGCGCCTTTATTCCATAACCAGGAAGAATATGACACCTTCAAGGCCCGCCATGACAAGGCAAAAATCATGCGAAAACCTCTGGACGCGGCCCACGGAGCATGTTTTCTGGGTATTGATGCAGGTTCTACGACAACCAAGGGCGCGCTGATCGATTCGGAAGGAAATCTGCTCTACTCGTTCTACAGAAATAACGAAGGAAATCCTCTGGAAGCAACCCGGGAACTCCTTGGCGACATATACAGAAAGCTTCCGGCAGACTGTTTTATTGGCAGAACCACGGTGACTGGCTACGGCGAAGGACTGATCCAGGCCGGATTCCATGCGGATGAGGGGATTATTGAAACCATGGCCCATTACCGTGCTGCAGACAAATTTCTGCCCGGCGTGGATTTTATTTTAGATATCGGCGGCCAGGATATGAAGTGTATGAAAATTAAAGACGGGGCAATTTATCATATTATGCTCAACGAGGCATGTTCCTCGGGCTGTGGATCTTTTATTGAAACCTATGCCCGTTCTGTCGATATGAAGGTGGAGGATTTCGCTACAGTCGGGCTGTTTTCGCAGAGTCCGGTGGATCTGGGAACCCGCTGTACTGTATTTATGAATTCCATGGTGAAACAGGCCCAGAAGGAGGGAGCCACCATCGGAGATATTGCCGCTGGATTATCCTATTCTGTCATTAAGAATGCCTTATATAAAGTTATCAAGCTTCGGAATCCGGAGGAGGCCGGAGAAAAGATCGTAGTCCAGGGAGGAACCTTCCTGAACGAATCGGTACTTCGCAGTATTGAACTGGTACTGGGCAGGGAAGTGGTTCGTCCGGACATTGCAGGTATCATGGGTGCCTATGGGTGTGCGCTCCATTCGCTGGAACACTGGATTCCGGGAACCCATTCGAATATTGCACAGCCGGAACAGCTGGAAAACTTCCAGGCGGGAACCGTCAACACGCGTTGCAGCCGGTGCGAAAATAAATGCATGCTGACAATCACCAAATTCGAAGACGGCAAGCGGTATGTCACAGGAAACCGCTGCGAGAAAGGTGCCGGCAAGGATGTGAAAGCGGAGCAGGCAGAAGCGCTGCCGAATCTGTACGAATATAAGACGAAGCGGCTCTTTTCCTATAAACCGCTGACAGATAAAGAAGCTAAACGCGGTCATGTTGCGATTCCGCGAGTATTGAATATGTATGAGAACTATCCGTTCTGGTTTACGTTCTTTACGAAGTTGGGATTCCGTGTGATATTATCCCCGGTATCTTCCAAGGAACTGTACGAGAAAAGCATCGATACGATTTCTTCCGATACGGCCTGCTACCCGGCCAAGCTGGTTCACGGCCACATCCGGACGCTGGTGGATATGGGAGAAAAATGGATCTTTTATCCGTGTATCAACTATGAGCAGATCGAAGATCCATCGGCACAGAACCATTACAACTGCCCGATTGTCGCCACCTATCCGGAAGTCATCGCCAACAACATGAATGAGATTTTCGAGGAAGCCGGTGTCACATTTACCCATGACTTCCTGCCTTATGATGACGATAAACGCCTTGTAAAACGGATGGCCTCGGTTTTGGCGGGCCGAAATATCGGCGCGAAGGAAATCGAGGAGGCTGTGGCTGCTGCCAGAAAAGAACAGCAGCAGTTCAAAGCCGACGTGGAGCAGGAGGGACTCCGGGCAATCGATTTTGCGGAGAAACATGGAAAGAAAGCCATCGTACTTTCCGGACGTCCGTATCACCTGGATAAAGAGATCAATCACGGGATTGACACAATGATCACTTCCTACGACATGGTGGTCCTCTCGGAAGATTCTGTATGCAAGCTGGGCAATCTTCCGCGCCCAATCCGCGTTCTGGATCAGTGGACCTATCACTCCCGTCTGTATAAAGCAGCGGACTATGTGGGAACCAGAGATGATATGGAACTGGTGCAGCTGAATTCTTTCGGCTGTGGTGTGGATGCAGTTACCACCGATGAAGTGGAAGAAATTCTGGAGAAATCCAACAAGCTGTACACTGTTCTGAAAATTGATGAAGGTACCAATCTGGGTGCTATCCGGATTCGGATCCGGTCTCTGAAAGCGGCCATGGAGGAACGGGAAAAGCATGGTGTGAAAGCGCATCATGATACGAAGCCTTATGAGCGTGTTTATTTTACGGAAGAGATGAAGGAAAACTATACGCTGCTGATTCCACAGATGTCGCCGATTCATTTTCAGTACTTAGAAGTGGCTTTCAAGAGCTGCGGTTACAACGCGGTGGTAATTCCTACGGTGGACAAACACGCCATCGATGAAGGCCTGAAATATGTCAACAACGATGCCTGTTATCCGACCCTGGTGACCCTGGGGAAGATGATCAGTGCACTGAAGTCCGGAGACTATGACCTGAACCGTACGGCACTGGTCATGTCACAGACCGGAGGCGGCTGCCGTGCAAGCAATTATATCGCGCTGTTGCGGAAAGCACTGAAAGATCTGGGCATGGAGCAGATTCCGGTGGTATCCTTCAATATGGTAGGTCTGGAAGCCAATCCTGGTTTTAAGCTGACGCCGGAGATGGGAAAGAAGCTGATCATTGCGGCCATGTACGGTGATCTGTTCCAGCGGGTGCTGTATGCGACACGTCCGTATGAGACGGAGCCGGGTGCGGCAGAAGGGATCATGAAAAAATATGAAGCGAGAATCTTTGAGAACTGCCGGGATGGAAAGATCAGCACATATAAGAAACTGGTGAAAGAGATTGTACATGATTACGATACCATGCCGTTGCTTGACGTAAAGAAGCCGAAAGTCGGTGTGGTTGGCGAAATTCTGGTGAAATATCATCCGGATGCCAACAACAATATCGTGGACATTATTGAAAAGGAAGGCGGCGAAGCCGTGGTGCTGGATCTGGTGGACTTCTTCCTCTACGGCATGTACAGCAAGAAGTTCAACTATGAGAACTTATCTGGCAGCTACAAGCAGTACAAGCTGAATCAGGTGGCCATCGGGCTGATTGAGTGGTTCCGAAAGCCCCTTCGTCAGGCACTGCGGGAAAGCAAGCGGTTTGAGGAGCCTTCCTATATCGACCATACAGCCCATGAAGCATCATCCATTGCCTCCACCGGCAACCAGTGCGGCGAGGGATGGCTTCTGACCGGGGAGATGATTGAACTGATCAAGAGCGGCGCGGAGAATATCGCATGTCTGCAGCCGTTTGCCTGCCTGCCGAACCATGTGACCGGAAAGGGCATGATGAAGGCGCTGCGGGAACAGTATCCGTATGCCAATATCGTGGCCATCGACTATGACCCGGGGGCCAGCGATGTGAACCAGCTGAACCGGATCAAGCTGATGATGGCAACGGCCCATAAGAACCTGGCAAAGAAGCTGGCAGAAGAAAAATAAATTTTTGAATCCACTTGACAGCTAATGTTTTTTAGCCTATAATGTGGCTAATGAGCTTTAGCTGCATTATGGAGGATTGGGAATGGACACAAAACATAAGATACTTCTGGAAGCTCTGCGTCTGTTTTCACAGAAGGGATTTGACGCAGTCGGTGTGGAACAGATTGCTTCCGCAGTGGGAATCAAAGCACCATCTTTATATAAGCATTACAGGAGCAAGCAGGACATTTTCGATGCAATTTTTGAAGAGACAGCAAGAAGATATGAAGCGTTTACGGATAGCATTTCGATTCATGTTCAGAATTCGGAGCGGGATGTGATGGTGTTTGAAGAAATCACTGCGGATGATCTGGTGGATAAGGTAAAATCCCTGATTGATTATTCTCTTCACGACGAATATATCAGCCAGTTCCGACGTATGATGACGATTGAACAGTTTCGGTCTCCGGAACTGTCAGAACTGTATTCCAAACGATATGTCAACCAGATCCATGATTATCACAAAGGGTTATTTACCAGAATGATTGAAGCAGGAGTCCTGGCAGAGGAAGATCCTGGTGTCCTTGCAATGATGTATGATGCACCGATTCTTGTTTTGCTGGGTGAATGTGACAGACATCCGGAAAAAGAGGATGAATGTATGCAGACACTGGAGGCACATGTCCGATTGTTCTATAAGACCTTCAACCGTAAGTGAAAAAAAATGAGCCAGACGCAAAGACGCAGTGCTGAATGAATCACATTCAGTCACTGCGTTTTTTTATCAGAAAGGAGAAAACAGATGAAAGCAATTGTTTATACAACGAATACGGGAAATACCGAAAAATATGCGAAACTTCTCGGAAATCAGATTGAGTTACCGGTCTATTCCTTAGGGGATGCGAAAAAAATACTGAAGAAAGATACGCCGATTATTTACCTGGGGTGGATTATGGCAAGTGGCATTAAAGGATACAAAGAAGCAGAAAAGTTTTTCAGTATCCGTATGGTCTGTGCTGTCGGTATGGGAGCAACCGTGTTGTTGACGAATTGATTTGACACCACAATGCTCTGCTTGCATGTCATGAAT
>JBJFHL010000070.1:0-6654 GCA_051893555.1 Anaerovoracaceae bacterium
ATGAAAAGAGGGCCGCCACCCTAACGGTGAAAACCGTTAATGCGACAGCCCCTTTTTAGATTTTATTCTTTTATTTCTTTTTTCGCAGCGCAAGATAATTATCTGCAATCAGGCGAAGACTTTTTTCTACAAAATCCGTTCTTTCAGCACGTGATTTACGTACCTTTTTGAAAAACAGGTTGAATATTGCTGAGTTACATAAGACTAACCGTCTATATAGCAGACACTTTTATTGATTATGCAGCAAGATGAATTTACCTTGAAGGTAAATTAAATATTGACTAATGAAAAAAATGATGGTATTATTAATTTACCTTAAAGGTAAATTGGAAAAGGGGTGTGTGCTTGGAGATTACATATAAGAATGACAGGATTGAGAAGGTTTGTACTGATGCTAAAGTTTCGGATAGAACCTATGGACATGAGATGTCAGAAAAAATCCATATGCGCATAGATCAGATAAGGGCTGCAGATACTGTTGAGGAGATGATTCAATTTCATATTGGCAGATGTCATCCTTTGTCGTACGATCGTAAGGGGCAATATGCTCTTGATCTGGTGCATCCGTATAGACTGGTATTTGAAAAACACGGTGATTCAATTCAAATTGCGCATATTATGGAGATAGTGGATTATCATTAATTTAAAGAAGTTGAGTAGGAGGTAGCATAATGGTGAGGAGTCGCAGTTTTATAGCAACGCCGCCAGGTGCAACAATTAAGGAACAGCTGAATGACAGAGGGATGAGTCAGAAAGAGTTTGCAGCAAGAATGAATTTGTCCGAAAAGCATATCAGCAAGCTTATAAACGGAGATGTACAGTTAACTCCGGATGTAGCTGTCAGGCTGGAAGTTGTGCTTGGGGTTCCGGCAAAGTTTTGGAATAACCTGGAGGCTATATACAGAGAGAAGTTGATCAGGGCAGAGGCAGAGAATAAGATGGATGCGGATGAAGCTTTAGTAAAGCAGCTGCCATATCATCAGATGGCTCAATTCGGTTGGGTTCCTGAAACCAGGGATCCGAAGGAGAGAGTGATCAACTCGAGAAAGTTTTTTGAGGTTGTCGAACTTTCATTGTTAGAGAGTAATCAGATTACGAGAATTGCATGCAGAAGGCTGGCTGTTACGGAAAAAAGTGATTTTGCTTTACTCGCATGGGCACAGGGAGCAAAGATCCTGGCCCGTAATACGCAGACGGCACCAATCAATATCAAAGAACTTGTGCACATTATCCCGGAAATTCGGGAAATGACAGTACAAAAGCCAGAGGTGTTTTGCCCGAAGCTCAAACAGATGCTTGCAGAATGCGGTGTTGCTCTTGTTTTTCTGCCTCATCTGAAAGGTTCCTTTCTCCACGGGGCTTCCTTTATGGATGGTAATAAGATTGTATTGGGGCTTACAGCACGAGGTAAAGATGCAGACAGATTCTGGTTCAGTTTATTTCATGAATTGGGCCATATCATACTTGGACATATTGGACGGACTGATGGCACAACAGATCAGGATGAAGAAGATGCAAATGCATGGTCAGGGGATATGCTGATACCGACAGATGCATTCACCCTTTTTAAAAGCGGACATGACTTTTCTGCCGCAAGTGTTTGCGGATTTGCGAAAAGAATTGGAGTTGCACCGGGCATTGTGGTCGGAAGACTGCAAAGAGAAGGATGCATTAAGTACAATATGCTGAATGATCTGAAAGAGCATTATATAATAGCAGTGTAAAAAATATGGCGGGGCTTTGGCCAGACAATTCTGTACCAAGTCCCGCTTTTCCTTTAAAAATAATCTGTATGCATGCGCTTTTAATTCAATATACCCGCTAACGTGAAAACAGCAGGCTGAAAACACGCCGGGAGAAAGGCGCGGCGAAAAAGAAATTCCAGAAGAATGCCATTGGGAAATTCTTGAAGACCGTGCCCAGCCAGATGGCAGGCAGCTGCAGCCAGGACGCGCCGCCCAGGATGATGTTGAAAAGGATGGAAGCGGTCAGGCTCATGGTTGGACACATGATAGCCACTGTGCCTCCCTGACGGAGCAGCTGACAGAAATACGGATTATCCTTTTCCGGATCGCTGTGACGGGCGGCGAAGGAAGCGCCGAACTTGTTGCCCCACAGGTTGGAAAACAGGAAGACGAAGAGACCCATATACAGTCCTTCCTTGAAAGCCTCCCAGAACACCAGATTGGTCATGTTGCTGAAGCCTCCTGCCTGCAAGTCGAATCCCAGCTTGCTGGCCACGTTATAGATCTCCATGCCGAATGCCATGGAATAGGACATGAGCAGTCCGAAGACAATGCCCTGTGTTTTTGTCTGAATCATGATGAATACCTCCTGAAAAAAAGAAAGCGCATCCTGCCCCGACGGGCATGATACGCTTTGCTTGAAATACTTTGCTACACGACTCTTCTTTTTTTACCACATTTTTTTCGAAAAAGTCAAGTGAATATTTGAAAAAATCATGTCGTGTTCTTCTGGGTTGGTTTCAAGTTTGACTTCGAGTTAGCATTGACTAATTCAACAATATGAGGCCTGTTTTTTGCCAAAAACACGTAATTTTTCTCAAGTTAAGCTGAAAAATAGCCAAATTTGGCCGGATTTTCGGGTTTTCTTCGCAAAATCCGCTCTTTTCGAACGTGCTTTACGTGCTTTTTTTAAAAAATTGCAGAATATTGTTGCATTAGATGAGACTAACCACTGCTATAAGGCTATGCCGGAGCGCATAGCGAAACCCCGCCTGGACGAAGACTATTCGATGGACTTCAGGGATTCGGTCATGCTGACGTGGCTCAGCTTCCGGCGCATCACCAGGTTCACCAGGAAGGCGAAGACGAAGGTGACCAGGAGGCCGATCAGATAGCTGACCGGTTCCACATGGATGTCGAAGCTGAGCATATCTATCTTCACCTGTGCCATAACGTAAGCATGTAGCAGGCTGCCCAGCGGAATGCCCACCAGCGCCGCGATGGCAGTCAGCAGAATATTCTCACGGAATACATACTGGGCAGTTTCACTGGAATAGAAGCCCAGCACCTTGATAGTGGCAATTTCCCGAATCCGCTCCGTAATGTTGATATTCGTCAGGTTGTAGAGGACGATGAATGCCAGGGCACCGGCGCTGGCAACCACCAGAGCCACGATGTAGTTCAGACTTTTCATCATATTGTCGATCCGGTCGCGGAAATCGCTGGTGATGCTCACCGCAGAAACATTGCGCGCATCCAAAATTACCGTGCTGTCGCTGTGAGGATCCGCAATCTGTCCATCTTCATTTTCCACACCCAGGACGAAGGCCGAATTGATTTCCATCGGTCCCCAGTTTTCTTCATAGGTGTCTCTGCCGATATATAGATAGTTATATACATAGTTGTCGCACAGGGCCGTGATTTCCACCGTCATTTCTTTCATATCACTGTCAAAGACAGTCAGGCTGTCGCCTGCGGAAATCCCCAGTTTTTCGGCCAGATTGCTGTTGATGACCCCCTGACCGGCCGAAGGATAAGCGATCGGCCCGTCATCGTTATACAGGGAAATGAAGCCGGAAATATCGTCCGACTTGTCGCAAACCACCAGGTTGACGGATTTTGTCAGGCCATTGGCCCGGGCATCCACCGAACTGGTATAAAGGAAGAGAGCGTCTGTGACCACAGAATTCGTTTCCTCCACGAACTGCTGCTGCGCCGCTTCATCCATATCCTTCTGGAAAGATACGGTGTAGTCCACATGATAGATGTTATCATACTGGGCGGAAACCACGTTGGCGATGGAATCCTTGATGCCCAGGCCTGTAATGAGCAGAGCCGTACACCCGCTGATACCGATGACCATCATGATGAACCGGCGGCGGTAGCGGAAGGTATTCCGGATGGATACCTTCACCAGGAATTTCAGGCGATTCCAGATGAAAGGCACACGTTCCAGCAAAATCCGTTTGCCCGCCTGCGGGGCTTTCGGACGAATCAGCTGGGCCGGCACTTCTTTCAGCTCCGCATTGCAGGAAAGGATCGTGGTACCGACACAGCACAGAAGAGCCACCAGCAGGGAGCCCAGGCCCAGCGGCCAACTGTACAGGAAGATGATATCCGCGAAGCCGTACATGATGCCGTACACGGCCCAGATGACCCACGGGAACAGGTGAACCCCGATAAAGTATCCGATGACGGCACCGAGAACTGCCGCACTGCCGGAATAGATCACATACTTTCGCAGGATCTGGTTCCGATTGTAGCCCAGGGCTTTCAGCACGCCGATCTGGGTTCGCTGTTCATCGATCATCCGCGTCATGGTGGTCATGCAGACCAGTGCGGCCACCAGGAAGAAGAATACCGGGAAGACTCTGGCGATGCCGTCCACGATTTTGGAGTCATTCTCAAAACACACATACCCGATGTTGGTATCACGTCCGAGGACGTAGGTGGTCGGGTATTCGATGTCGTCAATTTCTTTTTCCGCGTCGCGGAGCTCACGGCGGGCGTCGGCGATTTTTTCTTCCCCTTCCGCCAGCTTCTTTTCCGCATCTGCAATTTCTTTTCTGCCGTCAGCCAGCTCTGCTTCGCCGTCCTTCAGCTTCTTTTCCCCGTCAGAAACTTCTGCTTCGCCGTCTGCGACTTTCTTCTCGCCTTCGGCCAGCTGGGCTTCGCCGGTTTCCAGTTCGATGCGAGCCGTTTCCAGCTCCTGCCATGCAGCGGCAAACTGCTGATCTGCCTGCAGCTTTGCAGCTTCGTACTCCGGCTGGCTCATGTAGCCGGCAGCCAGGGCACCGTCCAGCTGGGCGTAGGTGCTTTCTTTTTCTTCATGATAGGAGGCAAGGCCGTCTTCATATTCTTTTCTGCCGTCCTCCAGTTTCTTCCGGTTGTCCTCCAGCTCTTTTCTGGCGTCCTTCAGATCCGCTCTGGCATCGGTAAGCTTCTTCCGGTTTTCTTCGATTTCTTTCTGGCCGTCTGCCAGGTCGGCTTTCGCTTTGGCCAGATCTGCCTTATGACCGTCCAGTTCTGCCTGGGCATCATCCACTTCCGCCTGGGCATCGGATAACTTTTCTCTGGCTTCATCGATGATGGCGTCGTAGCGGCGCTGCCCCACCGTTTCCATGGCATCTTTCAGCCGGTCCTCCATGCGGTCAGCATTCTCGTTATATTCGGTGGAGAAAATCGGGAAATCTTCCTGAAAATCCACATAAATTTCAGTATAAATATCGCTGTCCCAGCCTTCTTTCGGAAGGTACAGGAAGCAGGATACCGATCCGCTTCCCAGGGAGGTGGAACCCCGTTCAAAATTCAGATAGGCCGGGGAATTGGCCAGGCCGACGAGGGTATAGGAATCATACGCCAGCAGATCCAGCGTGTCTTTGTCGTTGGAGGAAGGAAAGAAAATGGTTTTTCCCAGATCCTCTTCCGTAAAATAATGGGGATCCCCGATGACTTCCTGCGGGGTCTGGGGCATGCGTCCCGCCGTCAGAGAAAGCTGATCGGTGATTTCCGTAAGAGTATGCAGCTTGGCCACTCGTTCTCCGTCTTCTTCACTGTCGCGGATGGAAAACAGGATATCTGCGGACCAGGCGCCCTCTGCGGCTGCCACGCCATCCACATCTGCGATGATGTCCACATCCGCATCTTCCAGTCCAAGTGTGGTCATCAACTGGTAATTGTACAGATTCAGTCGGTTTATGTAATCATCGCCTGTCTTCACGAAATCATCCTTGCACATCTTCAGACCGCAGAAAAAACCCACGCCCAGGGCTACAATGGCCAGAATGGCTGCCCAGCGGCCGAAGCTGCTTTTGATTTCCCGGAAGGTGGTCTTCGCCATGACATTTTTCATGCTGTTTCACCTACCATTCAATTTCTTCCACAGGAACACGATGTTTGTTGATCTCCACAGAGGAAACCGTGCCGCTCTTTACATGGATGATCCGGTCCGCCATCGGGGTGATCGCCTGATTATGGGTAATAATGACCACCGTCATGCCGGTGCTGCGGGCCGTATCCTGCAGCAGTTTCAGGATCGCTTTGCCGGTATTATAGTCCAGAGCGCCGGTAGGTTCGTCACAGAGAAGAAGCTTGGGATTCTTCGCCAGAGCACGGGCGATGGCCACACGCTGCTGTTCGCCGCCGGAAAGCTGTGCGGGGAAGTTGTAGAGCCGGTCCTCCAGACCCACTTTCCGCAGGGCTTCCTCCGAGTCCATGGGATTCTTGCAGATCTGGGTGGCCAGGGATACGTTTTCCACGGCGGTCAGGTTTTGCACCAGGTTGTAGAACTGAAACACAAAGCCGATTTCATAGCGGCGGTATGTCGTCAGCTGACGGGGCGTGTAGCCGGATATTTCCTGACCATCCAGAAATACCTTTCCGGACGTCAGAGTGTCCATGCCGCCCAGGATGTTTAACAGGGTGGTCTTGCCGGCGCCGGAGGCACCGACGATGACGCAGATTTCACCTTTTTCTATCTCGAAGGTGGCATCCCGGAGAGCCTCAATGGAGACTTCTCCCATCTGATATACTTTTTTTACATGTTCGAAAGAGACGAAAGCACTCATAATTACTGAAATTCCTCCTGCCTGCTTGGGATATTTCTGCCCCCCTGGGGCACTGTGTATTTCTATAATTGTACCAAATCGCTGGCGCGATAGCCAGCAGCGCTTTAAATTTTTTTCTGCTT
>JBJFHL010000071.1:0-34056 GCA_051893555.1 Anaerovoracaceae bacterium
ATGGTCTCAGAGCTCCGCCCATTCTGCCGAATGCGGTACGCATACCGTCTACGATCACTACTTCTCTCATTTTTATCATCCTTTCGTTTTTTATGGCTTCATTGTAATGTTATTGACTGCATTTTCGAAAGATGGAGTCTGCCTTACCAAAGTTACAGCCTCCATCTCTCAAAAATATGTTCCATTCTTCCCGAACATATTTACCTCCAAACTCAATATTTATTTGAATAAAAGAAAGTTGTTATGGTTGAAGGTTGAGGTTCATATTATTAATATTCAGGTTTCTATTGATATTGTCATAATTTACAGGTGAAAATCGTTGACAAAGTTTAAGGAAAAAGGAGGAGGTATACATATCCTTTTATGGAAAGTCTGGAGCATAGCCGCATATATAATTACAGTTTCCTGCTATGCGTCTTTACTTTACAGCTGCATCGTACAGTGCTTCCGCCTGATCCCACAGCGCGATAATTTCCGGAATGACTTTATACAGATCACCTACAATTCCGTAGTCTGCAACCTCAAAGATCGGTGCATCCGCGTCCTTATTAATTGCAACGATGATATCCGAAGTCTGCATACCTGCCAGGTGCTGAATTGCACCGCTGATTCCACATGCAAAATAAATTTTCGGCTTTACCGTAGTTCCGGTCTGGCCTACCTGATGGGAATGGTCTATCCAGCCTGCGTCAACCGCAGCACGGGACGCACCAACCACACCGCCAACCTTATCTGCGAACTGCTGTATCAGCTGGAATCCGGACGCATCGCCCAGGCCGCGTCCGCCGGAACAGATGATATCTGCATCCGTCAGCGATACCATTTCCTTTACAGATTTTACAATATCCTGAATCTTTACATGAATATCAGCTTCTGTAATTTCCGGTTTGATCGTTACAATCTCACCCGAAGCACCTTCTGTCCTTTCTCGCTTCTGCATTACGCCCGGTCTTACGGTAGACATCTGCGGACGGGTTCTCGGACAGACAATGGTTGCCATCAGGTTTCCGCCGAAGGCAGGACGTGTCTGTTTGATTCCTGTAGAAGGATCCTCCGGATCCAGCGTAGAAGTGTCCAGTGTGGTATTCTTCTTCGCAAATTCAATGTAGCTGGATACCTTCACATCCAGTCTGGTACAATCTGCCGTCAGACCGGTATTGCATCTGGCCGCAATTCTCGGTGCCAGATCACGACCGATATGTGTCGCACCATACAGTACAATTTCCGGCTTGTATTCGTCAATGGCCTGCTTTAATACTTTTGTATATGCGTCCGTAGTATAGTTCTTCAGCAGCGGATCCTGAATCAGATATACTTTTTCTGCACCATAGGCAAAGCATTCCTCTGCCAGATGGTCGATCTGATCACCCACCAATACCGCACAAACCTGGGTATCATCACTGATCTCCTTGGCCAGACGGTATCCTTCACCGATCAGTTCCAGCGCAACATTCATCAGCTTACCGTCTCTCTGTTCAGCAAATACCCAGATATGTCTGTATTCTGAGAGATCTGCTGCCGCTTCCGCCTTCTTTTCCTGAATTGCACCAAACTTACATGCGGTCAGGCACTGATTGCAGAATGAACATTTGGCGTTCACCTTTGCCACTTTTCCTGTTTTATTTCCGTCATACGGTTCAAATTCAAAGGCATCATACGGGCAGGACTTAAAGCACAGTCCGCAGCCGATACATTTTTCCTTTATGATTTCAATTGCCATTTTCTTTCCTCCTGGATTCCTAAATTACATGCTTCGCTTTCAGGCTGATCAGCAGTTTTTCTGCAACTTCCCGTTCTGTATCGCCTTCCAGAATCTGTCCCTTACCCTTCGGTGCAGGCGTAAAAGACCGGAATACATTCGTTGGGGATGCTTCCAGACCGACCTTATTCAGATCCACCTCGATATCCTTTGCATTCCATACTTTAATCCTGCTGTCTGCATCATCAAATACGTTGACCAGGTTCATGTATCTAGGTGTATTCAGTTCCTTGATGGTTGTCAGCAGGCAAGGTGTCTTCAGTGTGATGACTTCGTAGCCATCTTCCATCTGCCGTCTGACGGTAATATCTTTTAAGTCTTCCGAAATCGAAAAAGCTTCTACATAAGTGACCTGCGGCAGACTCAGCTTTTCTGCCAGCTGCGGACCTACCTGGGCAGTATCTCCGTCGATTGCCTGACGTCCGGCAAAAATCAGATCATACGGACCATTTTCTTTTACCCAGCGATTTACCGCTGCCTCCAGGGTATTCGACGTTGCCCAGGTATCGGATCCGCCAACTGCCCGGTCTGATACGAGAATACCTTCATCCGCTCCCATCGCCAGACATTCCAGCAGCAGATCCTTCGCCTGCGGCGGGCCCATGGTGATAACTGTCACGGTTGTATCTGGATGCTTGTCCTTAATTCGCAATGCCTCTTCCAGGGCATTGGCATCATCGTTATTCAGAATGGATGGAACACCATCTCGGATCAGAGTGCCTGTCTTCGGATTAATTTTAATTACATTCGTATCCGGTACTTGCTTTGCGCAGACGATTATCTTAAATGCCATTTTCTTTCCTCCCTACTTGAATAATTTTCCAGAAATGATTAATCTCTGTACTTCAGAAGTACCTTCATAGATTTCGGTGATCTTCGCATCTCTGAAATATCTCTCAATTGGATAATCCTTGGTGAAGCCATAACCACCGTGGTACTGAACGCACTTCACCGCTACCTGCATGGCGGTATCCGCTGCATAGAGCTTCGCCATCGCAGAGTTTAACGCGTGCGGCTTATGGGCATCCTTCAGTGTTGCTGCTTCATAAACAAGCAGTCTTGCGGCATGGACTCTGGTATGCATATCTGCCATTTCGAAGGCCAGATACTGGAACTGAGAAAGTTTCTTTCCGAACTGTTTTCTCTGTTTCATATATTCCACGGTCAGATCCATCGCACCTTGCGCGATACCTACCGCCTGCGCCGCGATACCAATTCGTCCTCCTTCCAGTGTAGCCATGGCAACCTTAAATCCTTCATTTACATTGCCCAGAAGACGATCCTTCGGAATTCTGCAGTTCTGGAAAATCAGTTCCGTCGTGGAGGACGCTCTGATTCCAAGCTTGTCTTCTGTTTTACCGATACTGAATCCCGGATCGCCTTTTTCGATAATAAAGGCACTGATGCCGTGATTGCCCTTGGACTTATCTGTCATGGCAAGGCACATGAAGGTATCCGCGTATCCTCCATTGGTGATAAACACCTTTGCACCGTTTAAAAGCCAATAATCACCGCAGTCCTCCGCACGGGTCTGCTGTGCTGCAGAATCACTTCCGGCATTTGGTTCCGTCAGACCAAATGCACCCAGATGCTCGCCTTTTGCCAGAGGCACCACATATTTCTGTTTCTGTTCCTCTGTACCAAATGCAAGGATCGGCCAGGTGCACAGTGAGGTATGTGCAGCCACGATTGTACCGATTGCTGCATAGGACTTGGACAATTCTTCCAACAAAATCGAGTAAGAAACGTAATCGCCGCCTGCTCCGCCGTATTCTCTCGGTATTGGCAATCCCATGATTCCCAGTTTTCCCATTTTCTTTACAATTTCGGCTGGGAATTCTTCTGTTTCATCAATTTCTGCTGCAATCGGTTCGATCTCATTTTTCGCGAATTCACGTACCATTTTGCGCACGAGTTCGTGCTGCTTGTTTAACTGAAAATCCATATTTCTTCTCCTTTACATATTTGTCTTTGGCGGCATTACGGTTGCCTCCCCATCCAGTACCACCTGGCCATCCTGATTCTCACAGTATGTACGAAGGATTGCCCTGTTTTTTTCAGGGATCAATTCTTTGACTTCCACTGTGGCGGTGATGGTATCCCCAATGTGCACCGGAGAAAGGAACTTCACGCTCTGCCCCATATAAATGGTCCCTTTCCCGGGCAGATTCGTGCCCAGTACGGTGGAGATCAGACTGGCTGACAGCATCCCATGGGCAATTCTGTCCTTGAAGGCGGTTTCTTTTGCATACTCTGCGTTGACATGGGCAGGATTAAAGTCACCGGTGATCCCGGCGAACAGATAAACATCTGTTTCGCTGATGGTTTTGGTAAATGTACTTTTCTGCCCCAACTGCAAATCCTTCATTGTATAGTTCATTTCATGCTCCTGCTTTCTACTTAAAATTTGCGGGCCGTTTCTCCAGAAACGCTTTCATTCCCTCTTTCTGATCCGTCGTGGCAAAACAGAGTGAGAACAGGTTTTTTTCCAGATTCATCGCGGAAATGATATCCATCTGGATCCCGTTATTAAATGCTTCTTTGCTGAGTCTTACCGATGTCTTGCTGTTTTTCAGAATCTGTCTGGCAAGTTCTTCTGCCTTCGCATCCAGTTCTTCCGGTTCCACCACATAGTTGACCAGGCCGATCCGTTCCGCCTCTTCTGCAGAAATTGTTTTTCCGGTATAAACCAGTTCTTTTGCTTTTGCCATACCGATGAGGCGAGGAAGTCTCTGCGTACCTCCTCCACCCGGAAAGATCCCGAGTCCTACCTCCGGCAGTCCCATCTTGGATTTTCTGGATGCAATTCGAAGATCACATGCCAGTGTCATTTCGCAGCCGCCTCCCAAGGCAAACCCGTTAATGGCAGCAATGAAGATTTTGCTCATACCCTCCATTCTGCGATATACCTCCGTCGTATTGTAAGAGTAACGTGCTGCCTCTTCCGGCGTCATGGTGCTCATCAGCGCAATGTCTGCACCTGCCACGAAAGCTTTTCCTGCTCCGGTAAGGATTACGACCTGCAGGGATTTGTCTGCCTCGATTTCATCCAGCAGACAATTATATTCCTCCAGAAACTCTGCAGTCAGTGCATTGAGTTTTTCCGGATTGTTGAACGTGACTTTCATCACGTTGTTTTCTTTCTCATAAAATAATTTCGTATATTCCATTGCGATTCCCCTTTGTCAAATGAAAAAAGCCTGCCCACCGCGGAGCAGGCTCAAATAGCAGATACACTTTTTTCTATGAACTGACTTACATGCCTGTAGGTATATAACCGCCCAGCTTCGGAATCATCAGTACGATGTCCGGAATATATGTAATGAGCAGCAGACCCACCAGCAATGCAATAAGGAACGGAATGATTTTTTTACACAAGTCTACAAACGGAATTCCTCCAATACCGGATGCGACGAACAGATTTACGCCTACCGGCGGGGTGATAAATCCAATGGACAGATTTACTACCATCATGATACCAAAATGGATAATGTCCACGCCAAAGGCTGCAGCTACCGGATACAGAATCGGTGCCAGGATCAGGATCGCAGAAGTGGTCTCCATCAGACATCCTACCACGATCAGCAGCAGATTCATAATCAGCAGTATCACAATCTTACTTTCGGTGATGCCACCCATCATGGCGGCAACCGTCTGCGGTACCTGTTCAATGGTCAGTACACGACCCAGCACGGTTCCGGTTCCTACGATAATCAGGATCGTTGCGGAAGTGTTAGCAGAATCCGCCAGTTTCTGACAGATCTTTTTGAAATCCAGTTCCTTGTAGATGAACAGTCCTACCAGAAGTCCATAAACGACGGATACAACTGCCGCTTCGGTCGGCGTGAAGAAGCCTCCGTAAATACCTCCCAGAATGATGACCGGAACAAGCAGTGCCCAGACCGCATCCTTAAAGGAATCCCAGATTCTCCGGAAGGAGAACTTCAGTCCATTTCCATGATAGCCATTTTTATGGCAGTAGATTACAGCGATGACGATCAGGGTCAGGCCGCAGACGATTCCCGGAAGGAAACCTCCCATGAACATGGTACTGATCGAAGCGCCGGTTGCTACACCGTACATTACCATCGGAATACTTGGCGGGATAATGGTGCCCAGACAGCCTGAAGCTGCAACCAGTGCCATGGACCATTTCTTATCATAGCCCTTTTCAATCATAGTCGGCACCATGATGGTTCCGATTGCCGCAACGGTAGCCGGAGCGGAACCGGAAATGGCACCGAAGAACATGCAGGCGACAACCGTCACGATGGCCAGACCGCCGGTCAGATGTCCTACAATGGTGTCAAAGAATCCTACCAGTCTTCTGGAAAGGCCGCCGCCCTCCATCAGCGCACCTCCCAGTACGAAGAACGGGATCGCCATCAGCGGGAAGGAGTCGCAGGAGGTAAACATTCCGGTTGCGATATAGTTGAAGTTAATATTGCCTGTTACGGCAGCATACAGAATGATCGCAAGGCCGATGGAAATACCGATTGGTACTGTCGCAAATACAAAGATAAAAAAGATTACGAATATCAATAGTGCCTGCATTCTCTATTCCACCTCCTTTGTCAGCGTATGCTGATTTTCCTTGTACTCTTTTATCGTACGGATGATATCCTGAATCAGACGAATCGCCATCAGTATGAAACCAACGCATACAGAAAGATAAGCAATACCCATATTCAGATGCAGTGCCGGCGATTCCTGAACATTTACAAAAGCAATCTTATATGTTGCAATGCAGCCGTAATATGCAATTACAACACCAAATACGAAAAATCCAATATCTGAAATCAGATCCAGAACAAGTCTTCCTTTTCCCTTTACCAGTAAAGTCATAATTTCGACCTTGATATGGCTCCGCTTCTTAACTGCATAAGCTGATCCTACGTAAATCAGCCAGATAAACAAGTATCTTGCCATTTCTTCCGACCAGGAAAGAGGCATGCCGGCAAGTCTAAGTACAATCTGCAGCGCGACAACAACAGTCATCACAGCCAGAAGCAGAGCACAGATGATTTCTTCCAAATATTTGTCTAAAAAACGAATAACTTTCATCTTTACTCTCCTACTCATCTTTACTTCTTCATCATACACGTAAACGTACTGTTATCTGCAGCTATCCGGCAGAATGCCGGATAGCTGCATGAATTTGCGTGAATCATGAATTACTCAACGGTGATGGAATCAATTTCAGCCTGAATTGCATCCAGATCGATGTCAGTATAAGCACCCTTATACCAGTCATATACGGAAGCACACTTTTCCTTGAAAGCTGCTCTTTCATCATCCGTCAGTTCAGTGATTTCACAGTACTGTGCGATATCTTCCAGTTCCTGACCCTGATAAGCTGCTCTTTCCTTCTGTACTGCTTCTGCAATGCAGTCTGTCAGGATGGTCTTCAGATCGTCCGGCAGAGACTGGTAGAATTCTTCACTTACCAGAATCGGAGCCATGTCGATGACGTGGTTCAGATCCGTGAAGTATTTCTGTACTTCGTGGAACTTCTGGGAAACAGTCAGTACCATACCATTGTCCTGTCCATCGATTGCACCCTGCTGCAGGCCGGTGAATACTTCTGCGAAGGACATGGATGTCGGAGAAGCGCCTAAAGCTTCGAAGGTCTTGATGTATACATCAGACTGCATTACACGGATCTTCAGTCCCTTCATATCTTCCGGCGTTCTGATCGCTCTCTTGGAGTTGGTCAGAGTTCTTGCATCATTGTAGTACCAGCCTACAATTCTTACGCCCGTTTCATCACAGAACTTTTCTGCAATTTCCTTTGCCTGATCCGAGTTGTCGAAGTACTCAAATGCCTGCTCCTTGCTCTTGAACAGGAATGGTAAGGAGTACGGGGTATACAGATCGGTAAAGGATGCCAGTGCAGCAGCACTTAATTCACCCATCTGCACGCTGCCGTTTTCCTGCATCTGCTGGAAGTTTGCAACAGAGTCACCCAGCTGGTTGTTCGGATATACCTTCATGGTCAGTCTGCCGTCGGACAGTTCTGCCATCTTTTCCGCTGCTTCATTCATGTAGATCATCATGGCTGTGGTGTCTGCCACTGTGCCTGCATAAGTGATCGTGTAGGTTTCACCCTCTGCGCCGCCTTCACTGTCGCTGCTTCCTCCGCATGCCGCCATGGAAAATACCATAACCAGGCACATCAATACTGCTAATAATTTCTTCATTTTCTTCCTCCTAAACTAATTATTCGCTTAGACATAACTTCTACTGATTTATTTGAATTTTCGGATTCCTCCGAAAAAATCAGCCAGATCTATTACTTTCTGGACATCTTTCTCCAGATTTCATCCCAATCATTCTGCAGCTGGTCTCTGAAATCAGGATGCGCAATGCTGATCAGGGCGTCGCCTCTCTGCAGCAGGCCCTTGCCGAACAGATTCACTGCACCGTATTCGGTTACCACCCAGTGCACATCACATCTCGGTGTGGAAACCGGTGTGCCGGTCGGAATTGCCGGGATGATTCTGGAGATCGTGCCTTTCTTCGCTGTGGATGGCAGGCACAGGATCGGCTTGCCGCCCTTGGAATAAGCAGCACCCCGCAGGAAGTCCACCTGTCCGCCGATTCCGCTGTAGATTCGGCCCTGATTCCATTCACAGTTTACCTGGCCGGTCAGGTCCACTTCGATACATGCGTTGATGGCACATACCTTGTCATTCTTGGCAATATTGGCAGGATTGTTTGTATACCAGCCCGGCATGATTTTGATCATTTCATTTTTATTTACATAATCATACAGATCCTGCGATCCCTGAATAAACATGGCAACGATCTTGCCTTTGTCAATATTCTTGGCCTGTCCGTTTACCACGCCTTTTTCAATCAGCGGCAGCAGGTTGTCGGAGAACACTTCCGTGTGCACGCCCAGGTTCTTCTTGTCATCCAAGCATTTCAGAATAGCATTTGGCACCTTGCCCTGTCCCATCTGCAGGCAGGAACCGTCTTCAATGAGCGCTGCGATGTTTTCACCGATCTTGGTGGAAATCGGATCGCTGTCATCGATCGGCGGAATATTCAGCAATGGGGTATCCTCTTCCACGATCGCATCAATGTCAGACACATGAATTGTATTATACTCGCCGTATACCCAAGGCATGCAGGAGTTTACCTGTGCAATGACCTTTTTACCATGGGCAATGGCGGATGCGCCGAAGTCTACAGATACGCTCAGATTGCAGTATCCGTTTTCATCCGGCGGTGTTACCTGTGCAAGAATTCCGTCAATCGGAACCGTATCGGTAAACGCGCGGTCAATCACGGACACGTGCATCGGACCATACTGTCCTCTCTTCTCATTGACTGCGTCTCTGGTGGCTGCACCGCAGAAAATGGTATCCACATCCAGATGGCCGTGGAATTCCGGTGCACAGTATTCTGCTTTTCCCCAGTTCAGTCCCTGCCAAAGCTGTACATTCTCCAGTTCATTGGCTCTTCTGCAAAGCGCTTCGGACAGGATCCAGGATTCTGCGGTAGCGTGATTCGTTGCCCATCTTTCTCCGGACTTGACCAACTTGACCGCCTCATCCGCACTCATGACTTTTTCCTTATAAATCTTCTTCCAGTCTTCCATTTTATCTCCTTTTATTCTTGTCTGTTTTCTTTCTCATACCGTTCCTTCGCAAAATACGCCGCCCCCAAGGCGCCCATAATCTGCGGATTCTCCGGCACCGCAATATCTAATCCAATTTCTTCCGACATGGCCTTTACCATACTTCGGTTCAGCGCCACGCCTCCGGTCATAACAACCTGTTCCTTCATTCCAAGGCGGCTGCAAAGACCTGCCACACGTTTGGCAACAGCCTCATGTGCCCCTCTGGCAACGGACTCCTTTGAAGACCCGCTTGCCAGCTGTGAAATAACCTCGGATTCTGCAAATACAGTACATACACTGCTGATGTGTACGGAATTCTCAGCTTTTTCTGCCAGTTCAGCAAGTCCCTCCAGCGGGCAGTCCAGAACTCTGGCCATCACCTCAAAAAACCTTCCGGTCCCAGCCGCACACTTTTCGTTCATCACGAAATTATCGACTTTTCCTCTTTCGTTGAGTTTGATGGCTTTGGCATCCTGGCCGCCGATATCAATAATACTTCTTGCACTGGGATACAGTGCAGACACACCCCGGGCATGGCAGGTAATTTCAGTGATCTGCGCATCTGCCTTCTGATATGTCATGCGGCCGTACCCGGTAACGACTGTATAACAGATCTCCTTTTCCGAAAGGCCTCTCTCCTCCAGGAGTTCTTTCAGTACCAGATCCACACCATTGGTTCCGGTTCCTATATTGACTACCCTGGCGTCCAGCAGTTTTCCCTGCTGGTCCACCAGTGCAGCCTTCGATGAGGAGGAGCCGATATCAATGCCTAAAAACATAATTGCAGCCTCCTTAGCCGATGATTTCTGCAAAGCTCTGTAATCTGGTTCGCAGCTGCTCCACCGTATCCATCTGCTGTTCTATTTCCACATACAGTGTCTGGATTCCCGCATCTTCCAGTTCTTTCTTAATCACCGGATAGTCAAACTCGTCCGGATCGCAGAACTTCAGCATGCATACGATCACACCGTCTGCATGATACTTCTTCACCATGTCGATCAGCATCTGTCCGCGGCTCTTATTCTGTTCAAAGAAGAAGGTGCAGCCTCTCAGATCAATATAGCGGTTTGCCATTCTCTCGATTGCGCTTCCCTCTGCTCTGGCAGGAACGCGGAACTGTCTGGATTCCTGTGCCAGATCATCTGCGACGAAGGTATATCCGAAATCTGTAAAGATGTCCAGAAAGCTTTCCGGTTCAGCAATCAGACCGGTAATGACCACCTTCGGTCCCTGTACCGTTTCCTTTGGCTCCGCTTTCAGCGCTTCCATCAGTTCTTTTAACTGCTTCGTATATTCCTTTTTATCCATGAACCAGGCAGCTTTTATGATCATGTGGCGATTCTTCGGATTCAGAGAAGCCGGATAATCGTTCACCAATTCCGTGAACTCTCTCAGCGCCCCACGGTACTCCTCATAAACTGCAAAAGCATCTTCCAGCTCTGCATCCGTAATTTCATGGCCAACGACCTTTTCGATTTCCTTCTGAAAACCTCTGAACTGTGCTACCATGAAGTCAAAGCTTCCGGAGCTTTCCCGGTTCTGCGGATAAACAAGCGGAATGGCCTTGCAAGTAGGTACCGCCATCGGCCAGTTTGCAAGAATGGCTTTCATGGTATCGCAGAAGGTCGGGATCGCTACACCTTCCAGAAAGTCGTATGCACCCTGCATGCCCAGTTCCATATTTGCTTTCATGATAGAGCAGCAGAAGCTCTGAATATATTTATCCACATTTTTAAAGGTTGTCTGACCACCCCATACACCGACCGGCAGCATACCGGAGGCATAAATGATTTCTTCCGGAACATAAATAGGGAAACAGCCGAAAGCTTTTTTTCCAGTCGTTTTCATGCTCTGTGCGATGGTTTTTTTCGGTGTTTTTCCAGCCTCAACCAGAGCCTGCACCATAGCGTTTGTCTGCTCACTCATCCTATTTTTCTCCTTTCTTTGCCTTGTTTTCTTCCATCATTTCCAGGAGGGCCTGTACTCTGGTTTCATACTGTGCAACCGAGAATGCACTCGGATCGCTCATATCGCCATCAAAGATCACGGAAGGAATATTGAGCTTGTCCATCAGTCTTCTCTGAATTTCATACTGCTTGAAGTCCATACCTTTGCAGCTTCTGTTGGAATGGAAAATTGCACCATCCACATTGAACTTTTCTGCAAGATTCAGGAAACGGTCTACCGCGTAATCCACGTTTCTCTGTGTATAAATTGCATCGTATGCTCTTGCCATATCATGCAGATTTCCCGGTTCATAGAAAATTGCCCAGGATTCCGGATAGGTTGAGGTTACCATATTGATGCCATTATTCTTCAGGGTCTTATAGCAAGGTCCCAGGCTGTGCCAGCAAGGGATGCCGTCCCACAGGATTCTGTATTTCTCTTCGGTGCCGTCCTTCCATGGACCCAGCCCCGCATCGGCTCTTTCCTTCAGTTCGTCATACCACAGTTTGAACAGCTGCTGGCCTTCCTTCTTGCCTCTGCAGCACACGATCATGGCCATATAATTGAACATATCGAAGCCGGATAACGGTGATGGAAGGTGTTCCGCCAGATTAGTCGCTTCCACCCACCACTTTGCCGTTTCATTGGAGGTCTTCATAACCTCTTTCAGGCGGTCATAATCCATTTTCTTTCCGGTCAGTTCTTCCAGCTGACGAATTGCATCCTTAAACTGATTCTCCAGGAAGGTGATATTGTCCTCTTTTACTTCATAAGAAGAATTGAAAGGCGAGTCAAACATAATAATAGGTACATTCAGTTTCTTCGCCAGGTTTTCATACCATTTGATTACGGTACAGCAGATGTTGCTGCAGCAGTAGATCAGATCCGGCATTGGAATATCCTGCGCGTCAGAGTGCTGGATGTCTGCATATCCGATATTCACTCTTGCATAGGAACAGATATCGGAAGAGTACCCGTCTCCTTCGGATTTGCTGATAAACTGCGGCGCATCCTTTCTTGCCGCAACAGCAGCCGCATGGTTCTCCGGATATACCACTGCGATATCCATGGCTTCCAGAAATTCCTGCGGCGCGATGGATGTAGACCATACTACAGGCTTCCCTGCCGCTTTGGCTGCCATTGCATCAGAATAGTGCTTTTCCAGAAGCTGACCCAATAACTTTTTGGATGTTAATTTTTCTTCTGCCATGATAGTTCTCCTTTTTATTTTGCTACGCCGGACTTCTTATTGTCTGTCCAGATATAGAAGCCCTCTCCCACTTTTCTTCCCAGCTGTCCTGCGTTCACTTTCTTCTTCAGCAGATTACCTGGTCTGAATCGTTCACCGTAATTTTCAAACAGTTCCGTCTGTACCGCCAGATTTAAATCCAGTGCAGTATTATCGTACAGTTCAAACGGTCCTACCGGATGTCCCATTCCAAATTTGCAGGCACGGTCAATGTCTTCTACAGAGGCAACGCCTTCTTCCAGAAGCTTCAGAGATTCGATCATGATTGCATGATAGATTCTGTTTACTACGAAACCTGTCACGTCCTTTACTCTTACCGCTTCTTTTCCCATTTCCGTCATCAGAGCGATCACTTCGTCCACAACTTCATCCTCACACAGATGTCCCGGGATAACCTCAACAAGTTTCATAACGCTTGCAGGTGAAAAGTAATGTGTTCCAAGGAATCTGGCTTTTCTCTCTCTCTTCACTGCCAGAGACAGCTTCGTAACAGAGAAAGTGGAAGTATTTGTGAGGAATATGGTTTCCGGCTTACAAATCTCATCCAGTTCTTTAAACAGTTCTTCCTTCAGTTCATATACTTCCGGAATCGCTTCTGTGATATAGTCATAGTCGGCAAGGAGTTTTTTATCACTGACCGGTGTAATTCTGGCAAGAATTTCTTCCTTTTTATCAGCTTCCAGTCTTCCTTTCTTTATTTCTCTGTCCAGAATACCAGCCTGTTTTTCCTTCGCTGCAGCTGCCAGCTCCGGCGTCGCATCCACAATTGCAACCTGATGTCCTGCTCTGGCGAATACGATGGCAATTTCTCTTCCCATCATACCCGCTCCGATAATTGCTACTTTTTTCATGGTTTCCCCTTCTTTCTATCTTTCCTTTATTTTCTTTTATTTCTCTATTTCTGATAATTTTCTACCAGAAGCGCGATTCCCTGGCCGCCGCCGATACACAGGGTGGCAATACCATAACGTCCGTTTCTCCTCTTTAATTCATAAATCAGCGTGGTCAGAATTCTGGTACCGCTGTTGCCCAGCGCGTGGCCGTGTGCCACTGCACCGCCGTTGACATTGACTCTTTCATACAGTGGGGTTCCCGGCTCCATTCCCAATTCAATGAGGCAGCCCAGCGACTGTGCAGCAAAAGCTTCATTCAGTTCAAACAGATCAATGTCTTCCAATTGCAGTCCTGTCTTTTTCAGGATTTTCTGAATTGCAGGAACCGGTCCCAGACCCATCAGCGAAGGATCTACTGCTGCAGTAGCGGAAGCAACCACAGATACCAGTGGTGTAATCCCTTTTTCCTTTGCTTTTTCCTCACTCATCAAAACAACTGCGGAGGCACCATCGTTCATTCCTGAGGCGTTTCCTGCCGTTACTGTACCTGTTCCATCCCGCAGGAATGCTGGTTTCAGCTTGGCCAGCCCTTCCATCGTTGTATCCGGTTTGAAATGCTCATCCCGGTCAAAGATCGTTGTACTCTTTCTGGTAACCACCTCTACCGGAAGAATTTCTTCTTTAAACTTTCCGTCTGCCTGCGCCTTTGCAGCTTTCATCTGGCTGTCATAAGCAAATTCATCCTGCTGCTGGCGTGTAATATGATATTTTTTCGCCACATTCTCAGCAGTCAGTCCCATATTCAGGCCGGGGAACATTTCTGCCGGATGCGCATGGGAAGAGGCATATGAAAATGCGTCCTCGCACTGAAAGTTATTCATCCTGAATCCCTGATACCGACATTCTGACGGCAGATAATATGGCGCCCTTGACATATTTTCCGCGCCGCCTGCTACAACGATATCCGCATTTTCCGCCATAATTGCATCGCTGCCGCTGACCACAGCCTGCAGTGCCGATCCACACTGACGATCTACGCTGAAGCCAGGAACAGACTGATCTAGCCCTGCCAGAAGGAGAGAAACTCTGGCCAGATTCGGTGTCTTGCTCAGTACATCACCCATGATGACCTGATCCACATCCGTTTTCTCGATCTGCCCTCTGCGGATGGCTTCTTCAATGACAAGTGCACCAAGTTTATATGCAGGGACGGTTTTCAGTCCTCCCAGGTATGCACCAACTGCAGTTCTCACTGCACCCGTGATGACTACTTTTTTCATTTGTACTTCCTTTCTTTCGCTTTCCTTTCTGTCTCATTGGTTGCATGCTTTTTTCATTCGGATTGAGTACTCTGTTTCTTCTTACGCTTCTTAAAATAGCAATTCGTATGCCAAATTTTCTTCTTTTTCTCTTTTTGCACGCGAGCCATCCTTTCACCTGTTGAAATTTTAACGATATTTTCATAAAAAATTTTTTTATCCACAGACTTTTATCAGAACCTCCAGCCTGCATACTGTACATTTTTTGTTCAGTTCGTACAAAATTTATACACGGTGCCGCGCCGTAATGTCGAATAATGTCGACACTCCTGAAACGGCTAAATTCCAATATTTAGGAGCTTGAAAATCCATTGACTCTATCTGTTTTGCCATGGTATACTTATGCGTGATAGATATTTTTTCGCGCTTTTCTATAGAAGGAGGTAGCTGCTATGGGGTTTAATTATAAAAAATATCCGTTTCCGGGTGAGAATCCTCCATTGGACTTAGTGAATCTGTTCACGGACAACATGAATGCAAATATCTTTGTTGCTGACTCTGATGGAGATATTATCTACGCAAACTGCAGAAGTGCAGAGACCTACGAATGCACTATGGATGAGCTCTTTGATTTCAATGCGCACACGATGGAGGAAAAGGGTTACACAGACAGAATGCCCGCAGTGAAGGAAGTGCTGGACACCGGGAAAGAAGTAAAACGATACATAAAGACAGGCAAACATGTTGGAATGATCATTTACTGCAAACCAATTTTAGATGAAGCAGGAAAAGTGAAATATGCAGTAGCCACCAGTTACAAAGAAGAGGAATTTCTCGATCTGTTTAACAAGCTGGACAGCGAAAAAAATAAGCTGCGGAGTACAGTTACCTATCTGAATAAGCTTTCACAGCCAACACTCTTTCTGAATTCCTCCAATGCGAAAATGCGCCATCTTTACGATCTTGCCAATAAAGCAGCCGTCAGTGACAGCGTCGTAATGGTCTATGGTGCTTCCGGAACAGGAAAGGAAGTGATGGCGAACTACATTCATTCCAATTCCAATCGAAAAAATGAACCTTTTATTCCGATCAACTGTGCAGCGATCCCTGCCGAGCTGATGGAATCTGAGTTTTTTGGCTATGAAAAAGGAAGCTTTACCGGTGCAAACGAAAAAGGAAAGCTGGGGCTCTTTGACATTGCCTCCAACGGCACCCTTTTTCTTGACGAAATTGGGGAACTATCGCTTTCCATGCAGTCAAAGCTTCTGCGGGTGCTGGAATCCGGAGAATATATGCGTATCGGTTCCAATAAAATCACAAAAACGAATGCACGCATCATCGGCGCAACAAACAAGGAACTGTTTCAACTGGTAGAGGAAGGCGGATTTCGCAGAGATCTGTATTACAGACTGAATGTGATTCCCATCCACCTTCCGTCATTAAAAGACAGACCAGAGGACATTTTGCCTCTGGCTTATTCTTTTCTAGACACTTTTAATCAGAAAATGGGGACGAAAAAGGAATTTTCACAGAGCTGCCTCCGTTTCTTCCAGAACTATTCATGGCCCGGAAACATCCGTGAGCTGCGCAACATGGTAGAACGGTTGGTCGTTATCTCCGACAGCAATATTATCAATATCTCAAAAGATTATGTTTCCAACATGGTGCATCGCGGTGAAATTAGTCCGAACGTGCAGGAATCCACAGGAGAAGCGCCGGTTGAAACACCGCCGGCTGCAGAGAAGGATTACAACCTTCCTTTCAAAGAAGCCCTTCACAACTTCGAGCAGGATTATGTCAATCATGTGCTGCAGCGCTGTGGAGGTAATGTTTCAAAGGCTGCCAAAGAACTGGGGCTCCACCGTTCCAGCCTTTACAACATTCTGAACCGCTGATGCAGGAGAAATTCCGTATAAAAAAACAGAGCAGAAAAGTAAATACATTCCTGCTCTGTAATGGGTATTTCTATCCGCGGCTTCACCGCAGCCATTTCTTCAATGTTTTCGCCAGGTTTCTTAAATCAAGCGGCTTGGCGATATGTTCGTTCATACCGACGGTTCTTGCCGCCTGCACATCTTCGGCAAACGCATTTGCAGTCATGGCAATGATCGGGACCTGCCGACAGTAGTTTCTCTGCATCGCCCGGATCGCTCTCGTGGCATCATAGCCGTTCATTTTCGGCATCTGAATATCCATGAAAATGATATCATAATATCCGTCCTCACATTGAGACAGCAGGTCTACCGCTTCCGTACCGTCTGCAGCACTCTCCACCATAAGACCTGTCGTTTCCAGAATCTCCACTGCAATTTCCGCGTTCAGCGCGTTATCTTCCACCAACAGCGCACGGTACCCGGAAAGGTCCATGTGGCCCAGTTCGATCATCGGTGTCTCCAGTTCGTTCTGTTCCTCTTCTCCCAGAAGCGAATGAAAGGTCTTCGCCAGTCTGGAACGGAACAGCGGCTTGCTGATGAAGGCATTGGCGCCGGCTGCTCTGGCCTCCTGTTCAATATCGGACCAGTCATAAGCCGAAATGATGATGATCGGCACCTCATTTCCAACTGCTCTGCGTATCTCTTTTGTCGTTTGGATCCCGTCCATGTCAGGCATTTTCCAATCCAGAATGCATGCGAAATAGTCTCGTTTCTGCTGATGATGCAGTACCACCTGTTCAAGGGCCTGTGCACCAGAGGAAACGCCTTCCGCCTTCATACCGAAATCATTCAGCATGCTGCAGCAGGATTCCAGGCTCATCTTATCGTCATCCGCAACAAGCACATCCAGATCGACAAACTTCTCATACTGCACTTCTACGATATCCTGAAGCTTCAGGTACATGGTAACCGTAAACCGCGAGCCTTCACCGAGCCTGCTCTCAACCTTAATGTCGCCGCCCATCATACGGACGATATTCCGGCTGATCGGCATGCCCAGACCGGTTCCCTGAATCCGGCTGACCCGGTCATCCGACGCTCTGGTAAACGGTTCAAAAATTCTTTCCACGAAATCTTCACGCATGCCGATGCCATTGTCTTCAAAGACGAATTCGTAGCATCCGACTTTGGCCTGGTTGGATGGTCTTTCTGTAATAGACAGCCGGATACTTCCGCCGTCCGGCGTAAATTTCACCGCATTTCCCATCAGGTTGGTAAATACTTTCTGTATGCGCAGACTGTCACCCACCACAGCTTCATGGGTCACACCGGATATATTGACACTGAGCTGATGATGATGTTCCTCAATCTGTGCGTTTGTCATGGTCAGCAGGTTATCCACCAGATCCGACAGATTAAACTCCTCTTCCACCAGATCCACCTTGCCGGACTCGATTTTGCTCATGTCCAGTACTTCATTGATCAGGCTCAGAAGATGTTTGCTGGCTTGGGTGATCTTCTGCAGGCTGTCCTGCACACGTTCCTTATCATCGATATGGGCCGCAGCAATGGCTGTCATGCCGATGATGCCGTTCATCGGCGTACGTATATCATGGGACATATTGGACAGAAAATCGGTTTTGGCTTTGTTTGCAGCTTCTGCCGCATCATATGCCGCCTGCAGCGCCATTTCCTGCTGGCGTTCCTTTTTGATCAGGTCATCTACATTTCTGGTACCCATGACAACCGCAAAGCCGCCGTCTTTTTCCCGTACAAATGCCACCCTGGCCTGCAGATACATGATTCCGTGGTCCGTCAGTTTCTCATAGGTGACAGAGTAGTCTTTTCCGTCTGCGCGAATATACTCCAGAGAAAGCTTTTCCAGGAATTCGCCGCGGCTTTCCGCAGAGACCAGTTCCTCTGCATATTTCTCCATGCCTTTCGACCAGCAATTGTTGTGTCTTCTGAAATACGCTTCGATTGCCAGACCATCTTCGCCCTCTGCACGATATGCAGTGACCTCATCGGTATCTGGATCTACAAGAAGAACAGAATAATATTCGGATCCCAGCCCCTCGATGATCTCTCTCTGCGTCTCCATCTCTCTGGTCTGCTTCAGCTGACGGCGCATCTCCTCATCCACATCACGCATGCCGAGTATAAATGTAATATTTCCGTTTTCATCTGCAGTTTTTACCACATTCATTTCATAGTAGGAGATCACACCGTTCAGTTGTCTTCGGTATCCCTGCTTGTACAGTCCGACCTCCGGGACCTGTTCCAGAAGCATATCCAGTTTGCTGGAGGCCCGGATCCGGTCACGGTCTTCCGGAACGATAAAGGCATCAATATACCGGGAAAGAACTTCTTCATATCCGCCCAGGGACATGAGTTTATTCAGAAGTGTCGGTTCCATTCCGATCCCATCGGTCCGGTAAAGTGCCATTCTGCCGGTCCTTGCGTCGATTTTAAACAGGCTGTGATATTCCTGACTCAGAGCTCCGGCAATGGTCATCTCTTCCTGCAGCGCCGCATTCACCTTTTCCAGAGCAGCATAGGCCTCTTCCACCTTCCTCTGCTGCGCCAGTTCCTGTGTTTTCTCTTCATCCACATTTTTAAAACCGACGACGAATTCATTTCTGTCCCGGTTCGGTTTCACCAGCTGGCACTGGAAATACTGCAGCTGACCATTGCGTAAGACACGATAATTGAAATAAAACGTCTTCTTATCGGACAGCAGCGCATGCACGTCAGCTACGGTACGCATGCAGTCGAACAGGTGCCGGTCTTCTTCCAGAACATCATTCTCAATATAAGAACCGATATTCTTTTCATAATTTCCTGCTGCAAATTTCTCGCCATAGCGGTCACTCATGGTCTGTCCCATACGGTAACAGACTGCCTCACCGGTATCCTCGTTGACCGCGTAGATATTTTCGTAAGGGATGGCCAGTGCCTGGATCAGGCTGTCCTGCGATGCCAGTTCTTCTTTTTCCGATGTAATGTTTCGAAGGGAGAAGATAACCGTCCGGTTTCTCCCGTTCTCATCTCTCGCAACAGGAATAAAACTGCACCGGGTCCATCCGCCTTTTCTGTCGGCAAATTCCTGAATAATCACGGATTTGCTGCCAAGACGTGCATCAATCGTATCAAAATCCACAAAGCCGCGCATGATTGGCCAATGTGCATCGGCAACCATAGCATCGGTCATATGCTTCAGCGTTTCTCTGGCGTCACCCTTCTCCCCATAAACATGTGTATTGTCATCCCTGGAGATAATCTCCTGGAAGGTATTCTCTTCCAGATCCACGTAGAATAAAGCAGAGAAAATATTACCCAGCGCATTGATGATCGCAGTATGCTGTTTTTCCGCTGCAAGCAGCTGGGTCAGTTCCCCGTTGGCCTCCTGCAGCTTCTTCTGCGCATCCAACTCTCTCCGCTTTGTTTCATGAATCGACTGGGTGGTGAAAATCACATGAACCAGTTTCCCATCCGCATCCCGGTCACCTTCAATAAAGGAACATTGTCTCCATGTCGCTGATGTTCCGTCTTCCTGATCCAAAAAAACGACGCTCTGGTACTCCTTTGAAATGATCCGTCCGCTGTCCATTCTTTCATCCAGTGTGGACAGTTCAACGAATTCAAGCATTTCCTCCAGAAATTCCGATGCGATCATATGGCGGCAGAAGTACCGCAGCCGTTCCTGCGCATCGCCGGATGCACCGATATGGGCATGCACATCTGTTACAGAGGAAAGCTCGATAAACCAGTTTTCCCGCAGATCGATATAGTATGCAGATGTGTAAATTTCACTCATTGCCTGGACGATATGCCCCCGGTCAATCCGATCTTTTTCAGAAGTTTCCGGATGCGGGCGGCTCATCCTTCGGATGACAATCTTGCTGCAGCAGGCGGACGCTGCAACGGACAGAAACCGCAGATCATCCGTGCTGTGGCGCGGGCTTGCCAGACAGAGAATGCCAATCAGGTTCCCTTCTGCAACCAGCGCTGCTGCCATCAGATTGCTTCCTTCCTGCACACCCGGAATCGGAAATGCCCGGAAAACAGCCTCATATGCCGGATCCGCCGGACAAGCACAGATGATTCCCTTCTCTTCCATCTGTGTAATCCACCATGACAGTCTGTCGGTGGGTACATGCTGCAAATCACATGTCTTTTCCAATCTTCCGCCGCGGTGCCATTCACAAAGACTGCTTATTTCTGTGTGCAGTGCATTGCATTCAAACAGAACGATACGATCCGCATCATAAAATGTTCCAAGATTTTCAATGATACTGTGGATTTCCTGTTCGGATGTGTTTTTAGAAATCTGGTTCATGGGTAGATCCTCCGTATGTAAAATACATACCTTTTTTTGGTATAGCCAGATATATTTTAACACTTTTTCTTAAGTGTATTCAACAAATTACTCCAATTCGTCATGAAAAATGACGTGTCATTTTTCATGAAACTCTGTCGAAAAAAAGAAAAATCCCGGCGATCATCATGTAAAATGCCGGGATTTTGGCTGTTTTTCGGAAATTCTTTCGGAAAAGCAAAGGGTGTATTCAACCTTGAATTCACGCCTTATCCCAGCACGGTCTGGGCGAAGTGCACCGATGCCATGGCATCCCGGGTGTACTGATCGGCATGGATCATCTGCGCATAGGATTCGGTAAGCACTGCACCGCCAACCATGATCCTGCAGTCCGGCAGCGCCTCCTGCAGCTGGCGGATGGTTTCTTCCATGTTGACCACAGTGGTGGTCATGAGGGCGCTGAGACCCACAAGCTTCACATGTTGCGTTCGTGCAGTCTCCACAATGGTCTCCGGTGCCACATCCTTTCCCAGGTCGATCACATCGTAACCGTAGTTTTCCAGAAGCACCTTGACGATGTTCTTGCCGATATCGTGAATGTCGCCTTTTACCGTGGCGACGATAATCTTATCCTTCTTTGCCTGGCTGGCGTCACCGGTGCTGCGCATGGCGCTGCGCACCGCCTCGAAGGCCGCCTTGGCCGCTTCCGCACTCATCAGCAGCTGCGGCAGGAACACGGTTCCTGCTTCGAAGCCCTTTCCCACAATGTCCAGTGCCGGCACCAGCTGGGTGTTGATCAGAGTCAGCGGCTCCGTGGTCTTCACCAGCTCCGCTGCCAGATGACCAGCCTGCTCCTTCATACCCTTGACGATGGCCCGCTCCAGATCGGAACCGGACACCGCCGGGCTGCCCGCTCCGGCAGTACCCGCTGCAGACGGTGCAGCAGCCGGCGCCGCAGAAGGCGCCGTGGTACCCGCATAGGTCTCAATATACTTCCCGCAGTTCTCATCCTTGCCGGTAAGCGCCCGGTAGGCGTGATATGCCTGCAGCATGCCGTCGGCATTGGTATTCAGGATGGCACAGTCCAGCCCGGCAGCCAGCGCCTGGGCATAGAAATTGGCATTGATGATATCCCGCCGCGGCAGGCCGAAGGAAATGTTGGACACGCCCAGAGACGTCCGGACGCCCAGCCGCTCTTTCACCATCTTCAGCGCCTGCAGCGTGGTCACCGCCCCCTGGGGCTCCGAACTGATGGTCATGCAGAGCACATCCATGATGATATCCTTTTTGGCAATTCCGTAGGACGCTGCCGTATTGACAATTTTTTCGGCGATGGCAAACCGGCCCTCTGCCGTGGACGGAATCCCCGACTCGTCCAGGGTCAGACCGATGACCACACCGCCGTATTTCTTCACCAGCGGGAACACCGCCTCCATGGACTCCTGCTTTCCGCTGACGGAATTGATCATGGCTTTGCCGTTATAGTACCGCAGCGCCCGCTCCATGGCCTTCACATTGGCCGTATCAATCTGCAGCGGCAGGTCGATGACACTCTGCACCTCACGCACCACGTCCAGAATCATGGACGGTTCGTCGATCTCCGGCAGGCCCACGTTGATATCCAGGATATGTGCCCCCTTGTCCTGCTGAGAAAAGCCTTCCTGCAGGATATAGTCCATGTCATGATCACGGAGCGCCTGCTTCAGCCGGGACTTTCCCGTCGGGTTGATCCGTTCACCGATGATGATCGGATCGTCCGCCACGGTCACCGCATGGGTGTAGGATGAAACGACAGTCAGGCCTTTGTCCGCAATCGGCTTCGGCGTCATCGCGCCGCAGGCTTCCTTCAGCGCACGGATATGTTCCGGGGTGGTGCCGCAGCAGCCCCCCAGCAGCCAGGCGCCCGCTTCTGCGAATTCCTTCATTTTCTCCGCAAAATCCGCCGGCTCCACGTCGTATATTGTCTTGCCGTTTTCCTGTCTCGGCAGGCCTGCGTTAGGCTGCACGATGACCGGAACCGAAGCCACCCGCAGCAGATCCTTCACCACGGTTTCCAGCTGATACGGTCCCAGACCGCAGTTGGTTCCCAGGGCATCCACCCCCAGACCTTCCAGCATGGCCACCACAGCCTCCGGATTTCCGCCGGTGAGCATTTTGCCGCTCTGGTCGAAGGTCACCGTAGCAAACACAGGAAGCGAAGTAGATTCCTTCGCCGTCAGTACCGCCGCCTTCAGCTCCAGCATATCGGACATGGTTTCAATATGAATGAAATCTGCACCGGCCTTTTCCGCTGCAGTCACGATCTCTCTGTAAATATCGCAGGCTTCGTCAAAAGACAGGTCTCCCAGCGGCTGCAGCAGTCTGCCCGTGGAAGAGACGTCAGCCCCCACGAAAATCTGCCGTCCTTCACCGGCATCCGCCGCAGCCTTCCGGGCATTCTTCACTGCAGCGCAGATGATCTCCTCCACCGTGTAGCCGGTCCCCTTCAGCTTCAGCCGGTTGGCGCCAAACATGTTGGCCAGGAGAATATCACATCCTGCCGCCACATACTGCCGCTGCACATCCTGAATGTCCTCCGGCCGCGTAATATTCCATAGATCTGTATTTTCTCCCGGGGTCATACCCTTCTGCTGCAGCATGCTTCCCATGCCGCCGTCAAAAAACAGAATGCGGCTGCCCAGAACCTCTGTAATTTTTTTCTCCGTCATTTCCTTTTATTTGTTCCTCCTGTAGAGACAGTCTTTCTTGTTGCAGGCCTCGCAGCCGTGAATGTGACAGCGCTGCCGGCTTCCGCTGTTTTCTCCGCCGTTCCGGGAAGCAACCCCCATCACGGCGGTCACCGACTTGGACGGCACCAGCATGCCGCCCTCGGTAAGGCTCACACCCAGCTGCCGCGGTGTATCCAGCAGACGAATCATATCCTTCTGGTAGGCGATGTCGAAATCACCGTAGCCCGGCGAGAACCGGGGCCGCAGGGTCTTTTCCTGCCGGTTCATCTCCTCTTCGATCTTCATCTGGCATGTATCACAGAAATCCTCGATCCATGCCGTGGCCGCTGCTTCCATAATCAGTCCCTGACTGATATCCCGGCAAGAAGCCCGGCGGATCAGCTGATCGGCCTCCGCGCCCAGGGTGGCGGCAAAAAGTACCACCTGGCTGCAATCTCTCAGATTGACCTGCAGAGACCGGCTCTTCACCGAAAACAGTCCCCCGACAGAAAGCAGTTCCCCCGACGCACCACAAAAATCCAGCGGACAGATTTTGCGCAGGAACCGTGGTCTCGTCCGACGGCGAAGCTCTGCCAGCGCGGCTTCGATGCCTTCCAGAATCCGCGGATCCGTATCCGACTCTGCGGCAGCACCCATGCCCAGATACCGCAGCACCTCCCGGCGCAGATAGACTTCCCGTTCTGTCTGTGCTTCCGAGCCCATCACTGCTCATCTCCAATGATGCAGGACAGGTTGCTGCGGATGCTTTCGGCCACATCCGGCTTGTTCATGGTGTAAATATGAATGGCTTTCACACCGTTGGCCACCAGGTCGATGATCTGTTCCGTGGCGTAGGCAATGCCTGCCTGCTTCATGGCCGCCGGATTATCGCCGAATTTGTCAACGATGGCTTTGAACCGGGTCGGCACATAGGTGCCGGACAGTTCGGTCACGTGGGCAATCTGTTTGGCATTGGTGATCGGCATGATGCCGGCGATGACCGGAACCGTAATACCTCTCTCCCGGATGCGATATAAGAAGTTGTATAATACGTTGTTGTCAAAGAACATCTGGGTGGTCAGAAAGTCCACACCGCTGTCCACTTTGATCTTCAAATTGGCGATGTCATCCTCCTTATGGGCACACTCAATATGTCCTTCCGGATAGCAGGCCGCGCCGATACAGAAATCGCCCTGCCGTTTGATTTCCTGCACCAGATCGCTGGCATAACGGTAGTATTCGCCGACCGGATAGTCACCTGCACTTGCTCCTTTGGGGATGTCACCCCGAAGGGCCAGAATGTTTTCAATGCCGGCAGCTTTGATCTCGGCGATGGCTTCCGACACCTGCTCCCGGGTGGAGGACACGCAGCTCAGGTGGGCCAGGGCCGTCACACCCAGGTCATTCTGCACATGGGAAGCGATCTTCACCGTATTATGGCCGGTACCGCCGCCTGCACCGTAGGTGACGCTCATGAAATCGGGACGAGACTGGCCGAGCCGGTCCACCGCTGCCACGATGGGGTCAAAAGGCATTCCCTGTTTCGGCGGGAACACCTCAAAGGATAAGGTTACTTTGTCTCTCGCTAAAATGTCTTTAATCTTCACAGTCTTTCTTTCTCCTTATTACTTTTTTACTGATATGTCATTACACTTACAGATTTCCGGCCTGCTGCCGCATGCCTTCCATAATCACGTCGATTTCCTGCAGCGGCGCTTCATGGAGAGGAATGTGCAGTTTTTCGCAGATCTCATCCAGCGCGTACAGAATATACGGGTTTCGTGCCAGCACTTTTTCCGGCCTGCCGTCGGCCTCAATATAATTCACCAGGAAGTTCGCTGCTGCCATGCCTTCCTCTTCCTCCGGCGGCAGCAGATCCACATGGAGAATCATGCCGCTTTCCCGATCCACCGCCAGCAGAACCATGGGATTGACCGGCCGGTCGAACTTTTCATCCATCAGCATGCCATGCAGGTATGCCGTATCCAGCAGAAGGGTTACGCCGTTTTCCGGTTGTTTTTCCAGCCGTTTCATCAGCACCTCATCCGTCACCTCAATGGTCTCGTACGTTTCTTCGATATATGGCAGCCGGGCCGGCGCTGTCATCCAGTTCATCTGCTGCAGATCGAAATACCGGAAACAGAATTCTCCCTCTTCGAAATTCACCTTCACCCGCTCTTCCCGTAAGGCTTTCACCCCTTCAATGAGCTGGACGAAGGTCTCCACCAGCAGGCGAACCTCCTCTTCATCCGGCGTCCATGGTGCGAACCGCGGCTGGAAAGACAGGAAAAACGGCCAGTTGTTCTTTCCCCGATACTTTCTGCCCAGCTGCTTGATCATGGCTTTCTGATCCTCCGGCACATCGATCCGGTCGCCCCAGTAGCAGATCAGTGCCTGCTGGTTCATCAGAATGTAATCCACAGGCTGGACGCTGTCCTGCGCCGCCTTCTGAAAGCTGGCAAGTCCCTGGGTTCCGTCATACAGGCTGACGCCAAAGCAATCTCCGTTTCTGCCCATGATGCTGCAGAACACCGGCTCCTCCCGGCCGTTTTCCTGAATACCGATGAGATCCACATCCCACAGATCTTCCCACGGCTTCAGTTCCTTCAGCTCGTCGGTCAGATCATATAACATTTTCCAGAGATCCGCTGCTGCTTCTTTTCTCATTTCTTCTGTTTTCCCTTTCCTTTTTCTTGAATTTGTGATTTCAATGGTATATACTTGAATAATGTGCGGTTTCCGTACCATGATCCGCACGAAATGCCTATCGTATTACTATACCATAGAAAAAGGAAAAAAGCTATGCAGTTTATCAAACAATTTCTCATAATTCTTCTGATGTCCGTGCTGGGCGGTTTTCTCAACTGGCTGATCCCGCTGCCCATTCCTGCCACGGTCTGGGGTATGCTTCTCATGTTTATCTCCCTTGCCTGCGGGCTGGTCAAACTGGAGCAGGTGGAACACACGGCAGATTTCTTTCTGTCCGTCATGCCCATGCTGTTTATTCCCTACGCCGTCGGTCTCATGGACAGCTACAAGCTTCTGGCAGAGCACGCCCTGCCGATCCTGGTGATCACCCTGGTCAGCTTTTTCCTCTGCTTCGCAGTGACCGGCAAAACCGCAGACTTTATCATCGCTCGGAGTGATTCCAGTAACCGAAAGGAGGAACGTCATGAATAGCTTCATTACATTTTTATCAGAAAACGCGTTTTTCGGCGTATTCCTGACGGTGGGCTTCTATCTGCTGTTCCGCCGCCTTTCCGAAAAAGTCCGCTTTCCCCTTTTGAATCCCATCCTGCTGACGGTTGCGGCCATCATCGGCGTTCTGCTGCTTTTCCATATTCCGTATGAAGCCTATGTGCCGTCCGGAAACCTGATCACCTGGTTCCTGACACCGGCCACCATATGCTTTGCGATTCCGCTGTATCGTCAGCTTCATGTGCTGCGCAGACATATGGCAGCGATCCTGGTCAGCATTTTTACCGGCAGTCTGGCTTCTGTCGCCAGCATCTTCCTCATGGGAAAATTCTTCGGTCTTCCGGCGCACATTCATGCCAGCCTTTCACCGAAGTCCGTTACCACACCCATCGCTACTGCAATCGCAGAAGAAATGGGCGGTGTGGTGGGCTGCACGGTGATCGCCGTGATCCTCACCGGGATCCTCGGCGCTATTTTCGCTGCATCCCTGAAAAAGCTGCTGCGGTTGAAATCGGACATCGCCTGGGGCCTTGCCACCGGAACCTCCAGTCATGCCGTCGGCACCTCTGCTGTCATGGAAGAAAGCGAAGTAGCCGGTGCCATGGGCAGTCTTTCCATCGCCATCGCCGGCGTGATGACCGTGATCATCGTTCCTCTGCTGAACGGAATCTATTAAACCTTCTTCCGGACAAAAAAAAGAACCAGTCACAGGTTCTTTTTTCATCCCTCTCATCCCTGGGGCTGTTTCCCGATGTAGGCAAGGATTCCACCGTCCACATACAGGATCTGTCCATTTACAAAATTCGAGGCGTCTGAGGCAAGAAATACTGCAGGTCCCATCAGATCTTCCGGCTCGCCCCAGCGTCCCGCAGGTGTCTTGGAAAGAATAAACTGATCAAACGGATGTTTCGTTCCGTCTTCCTGCACCTGGCGAAGCGGCGCTGTCTGCGGCGTTGCAATATATCCCGGTCCGATTCCGTTGCACTGAATATTATATTCACCGTATTCGGAAGCAATATTTTTCGTCAGCATCTTCAGCCCGCCTTTTGCCGCTGCATACGCAGACACGGTTTCTCTGCCCAACTCGCTCATCATGGAACAGATGTTGATAATTTTTCCATGCCCCTTTTTTATCATTCCGGGGAGCACTGCTTTTGCCACGATGAATGGTGCCGTCAGATCGATATCTATGACTTCGCGAAATTCCTCGGCCGACATTTCCGTCATGGGAATTCGCTTTATGATTCCTGCATTGTTCACAAGAATATCGACGGTGCCTGACGTCGCTTCGATCTCCTTCATCATATTCTGCACCTCTGTCTCATTGGACACGTCACACAGATATCCCTTCGCATCGATCCCCAGCGCATGATACGCCTCCATGGCGCTGTCCATGTTCTTCTGGCTCCTGCAGTTGAATATCACCTTTGCACCGGCCTGGGCGTAAGCCTTCGCAATGGCGAACCCGATTCCGTATGCACCGCCGGTAACCAGCGCGGTTTTTCCCTCCAGCGAAAACTGTTTTAATATTTCCATCTTTTTTCCTTTCTTTCTGCATCGCAGGACTTGCTCTCTGAACGGTACCCGGCAGAACCCTGTCAAAAAAACCCCCGGCGTACTGTCATTCAACACGTCAGGGGTTTTCTTTTCATTTCAGTCTGTGTCAGTCTGCGCGTTCTGTACAGTCCGATGTCTTATTTGGATGCAGCCATCTGTGCAGCAACTTCAGCAGCAAAGTCTTCTTCCTTCTTTTCGATGCCTTCGCCTACTTCGAAACGAACCACCTTTGCAACGGAGAGTGCCTTATCTACAGATTCCAGATACTTCGCCACGGTCTGCTTGCCATCTTCTGCTCTGACATAAACCTGATCCATGAGGCAGATTTCCTTCAGCTGCTTGGAAACACGGCCTTCTACCAGACCGGTAAAGATCTTGTTTTCGGAGATTGCAGCCTTGTCAGCAACAGCCAGTTCAGCCAGCTTTGCCTTTGCTTCCTGGGACAGGAAGTTCGGTAAATAGTTGAAGTTGAAGGACTTGTCGTTCTTCTTTTCTTCGTAGATTGCCACGTCTTCAGCACTCCAACCGTCTGCCAGTGCCTTTTCGATCAGAGAATTTAAGATCGGCTTCGGCAGGCTGAACGGATCGTTTAATGCACTTTCCAGCGTGATGGCTCTGATCTTGGTCAGTTCATCTGCGGAAATGTCGTTTCTGCTGACGTACTGCGGGTTCATAGCAGCAACCTGCATTGCAACGTTTGTTAATGCAGTCTTTGCAGCATCGGTCGCTTCTCCGCTTCCTGCTACCAGAACACCGATTCTTCCGCCGCCATGTACATAGGAAGCGATTACGTCGCCGGATACCTTTTCGATTCTCCGGATGGACATGTTCTCTCCGATCTTGGCAATCTTCGCAGTTAATGCTTCCTGAACGGTAGCACCGTCAAAAGCCATCGCCTTGAAGGCTTCGATATCGTTGGATTCCGCAGTTAATGCCAGCTTAGCCAGCCCATCTACGAAGGCAACGAACTCTTCATTCTTAGAAACGAAGTCTGTTTCGGAGTTTACTTCTACTAAAGCAGCAGTCTTGCCGTCCTCCGCGATCGCAATCTTAACCAGACCTTCTGCAGCGATTCTTCCGGCCTTCTTTGCAGCCTTCGCCAGTCCCTTTTCTCTTAAGAAATCAACCGCAGCTTCGATGTTGCCGTCAGTCTCAACGAGAGCCTTCTTGCAGTCCATCATGCCGGCGCCGGTCATTTCTCTTAATTCTTTTACTAATGCAGCAGTTACAGCCATTTTCGTCCTCCTAACTATTCTTCGGTTGCTTCAGCTTCCGCTTCTGCAGCAGCAGTTTCTTCTGCAGCTTCTGCAGTACCTTCGTCAAAGCTTTCGCCCTGGTTTGCTTCGATAACCGCATCTGCCATTCTGCCTGCGATCAGCTTTACGGCTCTGATGGCGTCATCGTTTGCAGGAATTACATAGTCAACATCGTCCGGATCGCAGTTGGTGTCCACGATACCAACGATAGGAATACCCAGAATTCTTGCTTCCTTCACGGCGATTCTTTCCTTCTTCGGGTCTACGATGAACAGTGCGCCAGGCATACCCTTCATGTCCTTGATACCGCCCAGGTACTTTTCCAGCTTTTCCATTTCGCCTCTCAGCTTGGTCACTTCCTTCTTGGACAGCTTGTCAAATGTACCGTCTTCTTCCATGGTCTTGATGTCGTTCAGTCTCTTGATTCTGGTAGCGATGGTCTTGTGGTTGGTCAGCATGCCGCCCAGCCATCTTTCGCTTACGTAGAACTGTCCGCATCTGTTTGCTTCGTCCTTGATTGCCTGCTGAGCCTGCTTCTTGGTACCAACGAACAGGATTGGCTTGCCGGAAGCGCCGACTTCCTTCATGAAATCGTAAGCTTCGTCGATCTTCTTTACGGTCTTCTGTAAGTCGATAATGTAGATGCCGTTTCTTTCGGTGAAGATGTACGGAGCCATCTTAGGGTTCCATCTTCTGGTCTGGTGTCCGAAATGTACACCTGCTTCGAGTAACTGTTTCATTGAAATTACTGCCATTTTTAAATCCTCCTGGTTTAAAACTTCCATCCGGTCCTATTACTACCGCTTGCCGCCCTGCTCCTTGTTTTCAAAGCAAAGCGTACATGCACCCTTATGTCAGGGAATCGCGGCAACCTCTTGTGCGCGGATGTGTGAAATAAATTTTTTGTATGCGCTTTGAACGCACCACAATTTAATATACTATAAAAAGGCCGCCAATGCAAGCTTTTTTCCTTGATTTCAGCCGTTTTTTCACGGTTTTTTCACTATTTATATAAGATGCTTCAGCCTGGCCGCATACTGCTGCCGCACCCGTACATAGTTGTCCCTGCCCAACTGGTAAAATTCCCCGTTCTGAAAGTAGATGGTCTGGTTCTCCATTCGTTCCACCCGCTCCAGATTCACCGCCAGCACCCGCAGACACACATAGAACCGGCTGTCCAGAAAGGGCAGAATGTTCTCCATCCGTTCATAGTATTCCCACTGTCCGTCTGTGGATACAATCCGCACCTTCCGTCCAATCTTCATGATATATATGATATTATCCACTGCAAGCCGCAGGACCTGACCCCGTTTGACCACCGCTATGTATTTCTCCATTCCCTTCCTCCCGGTGCAAAGATTTTGCTAAGAACAGTTTACCACAAAAATAACTAAATTTTTCCACTTTTTCTCGCCTTCTTTCACGGTGATTCGACAAAATCCGATTTTCGGCTGGCTTTTTCTGTCCGGACGTGTTAAAATCTCCTCAACGAAACAAATAACAAGTCGGCCGGAGGTGTATATATGTTAGAAAAAGCTTATAAGGTGTTCCTGTGGCTCGGCGCATTTTTCGGAGCCCTCTATCTCCCGACGCGGCTGCCCTTTCTCGGCGGCATCGGATGCATTCTGATCTTTCTGGCAGGAGCCATGCGTCTTGTCCACGACCATAAGCACCGGCAGCTTCCGTGGCAGCAGAAAAAGAAAAAGGAATCCGATACGGTGATCATCCGGAGGACCAAGTAGGAATACGAAAATATGCAGATTAATGGCGGTTTTGTGACGATTTTGTTAAGAAACCGCTAATTTTTTTCTTTACTTCATGCTGTTCTTCGCACTGGGCGGCACCACCTTCGGTATGTATGAAGAGGTTTACGCGCTGGTACCGGCCTTTATCGTCATCGCCATGACGCTGGGCTACGACCGTATCGTCGGCGGTGCCATCGTATTCGTCGGCGTAGCCACCGGTTTCGCAGCAGCTACCCTGAATCCGTTCACCATCGGTGTAGCGGCAGGCGTTGCAGAAGTTCCTCTGGCAGAGCCGAAGGTTCTCATCTTCCGTATCGTGGCATTCATTGCATTCATGGCACTGAACATCACCTATGTCATGCGCTATGCTGCCAAGATCAAGAAGGACCCGACCAAGTCCATCATGTACGGCATTCCGCAGGAAGAAGAAAAAGACCTGATGTCCAGAGACGAAGTCATGGGCATGGAATTCACCACCCGTCATAAGATCTCCATGGTTGGCTTTTTACTGCTGATCGTGATCCTGATCTTCGGTATCATCAAGCAGGGCTGGTGGTTCCAGGAAATCGCGTCCCTGTTCCTGGTATTCTTCATCGTAACCGGTCTGATCAACGGTTACTCTGCAAACCAGCTGGGCGAGCTCTTCATCGAATCCAGTAAGGCTACCATCTACGGTGCTCTCATCGTAGGTATGGCAAGAGGTATCTCCGTGGTCATGGCTGCCGGCGGCATCATCGACACCATCGTATACTTCCTGTCCAACCTGGTATCCAGCCTGCCTACAGCTCTCACCGGCATCGGCATGCTGATCGTACAGAACCTGATCAACTTCTTCATTCCATCCGGCTCCGGCCAGGCTGTAGTGACCATGCCGATCATGGCTCCTCTGGCAGACGTGGTTGGTATCTCCCGTCAGATGGCTGTTATGGCCTTCCAGTTCGGTGATGGTTTCTCCAACATGTTCTGGCCTACCGGCGTAGCTACCATCTGCGGATTCATGAGCATTTCTCTGGATCAGTGGTACAAGTTCATCACCAAGCTGTTCGCTATGATGTTCTGTCTGCAGTGCATCTTCATGGTAGTCGGCGTACTGATCGGAATCTAAGACGTTTCGAGTGTAAGGTATCTAGAAGAAAAGAAACCGAAAAAAGTAAGGGGTTGTCACTTGACAGCCCCTTTCTTTCTGATTTGCAGTTTTACTCACAGAGAACTTAAAGATAGGAAATAAACCGGCCGAGACGGTCATTGACCTTCTTGCCCTTTTCGATGGCTTTCTGTCCGCCGATCAGCACATATTCGATGCCTTCTGGTGCTTCCAGATGGGACCAGTCCGCTTTGTCGATGATGGTTTCCGGGTCAAAAATCGTAATGTCGGCATCTGCACCTTCCTCCAGACGTCCCTTGGCGTCCAGACCTAAACGTTTTGCCGGTTCCAGGGTCATCTTCCGGAGGGCGTCTACCAGCGGCAGAAGCTTCTCTTCCCGGACATACTTGCCCAGAACCCGCGGGAACGTGCCCGCTGCTCTCGGATGGCCGCCGCCGTGATTGATGATGGCGTCGCTGCCTATCATGCCGTTTGGATTGGCAATGGCCTGACCGATTTTCTCTTCATTCATGACGAATGCAACCGCCAGCATCTTCGGATACTCTGCCCGGGCTTTGTGGAAGATTTCCTCGGTGCAGTATACGTTTTTATATGGTTCATCGGTCAGCAGAATGCTGTCGTAATCCTTGCCCCAGCCTTCCAGGCAGCCATCCTCGAAGACGGCAGATCCGATTTCCGTGGAGAAGGCATTATACGGATAAGTATCGTAGTTCAGCTTCGGATTCTTTTCCATGGCCGCATTGATGCAGTCCAGGGATTCCTTCATGAAGCCCATAGCCGAGCAGCTGCTCAGGTGGGAAATCTGGAATTTCTGCGGGATCTCTTCGGAGAATTTCACCATTTCCTCGATGGAATCGATGTTTTCGAGGCAGTCCTCTCTGTAATGGGCAGCCACCAGATGATTGGGATCCTCGGAAGCCTTCACGGCAAACAGCATTTCCTCATAGGTAATGCCCGGGTCATATTCAATACCGAAGGAGATACCCCAGGCACCCTCTGCCAGTTCCTTTTTCATTTCTTTCTGAATCTGTTCCATCTGGGCCTGACTGGCTTTGTCATAGTGTCCCAGTCCCTGCTGGGTCCGGTACCAGTTATAGCCGGCCAGCATGATGTAGTTCACCGGGCTGCCGCCGTGTTCCTTCAGAATCTCTTTGAATTCCGCCAGGGTCTGGTACTGCGTGCCGCAGTTTCCGCCCACCGCTGTGGTGACACCCATGTCCAGCATCATCTCGGAAATCACGTAGTCCTTTCCTTCCCGGGCAAAATTCTCTTCGTGCATATGGATATCAATGAATCCCGGGGATACCACCTTTCCTGCCGCATCGATGATTTCTGCAGCTTCCGGCAGTGAGGTGCCTTCGTCCAGCGGTTCGGACAGCCAGACGATCTTGCCGCCCTGGATTCCCACGTTCCTTTTCACCATGTTTCCTGCCTCGTAATCCGGACAGGTTCCGTTTATAATCAGTAAATCAAGCATTTCTATATCCTCCTGCAATGAATGGATACTCTTTCCAACAGAAAAATTATACATGTTCTGTTCCGAAAAGTCAATGTACCCGCACCCTATGGTCGTGTCAAGTTGTTGTGGAGTTTTTTGTTGACAGCTCCAATGTATTTTTAA
>JBJFHL010000072.1:0-33241 GCA_051893555.1 Anaerovoracaceae bacterium
GGTCTGCCGGTCACACGGCATCTATGGCGGTGGTCACCATGCTGACCAGTCTTTTTCTTGGTCAGGGCAGCTTAGCGCAGGCAGAGCCGTCTGTTCTGCTGCAGATTATGCACCTGGCGTTTTTTCTGTTCTCCGGCCTCTGTATACTTGGAATTTTTATGGCATTGAAGGGAAAAGTATGATAAAATGTATGGTATCGTTTGAAAAAACATATCAAGGGAGGCAATATGAGATTCTTACTTGCATTATGGTTCGGAAAATTCCTGAACTTTCTGATCAATATCATCGATAAAACCAGGGGCTCCAATTTTTCGGGGGAGAAGGCACTTCGCATCGATCCCAATATGGTTGCTCACTTTAAAGGAATTGATCCGGAGAAGGTTCTGTTTATCACCGGTACCAACGGAAAATCCACCTCAAACAATCTGATTAACCATATTCTGCGGGCAAACGGAAAAAAGGTTGTTTCCAACCTGGAAGGCGCCAACCTCCTTGCCGGTGTGGCGACTGCACTTCTGAAAGCTTCCAGTCTCACGGGAACGGTAAAAGCGGACTATTACATTTTTGAAACGGATGAACGTTTCATGCCCATCATTCACAGTCAGCTGCCGGCAGCCAGCATTCTGGTTACCAATCTGCAGAAGGATCAGGTGCAGAGAAACGGCGACCCGGACTTCATCTACCGCAGGGTTGCTCCGGTGCTGAAAAAGGATATCCGTCTGTTCCTGAACAATGAGGAGCCCCGTGCCAAGTCCTTCAGCATGAACCATACCCGAGTCATCACTTACGGTGTGGAGAAGCATTCCGATTCCTTCCGGAAAAAAGAAGGCTTTCCGACCATGGCGTGTCCTGTCTGCCACCACAGCATTGCTTTCGAATATTACAATAATGATGGTGTAGGACCGTTCCACTGCACACACTGCGGCAACCAGAGCAGTCTGCAGGCGGATTATATCGTGCAGAATGTGGATTTTGAGAAGAGATCCTTCACCATGGAGAACGTCAGCTTCCCGATGCCGTACAACATTCCGTATATGCTGTACAACTATGCAGCAGCTGTTGCGGTGGCAAAGGAAATGGCAGGGATCGAGCCTGCTGAGGCGGCGAAAGCATTTGCATCCTTCCGGAATGTGGGAGGACGGTTCGAAATTCTGAAATACAAGGATAAGACCATCAAATATATGCGGATCAAGCAGGAAAATCCGGAAACACTTCAGACCTGCATCAACATTATGGCAGGGGATCAGGAACGGAAGATGGTTTGTCTTGGACTCTGCCCGTTGGTGGATATGATTCCGCATTATACAAACACGTTCTATGCCTTTGACTGCGATTTTTCGGAGCTCGCGGCAGGAGATGTGGAAAAATACTTCTGTTTCTCGGAACGGGTCTGCTATGACACGGCCAACCGTCTGATCTACGAAGGTGTGGATCCATCCCTGATTTCCATCGCGGACACGGAGGATGTGGACACCATTTTCGCGGAAATTGAGAAAGCGGAGACAGATAATATCTACATGATCACCTGGCTCCACACCTATGAGCACATGCAGAAAAAACTCCATCTGCAGGATGCGGAGACAGGAAAGACGGATACAGCAGAAAAGGATAAAAAGGGGGAAGCGTAAAATGGAAAAAACGAAACTGAAAGCAGCATGGCTTTTCCCGGATATTCTCTATCTCCACGGTGAGCGTGGAAATATTCTGGCATTTCAGAGGATCGCAGGATTTGCGGGCGCAGAAGTGGAAGTGGACAGGATCGACCTTGATACAGAAGGCTTTGATCCGATGAATTATGATTTTATTTTCTGCCCGCCGGGAGAAATTGCATCCTTTCCGGTTCTGCTTGCGTGGCTGCAGCCATACAGAGAGAAACTGGCAGACTTTATTGCGGAAGGCAGGGTTCTGCTGGTGACAGGGACAAGCCAGTGCCTCTTCGGTGGACATACGATTCGGGAAGACGGAACGGAAATCTCCGGCCTGGGACTGATTGACTGCGATTTTCAGGAACGGAAGCTGGTTTACGGAGATGATCTGTATTTCGAAACCGGTTATGGCTGTGAGGAAGGGGAAACTATAGAAATTTTCGGGTCACAGATTCAGATGATGGATGTGGAAAGCCGGGAAACGCCGTTTGGAACGCTGAAATATGGGTTCGGAAACAGCGGCGAGGACCGAAAAGAAGGTTCTTTGAAAAATAATTCGATTTTTACCAATACTTTGGGTCCAATTTTTGTATTAAACCCTTGGCTAACGAAGAAAATTGTGGTACAATGTTTACGTAATATTGGAGTTGAGATTGAGGAATTTGATTTCGATGTCTCTCTGGAGAAAAAATCTCTGGAAACCAAGACAATGTTCACGGACCGTAAGGTCACCAGGCTTCACAATTGTAAATAATTCTAAAAACTGAACCGCCTCTGGGAGACGGTTCTTTTTTTTATCGTGCGCCCGGCATCTCGTACACCCCGCACATTCTGTACACCCCGTGCAAACCGACCGCTCTGTGCATAAAGGTTAGTTGAGACTAATGCAACAATATAATTCGTTACACTGTTTTTTTTACTTTGGCAGCCTGTGGCCGCAGTATGGGCAGTATTCAAACGGATCTTCCGGCTGTGAGGATTCCGCTGGCTGCGAGGGTGCCACAGCATGTAAAACTGCAGCACTCTGCGGTTCTTGCCGGAGGGTGGAAACCTGTTCCATGAAGCCGGCAGATAAAATACCGGTCGGAATGGCCACCATGCCGACGCCGAGAAAGGTAAGGACTGTTCCGCAGATTTTACCTGCCAGGGTCACCGGAACCACATCGCCGTATCCGACGGTGAGCAGGGTATTGGCAGCCCACCAGAAACCGGAAAATGCGTTGGCAAAGGCTTCCGGCTGGGCTTCGTGCTCCAGACTGTACATCAACAGCGAAGCAGCGATCATAAGGATCAGCACAATGAAAGAAGAAGACAGGAGCTGGCCTTTTTTCTTATTGATGACATCGCCGATGACATGGAGCGGGTCGGCATAGTGGTGAATCCGGAACACCCGGAGAATCCGTACAATACGGAAGAGCCGGAGCACGCTGCCGCCCATGGGAAGGAAAAACGGGATGCAGGACAGAAAATCCACCAGTCCTACCCAGGAAAAAATGAAGCGGAGCCGCGCCTTTGATGTGGAAAGGCGGATGCCGAGGCTTTCGTAATACAGATCCGCGGTCCAGATCCGGAGCACATAGTCCACCGTAAAGTACAGCACCGTCAGTGCTTCTGCCATGTGCATGATACTTTTATACGGAAGGGATTCCGGAAAGGTATCAAAAATGGCTATGAAAATATTGATCAGTACAGCAGCCATCAATGCATAATCGTAAGCACGGCTTGGAATGTCCGACAGGTTTCCCACCTGGATGATGGTATAAATACGTTTTCGTTTCATGCTCTTACCTCATGTTTCATCTTCATCTCGGCAGTATTTTTTTTCGCAGATCCGACAGACGGTTGAGGGCTTCGTTCAGAGTCTCGTCTTTCTTCGCAAAATGGAGACGTACCAGATGGTTCACGTCCTCACGGAAGAAGCTGGAGCCAGGCACAGCAGCCACACCCACATCACGGGTCATGACTTCACAGAACTCCAGATCGCTGTTATAGCCAAATTCGGATACATCCAGAAGGACATAATATGCACCCTGTGGATTGGTATGGACGATTTTCAGATCATCCAGGCCGCGGAGAAACAGCTCCCGCTTGTGGGTGTATTTTTCCCGCAGATCCTTATAGTATTCGTCACCAAACCGCAGACCCACCACGGCCGCCTCCTGCAGCGGCGCTGCAGCACCTACGGTGAGAAAGTCGTGGACTTTCTTGGCGGCCTCTATGATGTGGGGAGGCGCAATAATGTACCCAAGCCTCCATCCTGTGATAGAATAGGTCTTGGAAAGGGAACTGCAGGAAATGGTCCGTTCCCACATGCCGGGAAGAGACGCAAAATACACGTGTTCATAAGGTTCATACACGATATGCTCATATACCTCATCGGTGATGACGAAAGTGTCATATTTTTCTGCCAGATCAGCGATGATCATCAGCTCGTCCCGGGTGAAGACCTTTCCGCACGGATTGGAAGGATTACAGAGGATCAAGGCCTTCGGACGCTGCTGGAATGCAGCTTCCAGCTCGTCCACCCGGAAATTGAATTCCGGTGGATAAAGGGGAACGTAAATCGGCTCTGCACCGGACAGGATGGTGTCGGCACCATAGTTCTCATAGAACGGTGAGAATATGATCACCTTGTCACCCGGATTGGTTGCGGTCATCATGGCGGCCATCATGGCTTCCGTACTGCCGCAGGTGACGACAATTTCCCCGTTGGGATCGATGGGACGGCCCATGAAACGGGACTGCTTTTCTGCCAGTGCTTCCCGGAAATTCTGAGAGCCCCATGTGATGGCATACTGATTGAAATCTTCTTTGGTGACCTCTGCCAGACGGTCCAGGAGGGCCTGCGGCGGCTGAAAGTCGGGGAATCCCTGGGAGAGATTGACGGAGTCATATTTTAACGCGATTCTTGTCATTCTTCGGATGACGGAATCGGTGAAGCTGTTGGTTCTGGTTGATAACTGCGGCATTTGTTTTACCTCCTGATGATTTACTACATTTCAATATTTTATCCTTTTCCGCAGGCTCCGTCAATGAAAAACCGCAGAAGGCACGAAAAATAACCGAAAGGAATGGATTTTGCCGAAACATAGGAAACAGGACTGCGCAGGGGCAGTCCTGTTCACACATTTCCGGTTTTGTGGTTCCCTTAGTCAGGAATGCAGAGTTCGGTACCTACCAGCAGATTGTAAGGATCCATGGAAGGGTTTGCACGCATCAGTGCATCCAGTTTAATTCCATGCATTTTCGCAATTAAGTAAAGTGTATCTCCCGGGCTGACCGTGTGGGTTTTGGTGCAGGAGCCCGGCGGTTTCGGAAGCTGATCTTCGGTACCGGGAATGCATAGCCGCGTGCCGATCTGCAAATTGTATGGGTTATCGATGCAGTTGACTTTCATCAGCAGACTGACAGGAAGATCATACCGATCTGCAATGGCATACAGGGTATCACCTTCTGCAACAGTGTAAACATCAATACAAACCAGGGATGTATCCATAAAAAACCACCTTTCTATCGAGACAATCTGTCAGATCGGACAAATTGTCAGAAGTCTTTTACCTTATATATATTTCAAATCCGGCAGAAATGTGATAAAATATCATAACATTACTGAAAAAACGAAGAGGGGTAACAATAGGATTATGAAAAAAATGTTTCGAAATGTAAACCCGGCGATTCTGATCATTCTGGTGGTTCTGGTGGTGAACCGGCTGCTGAACTCCGGAGAAAGCCTGTCGGACTGGATTTATGACACACTGGTCAGCTTGCCTGGCATCATTATAGCACTTACGTTCCATGAAGCGGCCCACGGTTATGTATCCTACTGGCTGGGAGATCCGACACCGAAGATCCAGGGAAGGCTTTCGCTGAATCCGGTGCATCACATCGATCCGGTGGGCTTCGTGGCACTGCTTATCGCCGGATTCGGCTGGGGCGAGCCGGTGCAGATCAACCCGAACTATTACAAGCATAGAAGAAGGGATGAGTTTCTGGTATCCATCGCCGGCGTAACCACAAACTTTCTGCTGGCACTGATTGCGTCCTTCCTTATCAAGGGATTGCTGTACAACATGACAGACAGCTTCTATGCAGGAATCGGCGGTGTACTGCTGGATATTCTTGTTTATGTCTTCGGAATCAATATCGTTCTTATGGTCTTCAATCTGCTGCCGGTACCGCCGCTGGATGGATTTGGCATTCTGACCCAGATCTTTGATCTGCAGAAGTACGACTGGTACTGGAAACTGTATCAGAACGGTTTTCCAATTCTGATGCTCCTGATCATTTTCAATGTGACGGATAAGATCATCGGTCCCGTAAGCGGATTCTTCTACAATCTGCTGCTGTTTTAAGGAATGCCTGAATGAATGTTTGAATGAATGACGAACTGATTGCTGAGAGGGGTGATGCTGTGAATCATGGAGAAACAGAGATCCGGAAGCGGCTGATGGATCTGAAAGACGAAGACTATAAGAAATTTCACTGCGGGCTCATGCCCGGCGTGGATCCGGACGTGGTCATCGGTGTGCGGACGCCGCAGCTTCGGAGGCTGGCATCCGACATCATGAAACAGCAGCCGGAGCTGGCAGAAGAATTTCTGTGCAGTCTGCCCCATACATTCTACGACGAAAACAATGTCCACGGTGTTCTCATCGCCGGGAGAAAAGATTTCCAACAGTGTGTCGGGGAGATCGAAACGTTTCTTCCTTATGTGGATAACTGGGCTACCTGTGACCTGATCCGTCCGAAGGTTTTTTCGAAGCACCTGGAGGAACTGCTGCCGTATATCGAAAGGTGGCTGGCATCAGATCACACCTACACCATCCGTTTCGGAATCCGGATGCTGATGGATTTCTATCTGGATGATGCCTTTGAAACCAGATATGCGGATATGGTGGCGGCAGTCCGTTCGGAAGCGTATTATGTGAACATGGCATCTGCCTGGTATTTCGCCACGGCCCTGGCCAAGCAGTACGATGCAGTCCTGCCGTATATCGAAACACGTCGGCTGGATACCTGGACTCATAATAAGGCGATACAGAAGGCGGTGGAAAGCTACCGGATTACGCCGGAACAGAAGGCGTATCTGAAGGGGCTGAAAGTGAAATAATTTTTTAAAACCCCCTTGATTTTTTCGTCAGGGGGGTCTATACTATTCTTTGTTCACAAAACATGAACGAATTCCATATGGTCTGTTAGCTCAGCTGGGAGAGCGTCTGGGTCACAACCAGAATGTCAGCGGTTCGAGCCCGTTACAGACCACCATATTGGAACGCCGGATGTTTCGCGTCATGCAGATGTCCGGCGTTTTTTGTCATTTCTGTGAAAAATGTGTCGGGATGATAAATTATCAGCACTCTAATGAAAAGAGTGCTAAAATCCCCTTTACTTTTTGAATCGGAAGGTATATGATAGTCCATGTAAGGAAAAAGTAAACATGGAATCAGAGAAGGGGTGATTTTATGAATATAGAAAAATACACACAGAATGCACAGCAGGCGATCATGGACAGCCAGAATATCGCCATCTCCGAGGGACATCAGGTTCTGGAATGTGAACATCTGCATATGGCGCTGCTGCAGCAGCAGGACGGGCTCATCGGCAAACTGCTGACCTACATGAATGTGAATGTATCTGCCATGGTAGGTGATCTGGAGGAGGAACTGGAAAAACTTCCGAAGGTATCCGGATCTGCAGACAACATGTATGCGTCCCGCCGCCTGAATCAGCTGCTGCTGAATGCGGAGAAGAAGGCAGAACAGTTTAAGGATGAATATGTCAGCGTGGAACATCTGTATCTGGCACTGCTGGACGAGAGGGGAACGCCCAGCGCAAAGATTTTTTCCAAATACAGGATCACGTCCAACGCATTCCTGGAAGCTCTGTCCAAGGTCAGAGGCAACCAGCGTGTCACCAGCCAGAATCCGGAAGATAACTATGATGCACTGAACAAGTATGGCCGGGATCTGGTGGAAATGGCCAGAGAAGGAAAGCTGGACCCGGTCATTGGCCGTGACGCAGAGATCCGTCACGCCATCCAGATTTTGAGCAGAAGAACCAAGAACAATCCGGTGCTCATCGGTGAGCCGGGGGTTGGTAAAACAGCCGTGGTGGAAGGACTGGCACAGAGAATTCTAAACGGCGATGTGCCGGAAGGACTGAAAGACAAGACCATTTTCGCACTGGATATGGGTGCCCTGATTGCCGGCGCCAAGTTCCGGGGCGAGTTTGAGGAGCGTCTGAAAGCGGTGCTCAATGAAGTGGAAAAATCCGAGGGCCGGATCATTCTGTTCATCGATGAGATCCATAATATCGTCGGTGCCGGACGTACGGAAGGTTCCATGGATGCAGGCAACCTGCTGAAGCCGAAGCTGGCCAGAGGCGAACTGCACTGCATCGGTGCCACCACACTGGATGAATACCGGAAATATATCGAAAAGGATGCGGCACTGGAACGGCGGTTCCAGAAGGTTCTGGTGGATCAGCCGACGGTGGAGGATACGGTTTCCATTCTCCGTGGTCTGAAGGAACGGTTTGAAATCCATCACGGAGTCAGAATCACCGATGGTGCGCTGATCGCCTGTGCGACCCTGTCGGATCGTTACATTACCGACCGGTTCCTGCCGGATAAAGCCATCGACCTGATGGATGAAGCGGCAGCAAGGATCCGTACGGAAATTGACAGCATGCCGGCGGAACTGGATGAGATCAGCCGGAAAATCATGCAGCTGGAAATCGAAAAGCAGGCTTTGGGTAAGGAAACCGACAAGGCATCAGCCGTTCGTCTGGAAGCGCTGGAGAAGGAACTGGCTGCACTGAAGGAAGAAAATGCTTCCATGCGTGCCCAGTGGGAAAATGAAAAGAAGGGTATCGCCGAGGTCAAGGCTACCAAGCAGCAGATCGAGGAAGTCAAACATCAGATGGAAGAAGCAGAACGGAAATACGATCTGGAAAAGCTGGCCCAGCTGAAATACGGAACCCTTCCGGAACTGGAAAAGAAGCTGGAAGAGGAGAAGGCAAAGGCTTCTGGCAGCAGTGAAGCCGGTCAGGGCGGTGCAGGTACCGGCGAACGCCTGCTGAAAGAGGAAGTCAGCGAAGAGGAAATCGCAGAAGTGGTATCCGGCTGGACAGGAATTCCTGTGGCCAAGCTGGTGGAAACAGAGCGTGACAAACTGCTGCGCCTGCCGGAGATTCTCCATCAGAGAGTCATCGGCCAGGATGAAGGTGTCACCGCAGTTTCGGAGGCGATTCTCAGAGCCCGTGCCGGTTTGAAGGATGAAAACCGTCCGATCGGTTCCTTTATCTTCCTGGGGCCGACCGGTGTGGGCAAGACGGAGCTTGCCAAGGCACTGTCGGAAGCTCTGTTTGATACCGAAAAAAATATCATTCGTATCGATATGTCCGAATATATGGAGAAGCACTCCGTCTCCAGACTGGTGGGAGCGCCTCCAGGATATGTGGGATATGATGAAGGCGGTCAGCTGACCGAAGCCGTCCGCCGGAAACCGTACAGTGTCATCCTGTTCGATGAGATCGAAAAGGCGCATCCGGATGTGTTCAATATTCTGCTGCAGCTGCTGGATGACGGCCGTCTGACCGACAACCAGGGCAGAACGGTGGACTTCAAGAACACCATCGTGATCATGACATCCAACATTGGAAGCAGCTATCTGATCGATCACATGACCGAAGACGGAACCATTCCGGAGGATGTGAAGGAACAGGTGACGGGAGAACTGAAGAACTACTTCCGTCCGGAATTCCTCAATCGAATCGATGATATCATCGTTTTCAGTGCACTGACGCTGCAGCAGGTAAGCCGGATTATCGAGTTGTCCCTTGCTTCTTTGGAAAAACGGCTGGCAGACCGGAACATGGGTCTGGTGCTGACCGAGGATGCGAAGACATTCATCGCCGGAGAAGCCTACGATCCGCAGTATGGTGCACGTCCGGTGAAACGGTATCTGCAGAAATACGTGGAAACAGAGATCGCGTCCATGATCATCCGCGGCGAACTGATGGATGGCGGCAGAGTCATCATCGAAACCGAAGGAGAAGGAGCGGAGAAACACCTGACCTTCCGTCCGCAGGACATGCTGCAGGAACAATAGAAAACTGCAGGATCAGAAACAATAATAATACCGTGCTGTCACATCTGGCGGCACGGTTTTTTCGTGGTTTGAAATGCAGCACCCTCGCATATACTGCTTTTAAGAGCAGAAAGGGGGGAAGAAAATGGGGCTTTTTGAAATCGTGCTGGTGGGACTGGGACTGTCCATGGATGCATTCGCTGCAGCCATTTGCCGGGGACTGGCGGTAAAAAAGTTGACCGGAAAAGTGATACTGCAAATCGGAATTGCCTTCGGTACATTCCAGGCCATGATGCCGGCCGCGGGATTTTTTCTTGGACGACAGTTCGAGGAATCGGTCAAAGCCGTGGATCACTGGGCTGCATTCCTGCTGCTGACCTTTATCGGCAGCAAGATGATTTGGGAGGCAGTGGGAGACAGCGATAACAGAAGTATCTGTGAAAGTGCTGCGGATCCCTGTTTCCGTCCACTGCGGCTGCGGGAGATCCTTTCGCTTGCTCTCGCCACCAGTATCGACGCGTTGGCAGCGGGTATCTCCTTTGCATTTCTGCAGGTCCGTATTCTGCCTGCTGTCAGTCTCATTGGAATGATCACTTTCATCCTTTCGTGCACCGGGGTAATCCTGGGACACCGATGCGGCGGCCGTCAAAAAACCAAAGCCGGCATTGCCGGCGGTCTGATTCTGATTCTGATGGGGTTGAAGACCCTGGTGGAACATATGGGTTTGCCTGGTTGAAATTCAGAATGAAACCTATACCCGTCGAATCATGGTCCGCAGCATGTGAATTTCCGTCGCTTCCGCACCGGCTTCGGGATCCCGGCTGCGAAAGGCCTGAAAGATGGCTCGGTGCTCTTCCAGTACTACAGGAAGATAGTTGGCAGGGTAACGAACCCTCGCATTTGCATGATGCAGATAAAAATTGTAGCGGGATAAGGTCGCTTCCAGTTCCCGGTTATGGCATGCCTGGTACAGGGCCGTATCAAAGCCGTGGTTGATCCGAATCATTTTTTCCAGATCACCGCTCATGGTGTAAAACTCCATGAATTCAAAAATCTGTTCCAGCATATCCATTTCTTCCGGTGTGATCCGGTCGATGGCCCATCGCACACACTGCACCTCCAGCGGTGCCTTCAGCAGGAAAAAGTCATCGATCTCACGGGTCGTAAAGCCCTTCACGACGGCACCCCGGTTGGGAATGGTCTCGATCAGGCCTTCTGCCTCCACATGGCGCAAAATCTCCCGTATCGGCGTTCTGCTGATTCCGTACCGGTCACAGAGTTTCTGCTCGACAATACGCTGTCCCGGCCGGAGCTTTCCCGTCAAAATCTCCGTTTTCAGTTCTTCTTCTATTTTTTCCGCCGTGGTTTTCTGAACGATGGACGGATCGATGATGGAATCCAGATTGATCATTTCTACACCTCAACAGTAAATTGTATACAATTAATATTTTTATTGTAACATGGCGAAAAAAAAGCGTCAAGGTACAGATTTTGTGGTATATATTATTCGGCATTTCATGCTTCAGGAGGAAAACATGGTAAAACAGGAAGAGATCAATGAAATACTGGACCGGCTCGAAATGCAGTATCCGGATGCGGAATGTGCGCTGCATCACGAAAATGTGTTTCAGCTGATTGTGGCAGTGGCCCTGTCGGCACAGACCACGGATAAAAGCGTCAATCAGGTGACGCCGGCCCTCTTCGCAAAATATCCCGACCCGGCATCTCTGGCTGCGGCGGACGTTACGGAGGTCGAGGCGTGTCTGAAACGGATCGGCATGTACCGGACCAAAGCAAAAAATATCATCGGCATGGCCAAGGTGCTGACAGCGGAATACGACGGTCAGGTTCCGGAGGACTATGATGCACTGGTTTCACTGCCCGGTGTGGGAAGAAAGACCGCCAATGTGGTGCTTTCTGTGGGCTTTGGACAGCAGCGGATCGCCGTGGATACCCATGTGTTCCGGGTGGCCAACCGGATTGGCCTGGTGCATGAAAAGGACGTACTGAAAACAGAACTTGCCCTGATGGACCGAATCCCTCAGGAACGATGGTCCAGAACCCATCACAGCCTGATTTTCCACGGAAGACAGTGCTGCGACGCCAGAAAGCCGGACTGCGAACACTGTACGGTGAGCGAGTTTTGCGAATACATAAATAAAAGCGAGCAAGGAGTAGAGAAATGATTTATCAGAATATATTAGATGCCATCGGCCATACACCGATCGTTCAGCTGAACCGTATGACAGGCCCGGAAGACGCCCGGGTGCTGGTGAAATTCGAAGGGCTCAACGTGGGAGGTTCCATCAAGACAAGAACTGCCTACAACATGATCTGTCAGGCAGAGAAGGACGGGATTTTGCAGCCGGATTCCATCATTGTGGAGCCGACCAGCGGGAATCAGGGCATTGGCCTGGCGCTGGTGGGTGCCGTGAAGGGATATAAGACGGTGATCATCATGCCGGATTCCGTGAGCCATGAAAGAAAAATGCTGGTGGAGCATTACGGGGCGGAAGTGATCCTGGTTCATGATGCCGGCAACATCGGTGATTGTATCGAAGAATGCGTAAACCGCGCTGCACAGATGGCAGAATATGATCCGAAGGTATTCGTGCCGCAGCAGTTTGAAAACAAAGCCAATCCGATGGTTCACAGACACCATACGGGTCTGGAGATCCTGGAGCAGGTGGCAGGGCCGATCGATGGATTTTGTTCCGGCATCGGTACGGGCGGAACTATCACCGGCATCGGTGAGACGCTGAAAGCACTGAACCCGCAGATTGAAATCTGGGCGGTGGAACCGGAAAACGCGGCAATCCTGTCCGGCGGCAGCGTGGGAACTCATCTCCAGATGGGCATCGGTGACGGGGTGATCCCGGGCGTGCTGAATCAGAAGATTTATGATGAAATATTCATCGTAACCGATGAGGTAGCACTGCAGACGGCGAAAGACCTGGCTTCAAAAGAAGGTCTCATGTGCGGAATTTCCAGCGGTACCAATGTGGCGGCAGCACTGGCGCTGGCCAGGAAGCTGGGAAAAGGGAAGACGGTGGTTACCGTCCTGCCGGATACCGCAGAGCGGTATTTCTCCACACCGCTGTTTGAGGAATAGTTTAAATAGCCTGAAAAAGAAACGCTTTCACCCTCCGGGGATTTCACCCCGGAAACGTGAAAGCGTTTTTTAAAACTCTTTTTTCCAGTCCATGATTCAGTTTCTGTTATGCACCAAAGCCAGTCATAACGGCGATGACCATCATGATTGCCTGTACACCGATCAATGCGAAGAAAACAGGGAATATGAACTTCCACCATTTTTCCAGCTTCACGCCTGCAAGGCCAGCCATGATGGCTGCGAAAGCGGTCGGCCAAACGATGTTGGATAAGCCGTCACCGAACTGGTATGCAAGTACTGCAGTATCGCGGGTGAGTCCCAGCAGGTCTGCCATTGGTGCCATAATCGGCATGGAAACTGCAGCCTGACCTGAACCGGATGGAATGAAGAAGTTCAGAACGGTCTGCATAATCAGCATGGCGATGCCGGAGAGCCAGCTCGGCAGATGAGACAGCGGCAGAGATAATCCGTATACGACGGAGTCAATGATATTACCTGCCTGCAGCACGATCAGTGTTGCACGAGCGATACCGATCATCATGGCCGAGGTACATGCTTCCTGGAAGCCCTTGGCGAAGGAATTACCGATTTCGTCCAGGCTTTCCCGCATGATGATTGCTGCGATGATACCCATGATCAGAAGAACGGCAGAAATCTCTGCGAAGTACCAGCCTTTTACCTTGACACCCACCACAATGACAACGATGGCTGCCAGCAGATCAATCAGTACCAGCTTCTGCTTCAGGCCGAATTCCTTCTCCTGACCGTCCACATTTCCGGTAGCCAGGGCACTGAAATCGTCACCATAAACCAGACTCTTGGTCGGGTCAGCCTTGACCTTCAGCGCATAACGCATGGTCAGTCCGGCACCGACGATGATCATTACAATGTGGCAGAGGATACGGAAACCTGCACCGGACATATAGTCCACTTCTGCGATACCCTGAGCAACACCTACCGTAAACGGATTCATCACCGCACCGGAGTATCCCATGCCGGCACCCAGAGCCACAACCGCCAGACCTACCACAGCATCATAGCCGATACCGATAAAGATTGCGGCGAAGATTGGAATAAATGGAACCCATTCTTCAAACATACCCACGGTAGAAGAACCAAGTCCGAATAATGCCATAAAAATAGGGATAATGATGACGCTGCTTTTGCCCTTAAATATTTTCATGAGGACAACCACCAGACCATCAAATGCACCGCTCTTAATGATGAAGGATACGGATGCGAAAGCGATAAATACGAAGAACACGATCTCGCCCGCATTGACCATACCGTTGAAGAAGGCCTGGAAGAATGTGAACGGTCCGACAGGGGATGCATCGACTTCATGCCAGGTTCCCGGTACTACAACCATACGGCCGGATTCGTTTTCAATCCGGTCAAATTCACCGGCAGGAATGATCCAGGTCAGAATTGCACACAACAATACGATAAAGAATAGAATAATGAAGATATGAGGAAGATGAAATTTCTTCTTCTCATCCAGTTTCGGTCCATTACTCATGATAAACCTCCTGTTCTGCTGTTTTTTGATTACTTTTACAATTTAACTTAGTAAAGCGTCAAGGGCAACACAACCCATCATCAGAAAACAGCTCTGAAATAACTTTAGATGTATTTGAAATCATAGAACTGGTGAATGAAGTGGGGCAGATCAGAGTGCCTGCCCGCCGCAGAGTTTTTTTATCATCGCTTTATATACTTCAGTGGTCCGCTCCAGATCTGCTTCGCAGATATGTTCGTTGGCCTGATGGGCTGTCATCGGGCCGGGACCAAGGATGATCCGGTCACCTTCAAAGAAAGATGCCTCTGTAATGCCAAAGAAAGGCTGCCCGTCCTTACCGGTCAGTGCTTCATATTCACGGACCAGACTGCTGTCATTTCGGAAAGACGGGATATCATTGATGATTACATATGTACCGTCCAGACCTTCCAGTGCCTGATCCACGACTTTCCTTATGAGAGGATATTCCCGCGGAGAATCACAGATGCGGAAGTCAAGATAAACGGTTGTTTTATCCGGCACTTTGTTGATGGACGTTCCGCCTTCTATGATGCCGATATTCATGGTCGGGTACGGAACACCGAAAAACGAGCTTGGGGTCTTTCTCAGTTCCTCTTCGAAATCCATCATCCGGTTGAGAAAACGAACCGCATTCTTATTGGAACTCTTGCCATCAATCGGTGTGCTGGAATGGGTCGTGATACCCGTAAAGGTGAAGATATATTCCAGCAGTCCCTTCGAGCCGGTCATCGGAATCAGATCGGTCGGTTCTGCCACCAGAACATGGGGCGGAAATGCAGGTTCTGTATCTACGAGATCCTTGATCCCCTGAAAGAGAATTTCTTCATCATAGGTACAGTAAACTGCCAGTCCTTTCTCAAGAGCAGACAGGTCAGTTGCGGCAATGGCAGCCATGAAAGCAGCAATGCCGCCTTTCATATCGCAGGCACCCAGGCCGTATAAAATACCGTCTTTCTCCGTTAATGTGAACGGATCGGTTGTCCAGCCGTCGGTGATGTCCACCGTGTCCGTGTGGCCGAGAAAGCCTATGGCAGGATCCTGTCCATATCTGGCAATCAGAATTTCTTTTCCGGTGTCGTTATTTTTTCTGCGTTCTACAGTGAGACCCAGCGGCGTGAAAAAGTTCTCGATATAGTCCATGACAGAACTGTTATCTCTGTCAGCGATGGTGTTGATCGCAACCAGGTCTTTTAAGATTTCTTTTGCAGTCATCTGACATGCTCCTTTCTGCAAAATGACGATATTTAATTGTATAATACGAGTATTTATTTTTCAATACATTTTGCAGAATTTTGAAAAAATATTTCCTATAAAACGGACACATTCCACTGTAAAATATGACTATCGGATTTTCCTTCTTTATTGTAGAATAAGGTAAATCAGCTAACGGGAGGAAAACGAATGAAAATCGTAATGATACATGGACAGAACCATGAAGGAAGTACCTGCATGGTGACAAGAGAACTGGCGGAAAAGGTCGGCGGAGAGACAGAGGAGTTTTTTCTGCCTCGGGATTTCGATGCACCGTGCATGGGGTGCTTTGCCTGCTTTCAGACAGATCTGACCCATTGTGCGCACTATCACAAACTGGAACCGCTGGTGAACGCCATGCTGGAAGCAGATCTGATACTGCTGGACAGCCCCGTTTATGTATATCATGCCACGGGACAGATGATGAGCTTCCTGGACCACTTCGGAACCTGGTGGATGGTTCATCGGCCGATGGCTGAAATGAGCCGGAAACAGGCGGTGGCCATCAGTACTGCAGCAGGCGGCGGCATGAAAAGTACCACGAAAGATATGGCAGACAGTCTGGAAATGTGGGGTATCCATAAGGTATACCGGCTGGGCGTAGGCGTGCAGGCCACCAGACCCGATGAGATTCCGGCAAGGATCCAGCAGAAGATCCACAGAAAAACAGATGAACTGGCGCGCAGAATCCGTGAAAATGCAGATACTTGCGGCTGCAACCTGCGGGCTCGCAAGTGGTTCAGCCTCATGCGGTTTGCACACCGGCATTTTCCGCCGGCAGAACCGGATTATGGCTACTGGGAAGAAAGAGGATGGCACGGAGAAAGCAGACCATGGAAGATGAAATAATACAGCAAATTTCGTCGAGAAGAAAAACTCCTTCTGCGATAGGATAGTGTCGAAAGAGAGGATTTTGTTATGAAACAGGAAGATAAAATCATGATTCGCGGCCTCCGCCAGAATAATCTGAAAAACGTTTCGCTGGATGTGCCGAAAGGAAAGATTGTGGTATTCACCGGTGTATCCGGTTCCGGAAAGTCCAGTATTGTATTCGATACCATCGCCGCAGAGAGTCAGCGGCAGATGAATGAGACCTATACGGCATTCATGAGGGGCAGACTGCCGAAATATGAAAAACCGAAGGTAGAGAAGATTGACAACCTTTCGGCCTCTGTGATCGTGGATCAGTCCCGGCTGGGCGGAAATGCCCGCTCCACCGTGGGAACCATCAGCGATATGTACGCTGCGCTGCGGCTGCTCTATTCCAGAATCGGTACGCCTTATGCAGGCACCGCGTCCTACTTTTCCTTCAATGATCCCAACGGGATGTGCAAAACATGCTCCGGCATCGGAAAGATCATGGATCTGGATATCGAGCGGGCCATCGATCCGGAAAAAAGCTGGAATGAAGCCATGCTGAATCTGCCGGCCTTCGGCGTGGGAAACTATTACTGGAAGCAGTATACCGGATCCGGACTGTTTGACCTGGATAAGAAATATAAGGACTATACGCCGGAGGAACGAAACCTCCTGCTGTTTGGCAGCCGCACGCCGGGCGGCCTCAGAGAACATAAAAAAGTAGAAGGCATCAAAACCCAGTTTCAGCGGCTCTGCCTGATGAAAGGTCCGGAGGAGCAGAACGACAATACGCTGAAACGTCTGAATCAGTTCATGGAAGAGAAGACCTGTCCGGACTGCGGCGGCCGCCGGCTGAATCCAAAGACCCTGTCCTGCAAGGTAGCAGGATACAGCATCGATGAAATGTGTGCCATGGAGTTCTCACAGCTGGTAAAAGTGCTGCAGACTATCGAGGATCCGCGGGCTGCTACCATCGTGGAAACTTTGACAGCATCCCTGAACCGGATGATCGACATCGGGCTTCACTATTTATCCATGAACCGGGAATCCTCCACACTTTCCGGTGGAGAAGCACAGCGGCTGAAGCTGGTCCGGTATATGGGCAGCAGCCTGACCGGCATGACCTATATTTTCGATGAACCCAGCACCGGCATGCATCCCAGAGATGTGCACCGCATGACCAGTCTGCTTCGGAATCTCCGTGACAGGGGAAACACCGTTCTGGTGGTGGAACACGATAAGGATGTGATTTCCATCGCCGATGAAATCATCGATGTAGGACCGCTGGCAGGAAAAAACGGGGGCCAGATTCTCTTTCAGGGCAGTTATGAAGCGCTGCTTCTGTCGGGCACCCGCACCGGAGAAGCCATGAAACATGTGGTACCATTCCGGGAACATCCGCGGATGCCTTCCGGATTTCTGCCGGTGAGAAATGCGTCGATCCACAATCTGAAAAACGTTTCGGTGGACATTCCGCTGGATGTGCTGACCGTGGTCACCGGTGTGGCGGGTTCCGGCAAGAGTTCGCTGATCCGGGATGTTTTCGCCCGGCAGTATGCAGATCGGGTGATTCTGGTGGACCAGTCTCCAGTGACCGCAACCGGACGTTCCACACCGGCCACATTCTTGGGATTCTTCGATGAGATCCGAAAGGTCATGGCTGCAGAAACCGGAGCCGAAGCTTCTCTGTTTTCCTTTAACAGCAAGGGCGGATGTCCTGTCTGCGGCGGCAGGGGAGCTATCGTCACCGAGCTGGTGTTCATGGATCCGGTGACCACCACCTGCGAAGCCTGCGAGGGCAGACGGTACAGTCAGGAGGCGCTGTCTTACCGTTATCACGGGAAAAACATTGTGGAAATCCTGGACATGTCTGCTGCCGAAGCCCGGGACTTTTTCCGGGAACACCGCAAAATCCGCAAAGCCCTGGATGCCATGATTGAAGTCGGACTGCCGTATCTGTCTCTGGGTCAGCCACTGTCCACGCTTTCCGGCGGCGAGCGGCAGCGGGTCAAGCTGGCAAAATACCTGGACAAAAAGGGTAATATCTATGTGCTGGACGAGCCGACCACAGGTCTTCACGCATCCGATGTGGAGACGCTGATGGCACTGTTTGACCGGCTGGTATGCCGCGGCAATACGGTCATCGTGATTGAGCATAACCTGGATGTGATGAAGCAGGCCGACTACCTGATCGATGTGGGTCCCGACGGCGGCAGCGCCGGCGGGGAGATCGTCTTCACCGGCACGCCGGCAGAAATGGCAGCAACCGGCCGGACGATTACGGCAGAATACCTGCGTAAAGCACTGTAACAACTTTTTATGTCTTTGAAAGGCATTGCAATGGAAGTGAGAGAATCCACTTCATTTGCATGCCTTTTTCTGTTGCTTCTTTGAGATAAAGTTGTTAAGATATAGCCATGGAGGTAAGAGAAAATGAAAATTGTCATTTTAAACGGAAGCCCGAGACAGGGAAACACTGTAACTGCAATCAATGCCCTGAAGCAGGGGATAAAAGCAGAACACGAAGTAGAAGTCATCGATACCTATAAACTGAAGATCGGGCCTTGCAAGGGCTGCGGTGCCTGCGGATGCCAGAACGGCTGTGTGGATAAGGACGATACCAATCCGACGATAGACAAGCTGGTGGCAGCGGATCTGATCGTATTTGCTTCCCCGGTTTACTGGTGGGGCATTACCGCCCAGATGAAACTGGTGCTGGATAAATGCTACTGCAGAGGCCATAAGCTTCTGAAGAAAAAAGTGGGACTCATCATTCCGGGCGGTTCTCCAATCGATGAGGAACAGTACAGACTGATCAAAGAACAGTTCGACTGCATCGCCGAATACCTGGGGTGGGAGATTTTGTTCTACGAACCGATCTATGCAACCGAAAAAGATGACCTGAAGAAGGATACGGCAGAGCTGGAGAAACTGGTGCAGCTGGGAAAGGCAATCGGATGAAAAAACTCATTGAAAATCTGACGCAAAAGGGATATCACGTCCATGTGTTCTGTGATAAGGAATCTGCAGCCGCCTATATGAATCAGGCAATCGACGGGAAAACGGTGGGCATCGGAGGTTCGGTCACGGTCCGCCAGATGGGGCTGTTTCCCATGCTGTCTGGCCATAATGACGTGTGCTGGCACGATGAAAAACCGGAAGAACTGACCATGATGGAAGCACGGAAAAAAGCATCTTCATCCGATGTCTATATTTCTTCTGTCAATGGAATTTCTGAAAACGGAGAAATTGTCAATATCGATAATACAGGAAATCGGGTGGCAGCCATTTCCTTTGGACCTTCGGAAGTGTATCTTGTCATCGGCAGAAATAAAATATGTCCGGACCTTTCCGGTGCACTGGACCGGGCCAGAAACATTGCCGCACCACTGAATGCACAGCGATTAAAAAGAAAAACACCTTGTGCAGTGAAAGCGGATCAATGCTACGACTGCAACAGTCCGGAACGAATCTGCCGCAATCTGTCCGTTCTGTACGAAAGACCGACCGGTGCGGAATATCATATCATTCTGATGGATGATGATCTGGGGTATTGATCGGAATGATTTATATTACAGGAGATTGCCATCAGGATTTCAGGCGATTCAGTACCCGTGTATTCCCGGAGCAGAGGGAAATGAGCAAAGATGATTTCGTAATCATCTGCGGGGATTTTGGCGGTGTATGGAATTCGGGCAGAGAAAGTAAAGAAGAAAAACATGTTCTGGACTGGCTGGACAGCAAATCCTTTACCACATTGTTTGTGGACGGAAATCATGAGAATTTTGACAGATTGTATGCTTATCCGGTCGAAGAATGGCATGGCGGTAAGGTACATAAAATCAGACCTTCTGTCATCCACCTGATGCGTGGTCAGATATTCGAAATTGACGGAAAGCGATTCTTTACCTTCGGCGGTGCCACAAGCCACGATATTTCCGGTGGCATTCTGGAACCGGATGACCCTGATTTCCGGTATAAGAAAAAACTCCTTGACCGGGGAACCCTGCCGTACCGAATTCACCATGTCAGCTGGTGGCCGGAAGAACTTCCATCTGAAGCAGAAATGGAGGAGGGAAGACAAAATCTGTCAGCCCATGGAAATGCCGTGGATTTTATTGTGACGCATTGCTGCGCCTCCAGCACCCAGGTCCTTCTGGGCGGCAGTATGTATACGCCGGATGCATTCACTGCCTATCTGGAAGAAATCCGGCAGAATGTAAAGTTTAAGAAATGGTTCTTCGGACATTACCATGACAACCGAAATGTCAGCGCAGAAGAGATATTGCTGTATGAGCAGGTGATAAGAATTGCTTAATTCGAAAGATTGAATGAAATAAAGAAAGAGGAGTGTAAAGACAGAATGATAAAAGTTCTTTTCATCTGCCACGGCAACATCTGCCGCTCACCCATGGCAGAATATGTGTTAAAAGATATGGTAAAAAAGCGGCATCTGGAGGACAGGTTCTGCATTGCATCGGCAGCCACCAGCCGGGAGGAGATCGGAAACGACGTTCACCGGGGAACCCGCCGGAAGCTGGCCGAAGAGGGGATTGCCTGCCCGTCCCGCCAAGCCAGACAGGTGACAAAAGCCGACTATGCGGATTTTGATTATTTACTGATCATGGACGAATACAATCGCAGGAACCTGCTGCGCATTCTGGGCGGCGACCCGGAGCACAAAATCCACGGTATGCTGGACTGGTCGGAGAGACCGCGGGACATCGCCGATCCCTGGTATACGGGCAATTTTGATATCACATACGACGACATCGTGGAAGGCTGCGAGACCTTCCTGCAGCATTTGAAAGAAAGCGGAGAACGATACATATGAACCAGACACCTCTTGAAATCCTGAAAAACAGCCTACTGGCCGCTTTCGGCCTTTTTTGCTTCGGTGTGGGCGTTTACCTGACCATCCAGGCAAACATCGGCGTGGCGCCCTGGGATGCGTTTTGCATCGGTCTTTCGCAGAAACTGGGCATTCTTTATGGAACTGCATCCATTATGATCTCACTGACCATCGTTATCATCGACCTGCTTCTGAAAGAACGCATCGGTATCGGTATGATTCTGGATGCAATCGTCGTGGGGAAGGCAGTGGATTTCTGCAACTGGCTGAATCCGGTTCCCGCTTTGCAAAATCCGTTCGCCGGCGTTCTCCTGATGCTGGCCGGCCTTTTTATCATGGGTTTTTCCCAGTTTATCTATATGAAAGCGGCCCTGACCTGCGGGCCGAGGGATTCCATGCTTGTGGCTCTTGGAAAGAGACTGCCCCGTGTTCCGCTGGGGGTCATCAGCATCGGTATTCTGGTAATCGTGCTGGTCATCGGCTGGCTATTGGGCGGACCAATTGGAATCGGAACGGTGATTTCGACTTTCTGTATGGGGCCGATGATGCAGCTGGCATTCGCACTGGTGAAGTTTGATGCGACAAAGGTGCAGCATCAGGATCTGCTCCAGTCGTTTCGTGTTCTTTTTTCGAAAAAATGAAAATAGTACTGGCTTTTTTTATTCTGTTGTAGTATAATGTACACGTTGCTTATCGAAACAGAATATGCTGGTGTGGCTCAATGGTAGAGCACATCATTCGTAATGATGGGGTTGCGGGTTCGATTCCCGCCACCAGCTCCAACCGAAAAGGCGGTCTTATGGCCGCCTTTTTGAACAGAAAGAAGCGGGATCGAACCCGTGAGGGCAGCACCGTCGGCGAAGCAGTCCGGTGGACTGGTGAGCAGGTGCTGGTCTGAGCAGTCCGAAAGGGACTGCGAGGAGTAAGGATGTGCGAAGCACAGCCGGTCGATTCCCGCCACCAGCTCCAATAGAAATCAACAGAAAAGGCGGTCTTATGGCCGCCTTTTGAACTATCCGGGATAATTGTATGTGTATGGGTTTATTATGGGGAAGATGAAAAATGAGAATATTTGATACGAAAGTACAGGAAATAAAATATAAGGTACTCTGCCAGGTGTCGAAGCAGACCTGGGAGGGGAATGATTCCTTCGCGGCGTTCAATGATATTGCAAAGGTGGTGGTGACGAAAGAGGATACCACCCGTTGCTGCATTTACAAGGAGCGGGCCATTGTGGCAGAACGGATCAAGATCGCACTGGGAGGAAAGGCAGATGATCCCAATGTGGTGGAAGTCATCGACATCGCCTGCGATGAATGTCCGGAGGCCGGTCATGTGGTCACGGATCTGTGCAGAGGCTGTCTGGCACACCGCTGCAAGGATGCCTGCCGCCTGGGTGCCATTCAGTTTGACGAGCACAATAAGGCGAAAATCGATAAGAGCAAATGCGTGGAGTGCGGAAAATGTGCGAAAGTCTGTCCGTACCGCGCCATCAATAATTTTGTCCGGCCATGTGAGCAGAGCTGTAAAGTCCATGCGATCCATATGGGCGAGACAGGTGCCGCAGAGATTGATCCGGAAAAGTGCATCGACTGCGGTGCCTGCGTTTATACCTGTCCCTTCGGTGCAGTGGTGGACAAATCTTACATCGTGCAGGCGATTCATCTGATCAAGGAAAGCAGAATCGAAAACTTTGAAGTATATGCCATCATGGCGCCGGCGGTGGCAAGCCAGTTTACTTATGCCAGCTTCGGACAGGTGATTACCGCCATGAAAAAGATTGGCTTCGATGGAGTGATGGAAACCGCACTGGGTGCCGACATGACGGCAGAAGCCGAAGCACGGGAGTTAATCGAAAAAGGATTTGTGACATCCAGCTGTTGTCCGGCCTTCGTAAAATATGTAAAGAATAAATTCCCGGCCATGGCGGATAAGGTCTCCCATACACCGTCGCCGATGGCCATGCTGGGAAAGGCCATCAAAGAGAGGGACCCTCGTGCAAAGGTCATATTCATCGGACCGTGTACTGCCAAAAAAGCCGAGTGGAAGCGGCCGGAGGTGCAGCCGTATATCGACTGCGTGCTGACCTTCGAGGAACTGCAGGCTCTGATTGACAGTATGGATATTGATATTGAAAATCTGGAAGAATCTGTACTGGACGAGGCTTCCGGCTTTGGACGCGGGTTCGCATGCAGCGGCGGCGTAGCCGGTGCAGTGGCCCAGGCGCTGAAGGAAATGGCAGAGAAAGAAGGTCCGGATTCGCCGGCAGCAGGATTTGAACTGAAGGCGGCTGTCTGCGATGGGATCGAAAGCTGCAGAAATACCCTGGCAAGAGCCAATAAGGGCTTGCTGAAGGAAAACTTCATCGAAGGAATGGCCTGTGAAGGAGGATGTATCGGCGGTGCAGGATGCCTGACTCACGGGGAGAAGAACAGGCACGCCATTGAGAGCCACAGCCGGGAAGCGAGAAGAAAGACAATTTTAGACAGAGAAGAGCTTACAAAGCATATGTAAAAAACAGCCCGGGAGAGAGTGTATCTTTCCCGGGCATTTTTATACAGCGATTCCGCAATATGCAGAATTACTTATTGGCACCGCAGCATTTTTTATATTTCTTGCCGGAGCCGCACGGACACGGGTCATTTCTTCCCGGTTCCTTTTCTTTGTGAACAGTCTTGGAACGTTTGAAATCCTTTACGATCTGAACCATCTTTTCTTCTGTAAGCACGCCTTCCCATTCTTCCAGGGTATACAGATAGTCTGCTTCCGCTTTCAGCATATTGAAGAACAGCTTTTCAAAATCCACATCCAGATCCAGTTCTGTTTCTTCGGTGATGGATTCCAGGTCATTTGCAGTATTCAGGCTGGTATTGATACCGTCCAGAAATCCCATGAAGATGACCGGATTTGCTTCAAACTGTGCAACCAGGTCGCTGAACTTTCCTGCCAGGTGCTCATCCTTATGGGACAGAATGTGCTTGTAGATTCTGGTCTCGGTATCGCTGTACTCTTCCCAGAACGCATCAAAGGATTCTTCGGTCTGGCTTTCCATTAACTTGATCCACTGTTTATATAAACTCATGATATCCTCCGTATTGTATCATATTATAATCAATTAAAGAGATTTTGCTACGCTGATTATGTCGCCGACGATGGCGCTTCCTGTCGGAAGGGCACCGGCGCCTTTTCCGTAAAACATCAGCTCACCGACCATATCACCGGTAATGTATACTGCATTGAATTCGTTGCTGACACCTGCAAGCGGGTGAGAAACAGGAATCTTTTCCGGTGCGACACTGGCTTCTACGCTGCCGTCTTCTTTCAGGCTGGCATGGGCGATGAGTTTCAGTTTGCAGCCTTCTGCAGCTGCAGCAGCGATGTCCTCACTGGTGATGGCTGAAATACCGGTTGTCGGGATGTCGGTTGGCGCGATGTATTTATCAAAGGCAAGAGCGATCAGAATGGAAAGCTTGTTTGCAACGTCGATGCCTTCCACGTCAGCCGTAGGATCTGCCTCCGCAAAGCCCTTTGCCTGAGCATCCTTCAGAACATCGGCATAATCTGCGCCTTCTTCTGTCATTTTCGTAAGGATATAGTTGGTGGTTCCGTTTACAATTCCCATGACTTCGAGGAAACGGTTTCCCTGCAGCTCGTTCTGGATAGAAGTCAGAACAGGAATCCCACCGCCAACGCTGGCTTCATACAGGAATTTCACGCCTTTTTTTTCTGCTGCTTCATGAAGCTTCTGATAGCTGGCTGCCACAGCTGCTTTGTTGGCTGTAACGACGTGCTTACCATGCTCCATGGCCTGCAGCATGAAAGAAGTTGCCGGCTCGATGCCGCCCAGGGTTTCTACTACCAGGTCAATTTCACTGTTTGCCAGAACATCGTCCGGATCTTCCGTGTAGAGTTCTTCCGGAACGCCAGGCTTTTTAAAACGGTCCAGGATTCTGACAACTTCTACATTGCAGCCTGTCCGTCTGGTGATCAGGTCTTTGTTTTCTGTCAGGATGGTATAAGTTCCGCCACCGACGGTGCCAAGACCAAGAATACCGATTTTTAATGCTTTCATATAATAAACCTCCGTGAGTATTTTGCAATCGAAGAAATTATATAACAAATTTGAAATTTTGTCTTTATTTATTTTCAATTTTTATTTAAGATATTGTAGAAAAAGTTAAGAAGTTGTATACTAAAACAGAAAAGGAGAGAAAAAATGGCGTTACATATTGTTTTCGTGGAACCTGAAATTCCACCGAATACGGGAAATATTGCCAGAACGTGTGCAGCAACCGATACGAAGCTGCATCTGGTGAAGCCCCTTGGATTTAATATAGATGATAAAAGTGTAAAGCGGGCAGGACTGGATTATTGGCCATATGTGAAGCTGGAAGTTCATGACAGCCTGGATGCTTTCCTTGAAAAATATGAGGGACGTCGTATGTTTCTGGCCACCACGAAAGGCGGGCAGATTTATACGGAACCAACCTATCAGGATGAAGACATGTTTCTGTTTGGAAAGGAAACGGCCGGTCTTCCGCGTGACTTTATTGCCGATCATGCGGATATGGCCATTCGGATTCCTATGAGTGCGGATACCAGACTTCGATCTTTTAACCTGGCCAATTCAGCCAACATTATTTTATTTGAAGCTTTGCGTCAATTAAATTTCCCGGGGTTGAAATAGGTGTTTTTTTTTGGTATAATACTTGCATAAGGTATGAAGTGGTTTGCCGATAAAAACAAAAGATTTGTTTTTCTGGCAGTATGAGGTGTAGGATGAAGCTTGGTTATGATTTAACAATCGAACAGACGCAAAAGCTCACGATGACGCCGGAACTGATTCAGGCCATTCAGATTCTGCAGTTTAATACGCAGGAGTTGGACGAGTTCGTTCAGGATGAACTGATGCAGAATCCGGTTCTTGAATTTGACAAGACATATGATGAGAAGAATCGTGACGAAGTTTCCAAATCAGAGGAAATGGATGCGAAGGCCTGTGAACAGGCAGATATTGACTTACGCGAAAAGGTAAAAGAAGCGGAGTATGACGATATCAGCTATAAGCAGTGGGAGTATTCCAGAGACAAGGATGAGGATTATTCTTTTGAACAGTTTGTCAGTAAGGAAGAGACATTGGAAGATTCCCTGCTTCTTCAGCTGACCTTTTCCAGTCTGAAGGGAGAGGATCTGAAGATCGGTCGTTTTCTGGTGGAAGCGATTGATGATAACGGATATCTGACGGTGACCACGGAAGAAGTGGCGAAGGTATTCCGGGTGGAAACAGAAAAGGTTGAAGAAGTTCTGGACGTGATTCAGACATTTGAACCATCCGGTGTCGGTGCCCGGGATCTTAAGGAATGCCTGATTATCCAGCTTGCTGCAAGAGGTCTTCTGGAAGATACGGTGGAATATATCATTCTTCATCATCTGGAAGATCTGGGGGAAAACAAACTGAACAAGGTGGCCAAGGCGCTGGGACTTCCGATTGGACAGGTGCAGATGGTCTGCGATCTGATTCGTTCACTGGAACCGAAGCCTGGCAGAAGCTTTGCCAGCGGCAGCAATGTGAAATATATTACACCGGATGTTACGGTGGAAAAAATCGACGGAGAATATCAGGTCATTACCAATGAGTACAGTGCACCGCGTCTTATGGTCAGCCCGTATTATACCAATCTTGCCAGGGCTGCGCTGGATGATATGGAGCTGAATAAATATCTTAACGAGAAATACAATGCAGCTATCTGGCTGATCAAGAGCATAGAGCAGAGGAAACAGACCATATTCAATGTGGTCGACGCGGTAATTAAACATCAGAAAGATTTTCTGGATCATGGAACGAAATATCTGAAAACGCTGACATTGAAGCAGGTTGCGGATGATCTGGGAATCCATGAATCCACGGTCAGCCGTGCCATTAACGGCAAGTATATGCAGACGCCACGTGGAGTATTTGAAATTAAATATTTCTTTTCCAGCGGCGTAACAGGAAGTGATGGAGAAGGAGTTTCATCCAACAGCATCAAGTCAATGATCAAGGACATTATCGACGGGGAAGACCCAAAGAATCCTTACAGCGATCAGGATATGGTAAAGCTGCTCAGTGACAGAGGAATCGAGATTTCCCGCCGTACGGTGGCGAAATACAGGGAAGGTTTAAATATCCTTTCTTCTTCCAAACGAAGAAGATATTAGGAATTTAAATACATATCAACTATTTTATTATCAAATTTATAATTGACCATTCGTGGAGAATTCAGGAGGAACAAAATGGCGATTAAAGTGGGAATCAGCGGCTTTGGCAGAATTGGCCGAGTTGTTATTCGTGCTGCAATGGACATGCCGGAAATTGAAATAGCCGGTATCAATGTGAGAAATGCAGATCTGGAGTATCTTTTGTACATGCTGAAGTATGATACAACCTTTGGAAGATTTCCAAGAAGTCTGGAACTGTATGACAAAGGTCTGATCATTGATGGCAGGAAAGTGCCTGTGTACAGTGAATCTGAAGCTGTAAACATTCCGTGGACGGAATGCGGTGCCGAATATATTGTAGAAGCAACCGGTGCTTATGTCACGACCGAAAAAGCGCTGGATCATCTGAAGGCGGGCGCAAAGAAAGTGATTATTTCCGCACCGGCGAAGGATAAGGAGACACCGACCTTTGTATATGGTGTAAACCATCAGAATTATACCAGTGATATGCAGGTTGTATCCAATGCATCCTGTACGACCAACTGCCTGGCACCTCTGGCTAAGGTCATTGAAGATAACTGGGGAATTGATCAGGGGCTTATGTCGACCATTCACTCTGCAACTGCAAAGCAGAAAGTCGTAGATGCCCGTTCCATGAAGGACTGGAGAACCGGCAGATGCGTGTTCGGAAATATTATTCCGTCTACTACCGGTGCTGCGAAAGCGGTTGGTCTGGTGATTCCTTCTCTGCAGGGAAAAATGACGGGTATTTCTTACAGAGTACCTACGGCAGATGTTTCTGTCATTGACTTGAATGTGGTTCTGAAGAAGCCTGCTACATATGAAGAAATCTGTGCCAAGATCAAAGAAGCATCCGAGACACACATGAAGGGTGTTATCGAATATGTAGATGATGAAGTGGTTTCCGGAGATTTCGTGGGCGATCCTTGTACATCCATCTTTGATGCAAGAGAAGGTATCGAATTAAATGATCGGTTCTTTAAGCTCATTGCATTTTATGATAATGAATTTGGTTATTCCAGCAAGATCCTGGAACTGATAAAACATATGTATGCTGTTGACCACAAATAAAGGTTTATTCAGCAGGAAATTGTCCATACTACAGGTAATAAACAGAAAGGCAGGGCTTCCCAGCCCTGCCTGCTGATTCTCTGGGGAAGAAAGGAATTTCATATGAAAAAAACTGTAAAAGATATTGATGTTCAGGGAAAGCGCGTCATCGTAAGATGTGACTTTAATGTACCGATGAAAGAGGGTGTCATTACAGATGACATTCGTATCGTATCTGCATTGCCAACTGTGAAATACCTGATGGAGCAGGGGGCAAAAGTCATTCTCATGTCTCATATGGGACGTCCGGATGGAGAACCGAACATGAAATATACTCTGAAACCGGTTGCCGACCGTCTGTCGCAGCTTCTGAGCCAGGAGGTTCTGTTTGTAAGTTCTCCTGTCGTAGTGGATGAGCAGGTTCGTGCTGCTGCACAGTCATTGCAGGACGGTCAGGTCATGCTGCTCGAAAATGTGCGTTTTCGGAAAGAGGAAACGAAGAACGGAGCGGATTTTGCGAAGGAACTGGCTTCTCTGGCGGAAATTTTCGTAAATGATGCGTTCGGAACTGCCCACAGAGCCCATGCTTCCACCGCTGGAATTGCAGATTATCTGCCTGCAGTATCCGGATTTCTGATCGAAAAAGAAGTAGAATTCCTCGGAAATGCCGTGGAAAATCCGAAGCGTCCTTTCCTTGCTATCATGGGCGGTGCCAAGGTGGGGGATAAGATCCCTGTCATTGAGAATCTTTTGAAAAAAGTAGATACTCTGATTATAGGCGGAGGCATGTCATACACCTTTTTTAAGGCAGAAGGCCTGGAGATTGGGACGTCTATTCTCGACGAAGACAGCCTGGCATTGGCTGGTGAGCTGGTGAAGAAGGCGCAGGCAGCCGGTGTGAAGCTTCTGCTTCCGGTTGATGTAATCTGTGCCGATGCATTTGCCAATGATGCGAAAACAGTGATTGCAGATAAGGATAAGATGCCTGCAGACATGATGGGTCTTGATATCGGTCCGAAGACCGTTGAACTTTTCAGACAGGCCATCGCAGAGGCAGAGACCATCGTATGGAACGGGCCGATGGGCGTGTTTGAAATGGAAAGCTTCGCAGGAGGCACCCGTGCTGTGGCAGAAGCACTGGCAGAAAGCAAGGCCGTGACCGTGATCGGCGGCGGTGATTCCGCAGCTGCGGTAGAGCAGTTCGGACTGGCTGACAAGATGACCCATATTTCCACAGGCGGCGGGGCTTCTCTGGAATTTCTGGAGGGAAAGGTTCTGCCTGGTATCGCAGTAATTGAGGAGAAATAGTACCATGAGAATGCCACTGATTGCAGGAAACTGGAAGATGTATAAAACTTCTGCTGAAGCAGCTGCTTTTGCGGAGGAATTCAAGAAACTGTATCATGATACAGATGTGCGCGCAGCGATCTGTGCACCGTATACGCAGCTGGAAACCCTTGTAAAGGCATTTGCAGGAACCGGCATCGGCGTAGGCGCTCAGAATGTATATTATGAGAAGGAAGGGGCTTTTACGGGAGAAATCTCCGTGGCCATGCTGGAGGAGCTCGGCGTGGATTATTGTATCGTAGGTCATTCGGAACGCCGGCAGTACTTCAATGAGACAGATCAATCTGTCAACCGGAAGCTGAAAGCTTTGCTGGAAACAGAGATTTGTCCGATCCTCTGTGTCGGTGAAGTCCTGGAAGATCGGGAAGCAGGCAGAGAAACAGAAATTGTCAGCGGGCAGGTACGGGATGCGCTGGAAGGGATTCCTGCAGACAAAGCAGAAAGAATTGTCATCGCATATGAACCTGTCTGGGCGATCGGAACCGGAAAAACGGCCACACCGGAGCAAGCCGGTGAGATGTGTTCCTGTATTCGCCAGACTCTGGAGAAACTATATGATGATGTGGTTTCGGACAAAGTAGTCATCCAGTACGGCGGCAGTGTGAAACCGGAAAATGCATCCGATATCATGAACATGGAAGAAATCGATGGAGCGTTGGTAGGCGGTGCAAGCCTGGATCCTTCAAAATTTATTGAAATTATCAACTTTTAGCTTGATTTTTTAGTGGCAGATATAGTATAATTAACAAGTTATTATAGAGGAGGGACGAGTATGAAGACTTTTTTAATGGTTTTGCTCGCCATTGCCAGCTTGATCTTAATCGCAAGCGTTCTGCTGCAGTCCGGTAACAGTGCAGGACTGTCCGGCTCCATCGCAGGCGGTGCGGAACAGCTGTTTGGCAAGAAGAAGAGCAAAGGCTATGAAGCCATTCTGGCGAAAGTCACTGCGATCGGTGCTGTACTGTTTATCGTGCTGTCACTGGTCATCGTGACTTTATTCAACTAAGGATGGACAGCTTTGCTTGACTTACCTGGTCCATAATTATTTAATAATTTTATGCAGATAAGAGGTGCATTGCTATGTGCCTCTTATTCGACGTCTAAAATGTGAGTAGGAGGTAAACTATCATGGAGATTTTAGCTGTCGTTGCTGCTGTCATCGGTCTTGTTGTGGCATTTTGTCTTGCTGCATGGATTAAGAAGACCGAAGAGGGCACTGACAGAATGAAGGAAATTGCCAGCTACATCAGAGAAGGTGCCATGGCATTCCTGAAGAGAGAGTATAAGACAATGATCATCGTAATCGTTGTTTTATTCGTACTGATCGGTATCGGCCTGAAGAGCTGGATTACTGCAATCCTGTACGTATGCGGCGCACTGCTGTCCGTACTGGCAGGTTATTTCGGTATGCAGGTTGCTACCCTGGGCAACGTAAGAACTGCCAATGCTGCAAGAGAAGGCGGCATGAACAAGGCCCTGAAAGTGGCATTCAGAAGTGGTGCCGTAATGGGTCTTTGTGTATCCGGTCTGGGCCTGCTGGGTCTGGGTGTTGTGGTATGCGTTCTGGATCTGGCTACTGTAACCCAGTGCATCACCGGTTTTGGTCTTGGTGCTTCTTCCATGGCTCTGTTCGGCCGTGTTGGCGGCGGTATCTATACCAAGGCTGCTGACGTAGGTGCTGACCTGGTAGGTAAGGTAGAAGCTGGTATTCCGGAAGACGACCCGAGAAACCCTGCTGTTATCGCAGATAACGTAGGCGATAACGTTGGTGACGTAGCCGGCATGGGTTCCGACCTGTTCGAATCATATGTAGGTTCCATTATTTCCGCGATCACTCTGGCAGCTGTCGCTGTACAGACTGCTGCTGAAACCGCAACTTTCGACCAGACGACTGCTGCAATTTTCCCTCTGCTGATCTCTGCAGTTGGTATCATCGCATCGGTCATCGGTATTATGATGGTAAGAGGTAAGGAAGGCGGAAATCCGGCTGCCGCTCTGAACATGGGTACTTATATCAGCGGTATTATCGTAGTTATCGTGACTGTGATCCTGTCCAAGTCCATGCTGGGCGACTACACTTATGCAATCGCCATCATCGCAGGTCTTCTGGTTGGTATTGCCATCGGTAAGATCACAGAAGTATATACTTCCGGCGATTACAAGTCTGTAAAGAAAATTGCAGAACAGTCTGAAACCGGTGCTGCAACCACCATCATCAGCGGTCTGGGCGTAGGCATGATGTCAACCCTGTGGCCGATCCTGCTGATCTGCGTAGGCGTATATGCCGCTTATTCTTTCGCAGGCCTGTATGGTATTGCACTGGCTGCAGTAGGTATGCTGTCCACTACCGGTATGACAGTAGCTGTTGACGCTTATGGTCCGGTATCTGATAATGCCGGCGGTATCGCAGAAATGTCTGAACTGCCGCACGAAGTAAGAGAAATCACTGATAAGCTGGACGCTGTTGGCAACACCACTGCTGCCATCGGTAAAGGTTTCGCTATCGGTTCCGCAGCACTGACTGCACTGGCACTGTTCGCATCCTATGCTGCAGTAACCAATCTTGAATCCATCAGCCTGTTAGAACCGATCGTAATCATCGGTGTTTTCATCGGTGCTATGCTGCCGTTCCTGTTCTCTGCCATGACCATGAACTCTGTAGGTAAGGCTGCAAACCAGATGATTGAAGAAGTAAGAAGACAGTTCAGAGAAGATAAGGGCATCATGGAAGGTACTTCCAAGCCTGACTATGCAAACTGCGTAGATATCTCCACCAAGGCTGCACTGCACGAAATGGTTGCTCCTGGTATCATGGCAATCTTAGCTCCTCTGGCAGTCGGCATCATTCTGGGACCTGAAGCTTTAGGCGGTCTGCTGGGCGGTGCACTGTCCTCTGGTGTTCTGCTGGCTATCATGATGTCCAATGCAGGTGGTGCATGGGATAATGCGAAGAAGTACATCGAAGAAGGAAACCATGGCGGTAAGGGTTCTGACGCCCATGCTGCAGCCGTAATCGGCGATACCGTAGGTGACCCGTTCAAGGATACTTCCGGTCCTTCCATCAACATCCTGATCAAGCTGATGACGATTGTTTCCGTAGTATTCGCTCCTCTGTTTGTACAGATCGGCGGTCTGCTGTAATTGGAACATCTTTCTTCTGAACAGAATGAAAATGTAAAATAAGAGCCGTTTCTCTCAGAAGTGAGAGGAACGGCTCTTTCGATGTGCGCCCGGCGGGCGCACGTTCTAATGGGTGAAAGTCCCTAATCCGCCCGG
>JBJFHL010000073.1:0-6350 GCA_051893555.1 Anaerovoracaceae bacterium
GCGGATTAGGGACTTTCACCCATTAGAACGTGCGCCCGCCGGGCGCACATTCAAAGGAGCTGTCGCTCCGGCTGACCTGATTGGTCAACTGTGCGACAGCTCCGTATTTATCACCCTGTCATACTTCATCAAATTTCGCTGTCCAGATTCCGTGCAATGGCTTTCACCACTTCGTCTATGACAATTGGCTTGGCGATATGTCCATTCATTCCCGCATCCAGAGACGCCTGCACATCCTCTGCGAAGGCGTTGGCTGTCATGGCCAGGATTGGGATCCTGTGTGCATCCGGGCGGTCCGGGATGCTGCGGATGGCAGCTGTCGCTTCATAGCCGTTCATTTCCGGCATCATCACATCCATAAAAATCATATCGAAGGTACCTGGCGGATTCTCTGTAAAGATTTTGACGGCTTCTTTTCCGTCGGCGGCTCGGATGATCCGGATTCCCAGTTCCTCCAGCTGCACCATTGCAATCTCTGCATTCAGGTCATTATCCTCCGCCATCAGAATCTTCACACCCATCAGATCGATGTTTGCAGCAGGTTTTTCCCTCTTCTGTACTTTGCTTTCGTCAGTAAGTTCCAGCGGAATTTCTACGGTAAAGGTGGAGCCTTCGCCTTTTTTGCTTTCCACAGATATGGCGCCGCCCATGAGGTCCACATATCGCTTCGTGATGGCCATGCCCAGACCGGTGCCCTTATACTGGGTTCGCGCACCATTTTCTTCCTGTGAGAACTCATCAAAAATCCGCTCGATGAACTCCTCGCTCATACCCACTCCGGTATCGGTTATGCGGTAACGAACCAGAATATGCCCTGGATCTCTGCCGGGATGATAGGTGGTTTCAAAGGTAATCATACCCCCATCCCCGGTGAACTTCACTGCATTGCCGAGAATATTCACCAGCACTTCCCGAATCCGGACAGTGTCGGCGAGCACATAAGGCGTTTCCGGCGCTGTCAGCTCGGTGCGGAAGGTGATATTGCGATTGGACAGGAATCCGTACATGATACTCAGTACTATGTCCGCAACTTCCGTAATATCCACAGGCACAGGAGCATATTTGATCTTGCCGCTCTCAATGCGGCTGATATCCAGCACATCATTGATGAGCGTCAGCAGGTGTTCAGAGCTTTCGCTGATCTTTTCCAGGCAGTTTCTGACTTCCGGCTTCGGTTCCTGCTTCATGGCGATGTTGGTAAAACCAATGATTGCATTCATCGGTGTCCGAATGTCGTGGGACATGTTATTCAGGAAGGTGGTCTTAGCCCGGTTTGCGTTCTCCGCGGTGTGGACTGCATCCTCAAGTTCCTGATTGATCTTCTTGTCCCGGGTTCGGTCAGACAAGTCCAGAATATATTTTTTCTCACCCTGAATATCTGTGCAAAATACAACCACACGGAACCACAGTTCTTCGCCGGTTTTCTGGTGGACATACACTCTGTCCCACTCCCGCTGCTCATCAGGCTGAATGTCGGACATCTGCTGCAGTATATGTACCGGCTCCTCCGGCGGGATCAGATCCTCGATGGTAAAAAGATCTCCGAGAACCTGTTCTGCCGAAATACCGATCAGCTTTTCAATATTCGGGCTGACATACTCCACACGAAGTTCTTTCGCGTCCACCATCAGAAACACGTCGTCCACGTTGGTGGAAAGCTTGGAGAACAGTTCATCCCGTGCAAGCAGCTCACTGTCTTTCCGTTTCAGCTTCTGCCGGCTCTGCTGCAGCACCATCAGCAGAAACATCACCGCCACTGCGACGGTAATTCCCGTCACGCCCACCATAGTCGTGGATTGCAGCTTGTTCATACTGGCATTGACCACATCGGCAGGCACTATGCCCAGCACAGTCCAGTTTTGGAAGTTGGCTGGCTCATAGACCAGATAGTACTTTCTTCCGTTTACCTCAAACAACAGTGAGCCGGAACGACCAGCCAGAAAGTCTTCATGAAGTGCGTCAATCTTCTTATCTGTCATGTTTTCTGACTCTTCCAGCAGTGCAAAGAGATTGTGAAAACCGTTCAGCTTCTCGCTGCCGTTGTCCACAACCACCCGGCCGTCAGGCAAGACGGCGAAGGTACTGGCCTGCCCGTCAAACGCGGATATTTCCAATGCTTCCACCAGGTCAGAGTTATTGTAGGTAATGGCAATGGCCTCATAGTCAAATCCCCGGTACCTTCCCTGGCTGGTGGGAACGGCAAATACCTTGATCTCCGGCTTGTCCGGAACAACCGAATCTGCTACAATGGGCTGCCTGTCCAGCATCAGGCCGGAGAGCTGATCCCGCAAATCCAGATACCCTCTGTCCCCTGTCAGCGATAGATATTCTCCATTTCGTGAAATGAAATAGAAATTGGTGAAATTGCTTTCCTCCCGGGCCTGTTCCACATATGCGATGATTTCTTCGTCACTTTCTGCTTTCTCCAGGAAAGGCGTCCACATTCGCATACTGCTCCAGTTCACAGATACCCGATTGTGCAGGTTCTGGTTGGCCTGATGAAAAATTTCGGTCAGATGGGCAGTGCTCTCTTCATAAATTGTCCGGGAAACAAAGCTGAAATAGGAATACCCAATCCAGACCAGCGCTGTGGTCAACACAAGAGCCAGCAACGTATACAGCCGTTTTTTCATGGCACCGCCCTCCTTCCTTCTAAAGTCGTTCTCTCATCAACCTTCCAGAATCGTCAGATATTCCGTAGGTTCCAGGAACTGCTTTGTTTTTTTCAGTGCTTCCTGAATGTATTCCTGGCTGGTGTAATCATTCACATTGTAATCTTCCCGCTTGATCTTCAGATCCTCCGGCATCGGACAGTTGCAGAAGGTAGGATGCTCCAGATAGGTATCCGCACCCACCAGAAGCACCTTGTAAACGGCGTTGTCGTCCAGAGGCTTTCCGTTTACGGTAATGTCCTCCAGATGAAATTTTCCCCGCTCTGTCTCCGTGACGGTATACTCCAGACCGCTGGTAACCGGCATCTGGTTGCGGTGATGGACAGGGTTGGAGCCATCCTCCTTCACATTCACCAGCCATTCCATCATCCGGCGAACCTCTTCACCGGTATATTCACCCTGATAGAGCGCATTTCGGAAAGTCATGATCCACTTGACCTGCTGCATGGTGTAATCTCCGGAATAAATGGAACTGCTGGCGACGCTGGCATATCCGATGGCGATTTCGTCATCACCGGCAGACCGAAGCGTGTTCATCAGAGATGACGCCGCCTCGCTTCCGTGCACACCGAAGTCATTGGAGTAGGCCGTCTTCTGGTTGAATATTACTCCTTCCGATTCAGGGTTTGTGTAGTTCCTGATCTGGGTGTCGAACGCCTCATAGGCTTCCCTGGCATCGTATTCGCCCGTCATCATCTTATGTCCCACATCCTGGGAAATGGCAAATACCTCCGTCGATGCCAGACGCACATACAGATGGTTGCTGTCGATACAATCCTGTACGTACCGAAGCGAATCGGTAGGAGTGATATTCACTTCCTTGTTGTAAGACAACACAGAAGTTCCCGCAGCAACATGTTTCTGCCCTTCCTCGCTGAAAATTGCCATCAGCACTTCCATTACAGCTGCCCGCTTGACCTCATCCTCTTCCACCTGTCTGGATACGGCCAGCTGACACATCGGATAGGTCAAAAGCCAGTTATCCTGGCTGGTTTCCCCGAAGTAAGGCAGAATGACGCTGTCCACACCCATTTCCTTGGTAATGTTGTCCGCCAGCGCTGCCGTGTTTCGGGTCATGGCAAGTTCTCCATGCTGAAAAGCCTCAACGACAGGCGTGAATTCCAGTTCCTCGTCACCCGGCTGGAAACGCACATCTTTTAGGAACTGTTCATACTTTTCGAATACCTGCGGCCAGATTACATCATCCAGACCCACTTGTCCGTCTTCCGTCTCACTTTCGTATGCCATACGCCACTGGGTTCCCTCCAGACTCATCAGTTCAGGAATCGCGCAGCCCTGCATGGTCTCCAGACAGGTATAATCGTAAAACCAGTCTGACTGGAAACCCTTGATTCCCATTTCCTCAAAGGCATCGATAGCCGCCAGGAACTCTTCATAGTTGGTGGGAAGCGGAATATCATGCTCATCAAACAGATCCTTGTTGGCCACAATACAATCCACTTCTGCACACATGGGCAGCCAGCGGATAGCACCACTTGTTTCCCGGTTGACCTCCAGATAGCTGGAATAGAATGTGCCTGCCACCTCGGTCCGGCTCAGATCCATCAGATAATCCGACAATGACGCTGCATCATTCAGAGAGAATCTGCGGCAGGTGATGATGTCCGGCATGGACTCGCCCCGTGCCATCAGGTCTTTGTAATAATCCATGGTGTTGTAGCTCTGCACGAAGGTAAACTCGATCTCCGGGAACTTCTCTTCCAGCCACGGAGTAAGTTCCTTAAACATGGAGCGATCCCACATGTACATGCTTATGGAGATTTTATCCTCCGTCTTCGATCCACCGGCATTTTCGTTGGTGCCGGCACAACCAGCCAGCATGGTCACCACCATGACAATGGCAAGCAGTAAACGCAACAGTTTCTTCTTTTTCATTTGTTTTTCCTTCTTTTATCTTTCATTTTTTATATTGATCACGGTCTCATATGGAACACGTTCTCAACGCTCACAGAAATTTTGTCAGGCTTTTCAGCAGGCGAACTGAATTCGCCGGCTTCACGAGAAAATCATCCATTCCCACGGCTGCTGCCTTTTCACGGTTTTCCGGTACCGCATTTGCAGTCAGGGCAATCACAGGAACATTCGCCCGAATTCGATTCGGAAGTTTTCGAATTTTCATGGTTGCCTCGTATCCATCCATCACTGGCATCTCAATATCCATCAATATGAAGTGATAATAACCCGCTTCCCTGGATTTCACGGCGGCAACCGCTGCACTGCCGTTATCCGCTTCCTCCACCACGAGACCGTAATCCACAAGCAGTTCTTTCAGGACCTCACGATTCAGCTGGTTGTCATCTGCAATGAGAACCCTTTTTCCAGTTAAATCTCCGATATTCTCTGTTTCCTCATCCTGCATCTCGTCAGTCAGTGTTTCACCGAGAATGCACGCCATGGTTGTTTCCATATTGGTCAGAACCGTCTGGAGCTTTCCCAGATATTCCTCCACTCTGGAGCCGTGTTTTCTGCCAAGCTCCATATACCCCACTGCGCTGTTCAGTTCCGTCCGCAGATCCCGCATGGATTTCTTATGGAATTCCGCTGCTTTTGTCGCGGCCTCCAGCTCCTTTTCCATCAGTTCCATTCTCTCGAGAAGCAGCTCGTAATTATCCTGTGAGCTCCGGGTATCGCCACTCGGGTATTGCAGCTCAAATGTAATCGTGACACCCAGAACATCAAGACATTTCTGAAGTTCTTCAAACGTCATGCTTTCTCTGGAGAGCTTTCTGTACAAAGAAGATGGAAGCATTCCCATGCGCTTTGCCAGATCGGCTTTCGATATTCCGAGGTCGGAGCAGGTGGTATTGATCAGTTCCGCTGTTTTCATCGTACCAGTCCCATCCTTCATACCATTTTGCATATTCCTTTTTTGATACTATAACATAAACGACATTTTTACGCAAGATATTTATTGGTTTTTAAAATATTTCATTCGAGAATGTAAGGAACAGAGAATGGAAGCGGCGATGCAGAATCACGCACAGCTGCTTTCACTCTTCTTCTGGATTGGAAATATTTCTCATAAGAAAAACCCTTCACAAATATCCGCGAAGGGTTTTTTACTATCAACAATTCATTTAATTAAGGCATCCTCATTCATTTTTAAGACTGAGAAATCAATTCTTTTACACTTTCCATAACCAGATGTGCTCTATCAAATTGCTCGCTTGGACCCATAGGGTCAACAGCATCATAAGTGATTGTCCTGACACTGACTGTTCCGTCATTTGAATAAGTAGTGTATATTACTTTACATTCATAACGATAGTCTAAACCCCAAAAGTAACGAAAACTTTCATCCGTTAAGAAAAATGTATCTGATTCAATGGAAAACTCCATGTCTTCTGTTCCATTTTCAACTTCGCAGCCAGTATAAGGTTCTCCATAAAGAGTCGTTAATTCTTCTGTGAGATCTCTAACCGCAGAGCCGCTTGTGTAATATCCTATGCCTAATTTACAAACAATAAGGACAATAACGACAATAATTGTAACTGAAATCCATACAACAAATTTTTTTCTTTCCATAAAATCGCGCCCTCCCTTGTAAACCCACATATATTTTACTGTATTTTATCAATTATCCATATTCTTTTCAACCCATAATTGTAAGCAGTCAAGTAAAATGCACACTTTTTCGCCACAAAATACACAGTTTTT
>JBJFHL010000074.1:0-32939 GCA_051893555.1 Anaerovoracaceae bacterium
ATCCGTTTTTATTGATGATTTCTTTGAAATCCTCCATCCCAATAGAGATGATCTTTCTTTCTTCTCCGTCCATACTCTCCGGCTCCTTTCTTCTCTGAAAAATCTGCACGTCATCACACCTTCTGCACCTATTATACCCCAGAAGCCCTCAAAACACAAGAACGTTAAGCATGAACGGAAAAGGCTTCCACCCGCATCCGGAGCACGAACACTCCGATATTCGGTGGAAGCCTTTCCTATGGTTTTGAGGCCAAAACGTTATGGAAAATAAAAAGTTGATAATTGCAAATCCAGAACGATATGACGCACGTAAAGAATCCGAAGCATCTACCTGCATTCAAACGAAATGTAACCCCTCTGGTACATATTTTAAGAAAATTCTATCAAAGTTTTTCTCGAAACATGATCAGAAAAACCAAAAGCAGGATGCCGGAACAGCACATCATCGCTTTTGCCTCCAATGCCGAAATGATCACACTTCCTGCCACTGCCCCGATTACAAAGCAGCCAATCATCCCGTAGTAAATCAGAGCTCTTTTCAGATTATCCTGATTTCCTTCCGAAATATATTCACTCAGGCTCTGCGTCCCGCTCCGCAGGTTACCGATGCACATGGTTGTCGCAATGCTGTGACCGTGGATTTTGCGAAAGCTTTCCACCTGAATGCCACAGGCCAGCGATGTCATGCTATTGGCCGCGAGATCCATGCCTATGGGCATAAAGCTGACTGCTGCAAGAATCGCAGCCTCAAAGAGGACTGCTGCCTGCCGCCAGTGAAGATTTTTCGCCGAAGAACGATATCGATTTCTCGCCAGATCGGCTATGATAATGCCGGTTGTAAACGCAAGGACAGGTAAAAGATACCTGAGTGCCTCCCTCACGTTTCCTTCTGACAGGTGAATACCAAAAAGAATCATATTCCCTGTCTGTGCATTGGCGAAGACATGTCCACGGTATAAATAAGAATATGCGTCCATAAATCCGCCGGAGAAAGCCAGGAGCAGTCCAAGCCGCAGCGTCTCCGATGTCTGCAGATTCTTTTTTAATTCCATGTTTATCACCTTTCTTCAAAAAAGGGATGTACCTCCGAAATTGTTCGGAGGTGTCTGCATCTCTTTCTTTACTTTATCTATTTACTTTCTCTCAGCATTCCTGAAATCCTTCCCCCACCACTTCGTTAGAGTCCAGAATGATCAGAAATGCATCCGGGTCAGTCTTCTTCACGGTCCGGCGAATGCTGACCATCTGCTTATTGCTGCAGGCACACATCACCACATCCTTTTCATCCGCACGGAAGCCGCCTTCAGCTTTCAGGAAGGTGCAGCCTCTGCCGGTGACCATATGGATCTCCCGTGCAATTTCCTTCGCATGATCCGTCACCACGAGAGCCATTTTGCCTTTCGTCATGCCGCACATCACTTTATCCATGACGCCGGAAAGCAGCACGTTGATGATCATCCCGTAAATGAGCCCATCGATATTCCGTGAAACCGTCACTGCACCAATCAAAATAATCAGACTCTCCATGCCCAGGGAGATGCTCCCCAGAGACAGATGCGGCTTGACCGCACGAATCGCCATAATGATGAAATCCGAGCCGCCCGTGGACGACTCCCGCATGTAAATCAGCGCATACCCCAGCCCCGACAGCACACCGGTACAGATGGCAGCCAGCATCCGATCTCCGTGATAGACCGGCAGCAGCGGCGCAGCCAGGTCCATGATCAGCGACGTGATGACGATGGTCCGCATGGATCGCAGCAGAAAATCTTTTCCCAGCAGTCTCCAGCACAGGATGGCCACCGGGATATTCAGCACCAGTGCCACCGTACCGATGGGCAGGCCGAACAGATGATACAGAATCAGGCCGATGCCGTTGAATCCCACCAGGGGAAATTCCGCTTCAGCGGCGAAGTTATATGCGCCGACTGCGATGAGTATCCCTCCGACGATGTCCACAAGAATGTCAATCGCCAGTTCCTTTCTTTCTCCCATCGCATCACCGCCCGGCATCGTCTTTCCCGGCGCTGTTCTTTGTCTTATGCTTCAGCGGCCGCCTGCGGACGCCGCCGGCCATTCCTTCCACGATCATCTTCAGCGCACGGCTTTCCTTCGGATGCACATAGCTCTCCAATACTTCTTTTCTCCGTTTTTCATTGTGTTTCATATAGGTTTCAAGCAGTTTCATATTCATTCCTCCTCACTGTTTTTCCTTGGACTTCTTTTTCTTCTCAAAATCTGTTCTCCCGGCGGAACGTACTAGTTGAAACCTTCGGATTCCGGGCTGCCCTGCTGTGCCGCACGGGGAATATCTTTTCGCCCGATCTGATAGTGTAAGACCGTTTTCAGCTCCATCAGCCAGCCCTCCTTTCTTTTTTCTGTTTTATACATACCGAAACTCTTTCACCATACACAATACACAGCGGTCCGGCGCCAGGCAGCATCGGGTTATTTTGACTACCCGGCAACCTTCTTCTGTGTGTGCTTTGTTAAATAGGATAAAAAAAGTTGAAAAGAGTTTCTGTACACAAAAAACGGGCCATGGAAAAACCACAGCCCGTATTTGCCGTCTTATATGCCAGTCCCCAAATTACCCGTTGGGTTTCTGCTTTCTTCTCTCGCTATGCAGGTCTCCTGGCTCACGGATCATCGCCGCTTTTCTCCTTCTCAGGCTTCCGAATGGATGCCCAATGGATGGCTTGCGCCCTGAAAAGCTGCTCCTCGTTTACAGTGGCGGGACCGCGCAGGACTTCAACCTGCTTCCCTCTTAGCTGTCATCGCTGACAGAACATAGCTCCGTATTTGCTTTCTATTTATAGTATAGCACATTTCCCGTGAAAGTGGAACCCCTATTTTCAGGATTCAGATTCCACACCTGCTGTGAGCCTCATAAGCCTTGAGAATCGCAAGAGGAACGACCTTTGTGAAGCCGTTCCTCCCGTATTCATTTTATGTGCATTGTTTATGCGAGTTTATGCGATTCTCCACGCCTTTGTGGACCACTGCGTATAAACCTTCTTGCCGTCCAGCATGCGCACGCCGCGCACCTTATAGTAGTAGCGGGTACCTTCTTTCAGATCCTTGGTATTCACATACCATGTCTTGGCCGGGTTCTCCGCGTTCTTCGTGGTATAGAATGCCGTCTTGCCGAAGCCGCTGTACCGTTTGGTGGAGCGGAATACTTCGTAGTAGTCCACCTTGTAGCCCCTGGACTTGGTCCAGGTGATCTGAATACCCTTCGAAGCATTTTCGGAACGGGCTGTCAGCTTCGTGGCCTGCACGCCGGCTGTCAGCTTCACCAGATTGTCGGTTTCGGAACCAGTGCCTTCCGCCGGATTTTGCTCCGTATTCTCAGACGGAGTCTCGGATGCTCCCGGAACATATGCACCCGGTACAGTTTTCCAATCTTCCGTATAAAACCAGACGATATTGTCTCCATCTTTGATGTCACATCCGGTCAGGCCAATCTGCACCAGTACATCGTTCACTTTATACATCCATCCGGAATCCGGTCCCTGATCAAATTCAGCCAGGGTTTTTCCACCTTTTGTCATGGATCTTACGTAGCCATCTTCTGCTCCGACATATGTAATGCCATATGCTTTGCATCCCTTTACGAATGCATGATATACGGTAGCACCTTCTCCCGGAATGGTCACCGGATCGTTGTTTATCCAGTAGCCAGTATCGGACTTCACGGTGAGGGTTACGGTGATAGTATCCCCTTTCGGATCTTCAGGACTGGTGATGTTCCCGCTTCCGGTTGCTCTTACCGGCGCAACTTCATTGTCGCTGAAGTCGTATACGTTATAAGCAGTCCCTGTCTTCATCATCTGCGCTGCAGCAATCAGTGCACGGAAGCACTGGTCCGTTGCATATGCATTGACACTGCTGTTATCGTTATATCCGAAACCGTTATTTGCCGCTACCGCAAAGGAAAGCATGCCGTCCAGTGCACTGTTCCCGTTTTTCACGAATCTTGCATCGGTATCCGGATTTACCCCTGCAGCAGCCAATGCCATCACTACCATCGCGGTGGAATTGGAGTTTGCACCCCAACCGTCATCGAAAGCACCGTCTGTCTGCTGCATAGCGCTCAGATAATTGAGACCTTTTTCAATTGCTGTTGCCACAGCCTCTCTATCCATATAGAAAGACAGTCCTATGATTGCATTGGAAGTGGTATCAATGGTCCCCCATTCGTTCCAGCTTCCGTTTTCATCCTGCGCGGAGAGCAATGCATCAACCAATGCGTTTTCGTAAGATTCAGAATCATATTCCTTCTGGTTATATGCCGCCAGAGTATACGGTGCACTCCATGCGCTTGTGGAATGATTTACCTGATTTAGCTTTTCTACTGCATTTATCGGCGTATTGTCGTTTACCGGATACAGCTTGGTTGCATCGCCGCCAATTGCAGTCAGAGCAATGATGGCCTTACCCAGATCGGTATCTCCCATTGCACCGCCCACTGCAGCTTTCACAATATTATTGATATAATTCTGCTTCGCTTCTGCGGTGGTCTTGTTTGCAGTGTTCGGATTGTATGCCGCATATGCAGCCATTTCCATGATGCTCCAGTCATCACTTTTCGCCGTATACGTGCTGGAGATGTTTTCCAGAATCACATTGCTGTATTCTTTTACATTCTTTCCGGAAATGGCAACGGCAACATCACTTCCGTTTACAATTAATCTGCCGGATTCTTTTACTTCACCGGCCGTCACTGTATAATCATAGGTGCCATCCTTTAATCCGGATACAGTTATCTTGCCGTCGGCAAATATGGCTTCGAAGCTGGTTTCGCCCTGCTTTACGGAAACACTGTCTTCTGTCAGTTCCGCACCGTCTTTTCCGGTGAAAACAGCATTGTATTTCGGCGGTTCCACGACAGCCAGCATAACGTTCTTCATCAGGCTCGTATCCTTGACCGATTTCACCTGAATCATAACCATGCCGGAGACTGCGTTGCAGGTGATCTCTCCCTTTTCCGTTATGGAAACCGCATCACCACCAAGAAAAATTTCATAAGTAACGTCCTGATTCGCTCCTTCCGGAAGAACAACCGGCTTCAGTTGAATGGTATCTCCCACATATACCGTTGCTTTCGAAGAAATGTCCAGATTTTCACTGCCGTTTCTGGTTGCGGAACAGTCAATTCCGGTCGGTGTCGGAATCTTCGCAATTGCATCTCCCAGATCACTTGCAGCCTTCTGCAGTACTGCAGTTACAGAGGTTGGTCCATAGATGGAAGTACCTTTCTCTGCGATGTATGCCGCCCACATTCCGCTTGCTTCCTCATCAATGTCATTTTTCACAGTATTGGCCTGCGTCAGTGCCTGTTCCAGTGCTGTTTTCTGTGCATCGGAAAAACCAGCATATCCTCCTTCGGCAATCGCTTCTGCAGCCATTATTTTTTCTGCCAGCAGATCATATGCATCGACGAAATCCCAGTCAAAATTCCTCCATTCGGTTGAGGATGCCGCACCATAGTACAGCGTGTATCTGAAATCAACGGTTGTGTCCTTTTCAATTTTATCCGTGTTTACACCCCAGCCGGTCAGTCCGTCCCCAGAATACATCCATCCGGCGTACTGAAATTCCGAAGGTACTGTCTCTACACCCAGGCTCGTCATCATTTCCGTGAATGCACTTCCCTCGGTCAGGTTGTATCCTTCCACCTGATTTATCTGTGTGATATATCCGGTTTCCAGTCCGGTAATTTTCAAGGTGCCGGAAGATTTTTCCACAGCCTTTGTAAGTGCCTCTGCAAGGGTGGCCCCTTTCTGCACTTCTACCTCCACGGTTGGTATTTTTGCAAATTCCAAGTATTCAAGGGCTTCATCCGTTCCCAGTGAACTGAGGTCGAAATGAACCGTAACAAAACAGGTTTCATCGGTTCCTGGCTCGTCTTCTCCCGCCATGGCAGTCATGGGCATCATGGTGAAAACCATCATGAAAACAAGCAGCAGCGTAAGCGCTTTTTTCATGGAATTCTTTCTTATGTTTCTCATTCCTTTTTTCCTTTCTTTTTATTTCGTCTCGGTGCAGTGCCATATGATTCCTTTGCCTGCCCCTGGGATTCGTCTATGTAAACACAATGCTTCATAGAGTGGACAAATAAGGAGGCGGGGCTGCGGGCCTGTCGGGTCGTACAGGTCCGCTGCTCCGCTTGGATGAAAAGTCGTCTTTCGGAAACTGAAAAAAACAAACAAAAAGCTGCAGCCTGTGGGGAATTTCTCCCTCTGGCTGCAGCCCGTTTTCGCTGTCCGTTTTCTTTTATCAGGACGTATGTCTGCATCTTCCCAATAAAAAACTTCACTCTGTGCTTCTCCGGCACCGTGAATGATACGACTTCATGCATGTTTCCTGACTCAGAGATCTTCACCGCGGTCTGCCTTCCCACGAACCTGTTTCGCAGTGGCGTTATACGAACCGAAGCTCCCTCCTTACAGTGGCGGGACCGTGCAGGACTTTCACCTGCTTCCATCTTAGCTTTTCTCCGGCAGAACGTTGCTATTGACCAGCCGCGCCGCGGAGAAAAGAACATGAACCGTTTCTTTCAGTTTTCTTCCTTATCATATCACAACTTTTTCTCCTTTACAACCCCGGACCGAAAAAAAGTGTTCGAAACATCATTGTATTTTCACAGAAATCGGTTATACTTGAAATGGATATGACGATACATATAAAGGAGAAAACAGATTTTGACAGAAGAAAGAAGCACACCATTTACCATCATCCGGGGCGGCCTTTCCGAAACGTCCCAGACAAGCCGAAAAGCGTTTCTGTCTGCCTATGTGACGGATACCCGGCTCATGGGGGTGACCGGCGTTTACATTCACTGGGCTTTGCCGGAAAACGCGGTTTTGACCCATTTTCATCAGTTTTTCTATTTTGACTCGGAAGAATACGGATTTGATACGTATAAGGGTGTCCTCACCGGCGAAGACGGCGAGGGCCTGGATGACCTGCAGGATGTGGAAAATTCCCTGCTGGGCGGTCTGGGCGGCAAACAGGTTAATTTGTCAGAGAAGGAAGCCGCCTACATGGTTCAGCAATATGCTGAACTCAATCAGAGAAGCGGGCTGGAACTTCCGGAGGGCTATGAAGAATATGCGTTTCTTCTGCGGCCGCAGATCACCATGGACCGGACAGAGGAATATGTTCTCATGTCCAAGCAATGTCCGATCCTCACTTCGCCATATCAGGTAATCAACTACTTTCTCATGCGCTGTTTCGGAAAAGACTTCGGTGCTGCCAAATTCCTGACAAAGCATTATGTCCGGACGAATCTCTTTCCGGAGCACAAGATGGCCACCCTGTTTAAAAACACCATTGATCCGGCTCCCGATCCCAGCAGCGGATCCAACACCGGCTATCATTCCACAGACAGCGATCGGGATTTCGGTACCTTCCAGACCCACACTTCGTATCTCTGTGAGTCTCTCATCGAATACGATCAGGAATTCCATCTGGTGGTCACGCAGGTGACGCTGGACAACCTTCGGGTGGTCCGTTTTGAAAAGGTTTCTTCCTTCCGGATCTCTGCAGCAGAAGCGGTCATGATGCTGACGCGTCCGGAATACATCACGGTTTTCGACTGGTACGAGGATGCCCCGGTCTTCACACGGAATTCCACGCAGCTGACCCGGCGCGCCATGATCACACCTCACGAAAACGGCAGTCTTTTCATGATTTTCCATCCGCACAACAATCATGTGAACAAACAGGTTTATCTGCTGAACGATGATGTGCTGGGAAATTACTATGTCTCCGACAGCGGTCAGCTTCTCCTGACGTCCTATACGCAGGAAGGAATCCGTGCCATGGAAGCCGATTTCATCGCCTCCGGGCTATGCTCTTATGCGGCTCTGGCCGGAAAATACCAGTTTGGCGAACCGGTACTGGAAGAGTTCATATCCAGCGGCTTCGAGGATTTCACGGATTTTGCGTCTTTCATCGCCAAGGACATGTATGACGGCGAAGATTGATTTTCTATGCAAAATCCGTTTTCCGGCGTTTTCAAAAAACGGGAATGCCAAAACAGCATTCCCGTTTTTTTGTGTCTTGATTTTTTCTTCTTAGAACGGAATATCTTCCGATCCACAGGTTCCTTCACAGTTTTCACCGCAGCTTTCTTCACAGCCTTCGCATGCTCCGCTGCAGTCTTCTTCTTCGCAGTATGCATCGTAGCCGTCATCATAGTACTTTTCAATCTGTGAAAGTCTTCTGTCCATGGATACCGTCTTACGGCACAGCATGATGAACATCATCAGCAGTTCGAAGACGATCCGCAGCACAATGTTCAGAACGACCAGCTGGCAGATTCCCATGAGGAAGGACCCCAGAATGATGGAAACAATACCGCATACCGTCACGCAGCAGGTTGCGACAATATACAGAAAACGTAAAATCTCTTCTGCATAAAAACGATTGAAATTCATGAGATGATACAGTTTTCCTTTCACGCCTGTATATTTTCCCTCATTCTTCTTTCGAAAGAACGTAAAAAACAGAACAATTCCAAGAAGCGCAGACAGAACAGCTGCGATTCCCAGGATTGCCCCATGGTTCACATAGTTCATAATCGGTGTCTGATAATAATAACTGTACATTATTTTTCCCCTTTCCGGTCCTGCACCGGTCATGCCGGTACCTGATTTCATAATTCTATCATACACCATGACCCGGTATACATACAATGGTCGAATTGTGAAAAAAAAACGAAAATTCTGTTTGTCTGTCGAATTATGTCAACCAATGTTCTTCTTTTTGCAAACAACATTTAACATGGATCAAACCTTTATTTTTCAATCCGTTTCCCGTTTATCCACATGAAATTGTAATATTGTATACAATTTTATTCATATTGTTATGTGGATAACGTTTCCTCACATATTCGTTGGAATTTCAATATGTTGAATGTCATCATGCGTTTGTCAAGAGTGAAGTTATCCACATATTTTACATAAAAAAATCAGTCTCTTTCCTGCCTGTTCGTACTTTCCACCACCGGTATGTTTTCTTTCTCTGCAAGGCATAATTTTTCATTGATACCTTTCCAGATCGCGTCCGCCAGCTTTCGTTGATATTCCGGGGTTTTCAGCTTTTCTGCCTCTGTCGGACAGGACAGAAATCCGCATTCCACCAGTATGATCCTGCATGGCGGATCCTGAAACAGAAGAATATCTTTTTTCTTCATAGCAGTACGCTCCCTCCCATCAGAAATGTCTGTTTCCAACGCGTTCTGCACCGATTCAGCCAATGCTCTGCTGCTCTGTTCTTCGTTCTGTTCGTCTGTTCGTCCATCTTCCCTGTCCGGTTCATCGGCAGGATAAAAAACCTGTGCACCGAATACGCCGGTGTTTTGCGGGAAGCTGTTCAGATGAATGGAAACCGCCAGATCCGCGTCGGCTTCCTTCATAATTTCCTTCCGACGAAGCAGATCCTCTCTCTTTTTCGATGCAGAGGTTTCCTCCATGTACAGCGCCTCATCCTGCGCTCTGGTGAGGATCACCTCCACCGGATACCGACTGGCGATACGGGCCAGTTCCAGGGAGATGGCCAGATTGATATCTTTTTCCTTTGTACCGTCTGCTGCCTGTGCACCACCATCGAAGCCTCCGTGTCCTGCATCAATCACCAGTACCGGTAAGTCCTGCCCAACGGAAACGGAAACCGCCTCCGGGAAGGCGGATGCCGTCATAAACCAGAGACAGAAAAGAAAGCCAGAAGAAAATGCAGCGCCGGCTGCAAGGATTTTGGGAAGTGTCTTTTTCATAAAACGCCCGGCCTTTCTCGATTTCTTAAGAAAGTTTATGCGCAGGGTTTGGCAATCTTTCCTGTTTGTGGTATGATATTGGCAGAAAAGAACAAGGAGGATATGCATGAATACCATTCGATTATATAAAGAAGATGTTTATCTGCGAGAGGCGACGGCCCACGTCACCTCTGTCGGCGAAAAAAAGGGACATTCTCTCGTGACCCTGGACCAGAGCCTGTTTTTCCCGGAGGGAGGCGGCCAGAGCTGCGACCGGGGCACCCTGGCCGGGTTTCCGGTACTGGATGTTTTCGAACAGGAGGGCGAGGTCTTTCATGTAGTTGACTGCCAGCCTTCCGATTTACCGAAACCGGGAAGCAATACAGAGGTCGCACTGATTCTGGACTGGCCCCATCGGTTTGATAATATGCAGCGCCACTGCGGGGAACATATCGTCAGCGGTGCCTTCTACCGGGAATATGGCGGCGTGAACCACGGTTTTCATATGGGGGATCAGTACATGACGCTGGACATCCGTCTGGAGGGGGATCCGAAGTATGACAAGGTCACCTGGGAGATGGCAGAGCATATCGAGCTTTGTGCCAATCAGGTCATCTGGTCCGGTGCACCGGTGATTACACGTCATTTTGATACATATGAGGAGGCGTCCCGCCTGCCTCTGCGAAAGGCGCTTGCCATCGATGAGGATATCACCATCGTCAGTGTCGGAGATCCGGACAGTCCGGCAGACTGTGTCGCCTGTTGCGGTACCCATCCTGCCACGGCTGCTGAAGTGGGCATGATCAAAATCTATAAGGTGGAAAGCAACAAGGGCATGTTCCGTATCTATATGGAAGCAGGCCAGAGAGCCTTTCGACGGTACCAGCAGGAGTATGATGTGCTGACGGAACTGGGAAACCGCCTGTCTGCCGGCACGGATGATCTGATGAAAAAATACCTGGCACAGCAGGAAAAGGCCGCGGAAACCCGGCAGCAGCTGGGGCAGCTTCGTCGTCACGTGATTGCCCAGGAGGCAGAAAAAATTCGCGCTGCACTGGAAGACGCTGCAAAATCGGACGCCGCAGCTTCCAATCCGGCCTTCGCGTATGACGTGCTCACGGTAGATGATCTGCTGAATCTGGCGAAGGAACTGCAGGGGAGGATTCCGAAAATCCTGTTCCTGGTACACCGCCCAAGCCATACGGTGCTGCTGTGCTCCGACGGCAAGCCGGATTGCGGCAGACTGGTGAAGGAAAACGCCTCCATCTACGGCGGCAAAGGCGGCGGAAACGCAATGACGGCACGGGCCATCTTCCAGAAGGAAGAGTACGTGGATACCTTTATTGACCTGATTGATAAACATCTGCGGTAACACAAAAGAACCGTGCAGCATGGCAGATGCACCATTCTCTGCCCCGCTGCGCGGTTCTTTCTATTTCATATCATTCCGGATGTTCTGTTATGCCTCATCAATGATGTATACCGTGGTCCATCGCGCGCCCCACAGCATACACTGTTCGAAACGCTCCATATAAAGGTCCACGGTCTTTCCTTTGATGGCACTTCCCACATCATTGGCAATGGCGTATCCATAGCCCTCGATGTACAGTTTCGATCCCAGCGGAATCACCTTCGGATCCACAGCCACAGTTCCGTAAGTACATGGCAGTCCATAGGATCCACTTGGATTTCCACGGAAGTAGTAGGATACTGCCCGTACATTTTCGATCTTTCGCTGGTATTGCAGACCGGATGGTTTGCCGGAGGAGATCTTCGTGCCGTAGCTGATGATCTTATTCCGTTTCTTTTTCAGTGTCTCCGACTTCACCAGCTCTCTTTCGGTTTCTTCGCCGTCAACATAAGTGATAGAAAAGGTTTCACGGATCTTTCCTTTTCTTCCCTTCTGCGTTACCTGCACGTCTCCGATGGCAATGGAACTGTCTGCCTGTTCCACGGTCTGGTAATCCACTTCCACGATCCGTGACTCTTCCGCAACCGTTACCCGCTTTACGGTGATCTGACTGCCCTTTTTCAGGCGGGTCTGCAGCGACGGTTCAATGATGTCATTGTCATCATATGTGATTTCTGCTTCTGCCAGTGCTTCTTCCACTGTCATAGGTAATATGGTCACCGTCGTCTCGCCGCCGTCTGCTTCGATCGTTACATCAAATGCTTTTCGGATATGGATCTCCATGCCGTCTTCGATGGGATCCTCCATCTGGACGTCAATCTCATCCTGCTCCGCAATATAATCAATATCATGACCGTCCAGAAAACGATCCACCTGTTTCGCTGTGGTTTCATACATGGTCGAAACGGTAGTCAGTGAATCGTCCATATATACAGTGACTTCCCGCGGCATGGCGTAGCCCACTACCATGAAGCTGAACACTGCCGCGCAGCAAATTGCCGCAGCAATCTTTATCCTTCTGGGATTTCTTCCTGCCAGGCCTTTCAATCTGTCATGTAGTTTTCGGCAATGAACGAAAACACATTCCAGCAGTTCTTCCCCTCTGCCCTTTGGTTCGTCTATCATAAGCTTCCTCCTGTAAGCACCTCTACAGTTTACCATAATATACAGAAAAAATCAAGTTTCCCCGTTTCACTGTTTCTGTACTATGGATACTTACAAGTAATATGGTCTTTTTTTATCCAGATTATACCTGATTTCTGTTTACAGGAAAATCCGCAGTGTACGTCTCTTCCGAAAGCGGCATGAAAAAAGCGGCGGACTGTCGTCCGCCGCCGGAAACCCCACAGGGTTATGTTTCATGAATCCCAGGAACAGGAAAATCCTATTCTTCTTCCATCGCCTTCATGTTCGGGTCTTTATGCAGTTCGCAGCCGGTAGCAGCCTGGATATCCTCCCAGGTGTAGTCCGGATGTAACTCTGTTACCCAGATACCGTCTTCTCTGACTTCCATAACACCCATTTCGGTGATGATCAGGTCAACGCACTTTTCTGCAGTCAGAGGCAGCGTGCACTTCTTTAAAATTTTATGTGCACCTTTCTGGGTGTGGAGCATGGTGATGATTACTCTTCTTGCTCCGGTTACCAGGTCCATGGCACCGCCCATACCGGCAACCTTCTTGCCAGGTACGATCCAGTTGGCCAGGTCGCCGTTTTCAGCAACTTCCATGGCGCCCAGAACGGTAGCATCCAGATGGCCTCCTCTTACCAGACCGAAGGATTCTGCAGTGTCGAAGTACTTTACTCTCGGCAGAGCAGTTACATATGTACCGCCGGAGTTAATGATATCAACATCCAGATTGGATGCATCTGCTACAGCATCAATGCCTGCGAAACCGTTTTCGGAGTGCAGAGTTACTGTGACGTCTTCTGGAACATAGTCAGCAACCATGGTTGGAAGACCGATTCCCAGGTTGGCGAAGTCGCCATCCTTAAATTCCTTTGCGCATCTCTTCGCAATTCTTACTTTTAAATCTGCCATTTCTTCTCACCCTCCACAATCGTATCAACCAGAACGCCTGCAACAGCGAAGTAATCCGGATCGATTTCACCGATCTCAACCAGTTTTTCCGGTGCAATGATCGTCTTATCCGCAGCACCAGCCATCACATAGTTGAAGTTCTTGGTTGCCTTAGAGCAGTAGTAGTTACCGAACTTATCGGCAACAGACGGACGAATAAACGCATAGTCAGCTCTCAGAGGCATTTCCAGCAGATATTTCTTTCCATCGATTACAACGATTTCTTTTTTTCTTCCCAGCTCATCCAGCTCGGTTTCCATCGGAGTACCAACACCGGTCGGAGTCAGTACGCCGCCCAGTCCGTAAGCAGCGGCTCTGATCTTTTCAGCCAGAGTACCCTGCGGAACCAGCGTATATCTCAGAGTGCCTTCAGCAAACTGTTCATTCAGTTTCGGGTTTACACCTAAATGAGAAGCGATGATGTGGTCCACCATGTGGTGTTCCAGTAATTTACCGATGCCTCTTGCAGTCTTGCCGGCAAACTCGCCAGCAGGCTGACCAACGTCCAGACCACCGTCGTTACCGATCACAGTCAGGTGCTTTACGCCCTTTCTAACCAGAGCATCCATCAGAATTTCAGGTGAACCAGTACCCAGGAAGCCGCCGACCATGATGGTCATACCGTCTTTTACGCCTGCAACTGCTTCATCTGCAGTCATAATTTTGTTAATCATTGTTATTTCACCTTTCTTAAAATTACTTATACATCAACCTACACAACTCGAATTGGTGGGACATAGCTGCCCCACCATTCGTTAAAAGTATATCACACCTTTTTCTTCCTGTAAAGTCCTTTGAAGCCATTTATGCTGTGATTGTGTATAAATATCTATCTGTCAGCAATATTCGCTTTCTTTTCCCAGCCGCGCTTCTGTACTTCCTGCATTACGAAGGACATAACGTGTTCTGCATACTTGCCAGGGCCGAAACCAGCGTCATAGCCCAGTTCCTGTGCCAGTTCATGGGAAATTCTCGGACCGCCGCAGGTCAGGATGATCTTGTCTCTCAGACCTTCTGCTTCCATCAGTTCCGCCATCTTGGTCAGGTTCATGATGTGGATATCCTTCTGGGTTACCGTCTGGGATACCAGAATTGCGTCAGCATTGACTTCCTTTGCCTTTGCAATCAGTGCTTCACAAGGAACCTGGGAACCCATGTTGTAAGCGACGACGTTCTTGAATCTTTCCAGACCGAAGTGACCGTGGAAGCCCTTCATCTGGATGATTGCGTCGATACCTACGGTATGCGCATCGGATTCAATGGAGGCACCAACAACGACAATATCTCTGCCGATATTTTCGCCGATCCATTCGCCGCACTCTACTCTGTCGTATACTTCGCCTTCTACCTTTGGAACCACGATCTGCGTGAAGTCGATGGTCGGAGTTGCACATCCGTATACGTTGAAGAATGTATAGCCTTTGGTCAGTTCGCAGTAGTAAGCAACGTTTGGTTCTTCCAGACCCAGCTTTTTCGCATACTGCTTGGCACATTCTTCTGCTTCTTCACCGTAAGGTACAGGAAGCGTAAAAGCAAGCTGCACTTTACCGTCGTTTAATGCGTCGCCGTAAGGCTTCACTTTCGTTAAATCTACCTGTGTAGTTGCACATGTTGTCATTGTATTACACCTCCCTATTCATGATCCAGGAATAATTCGATAAACGGATTGAAGTAGTTTTCGCCCTTCGTGCAAACGCCTTCCAGACCGTGGCCGCCGTCGAACGGACGCTTTACGCCGCCGAAAATACCTTTTTCGATGGTGGAGAACAGTCCTTCTTTTTCCACTTCTGCCAGCAGAGCGTCTGCTTTTGCCAGAACGTCCTGTGCTCTCTTCTGGATGATACCATCCTTCTTGAATTCTACTTCATCACCGATGTGTCTGCAGTTATTGAAGATATACTGTGCATTTTCGATGGCCAGATATCTGTCCTGCATCAGCGGAGTATGAATTGCTTCGGTCAGCATACCGGTTAACAGGATGGACTGGTGGGTCCATACGGTTACCAGGTTGAACAGTGCATCCTGCAGGTGACCTCTGAAAATGTTTCCGGTCATGAACTTTGTAGGAGGCATGTATTTTAATCTTGCATTCGGGAAGATTTCTCTCGCCATCTGTGCCTGTGCCAGTTCCAGCAGGAAGCCGTCTTCGGTAGCAGGATCCATTTCAAAGGCATGGCCCAGACCCATCTGCTCTTCCGGAATGTTTGCCAGAACTGCAAACTGTTCGTTAATGAACTGAGAAGCGGTTACAGTATGTGCAGCTTCGATTGCATCATCTGTGGTCAGGTAGTTGTCTTCACCGGAGTTAAAGATGATACCGCAGTAACCGATGATGACTCTGGACATGTACTGGTCAACCAGCGTTCTCTGCATGTTGATGTCTCTGAACAGGATACCGTAGATTGCGTCGTTCAGCATAACATCCAGTCTTTCCAGTGCGCCCATGGCAGCGATTTCAGGCATGCACATGCCGGAGGAGTAGTTGCAGAGTCTGATGTATCTGCCGACTTCTTCGCCCACTTCGTCCAGTGCTTTTCTCATGATTCTGAAGTTTTCCTGTGTTGCGTAAGTACCGCCGAAACCTTCGGTTGTCGGTCCGTAAGGTACATAGTCCAGCAGGGACTGTGCAGTGGTACGGATTACAGCGATGACATCCGCGCCCTGTCTTGCAGCAGCCTGTGCCTGGATCACGTCTTCGTAGATGTTTCCGGTAGCAACGATTACGTAGATATACGGTTCCTTGCCTTCACCGATGGTGTTCAGGTATTCCTGTCTCTTTGCCTTCTGTTCGTCAATTCTTGCGAAGGTAGCCTTGATGGCAGGCTTTAATGCTTCTGCAGCTTCTTCCTGCGTGCAGGTAGGCAGCTTCACGATGTCCAGCTTGCCTGCAGCAATGTCTTCTGCGATTTCCTGCGGGGTCTTGCCGGTCTGCACGATGGCATTACCCATCAGGTATGCAACACCTGTCGGCAGCGCACCGGCTTCCTTGATGTGATCCACAACTACGTTTGGCAGCGGGTTGTCAACATCGTCAACGCCGTCAACGCCTAACAGTCTCAGAATGGTTCTTTCTGTGGATACTGTTGTATGACGGTCAATAAAATCCTGCATGTCGTGCGCAATGTTTGCTGCATGCTGACGAGCACTGTCAACGACTTTTGAATCAAGATTTAATTTGCTTTTCATCCTCGTTTCTCCTTTATTTTAAATACTTCTGCGCGCCATCGATGATCTCTTTGCTGATTCCCAGCATTTTCGCGATGTTCAGCGCATCCTTCGGTATCTGTCCCTGCCGCTGTACGCGGTAGAGCCGGTAGTCCATATATTTGGAAATAATGTTGATCCGCTCACGCCGGTTTGCATACTGGATTTCCCGGTTCAGTTTGCCGAAATCCACGTCTGCAAGCCCTCTCACCTGCATATTGATGACACCTTCCGTTTCCGTTACTGTTTCGAAATGTGTCGTAATCAGCGTAATATACGGTTTCTCCTTCAGATAGTCCACCAGACTTCTCGTCAGAGCCAGTCCCTCCACCGGGTTCGTCCCGCTGGCAATTTCGTCAATTAATAAAACCGACCGTTCACTGCTTTTATCCAGGATCTCCTTCAGTTCTTCCATTTCGCTTCCGAAACTGGACAGACCTCTTTCAACAGACTGACTGTCGCCGATGAGCATCTGCATGTAGTTGGAGAGCCCGACTCTGGCACGCCGGCATGGCACGAAGAAGCCATACTGGGCCAGAATGGACACTTGTCCGACCAACTTCAGTGATATTGTTTTTCCACCCATATTCGCGCCCGTAATGCAAGTAACTCCATCGCCCAGGGAGATACTTACCGGACAGTACTTCTTACCCTTCTTATTGAGGATGTCTTCCACCTGAAGATTCCGTCCCTCCTCAATTTCTATAATATGTTCTTCTGTGATTTCAGGCCGCGTGCAGCTGTGTTCCATGGCATAGGTTGCCTTCCCCAGAGCCAGATCCAGCGCACCCATTCGCTGGCAGTTTCCGGTCAGACACTTCTCCCATACAGAAATCTTCTGTGACAGCACAGCCCGGATGGTTTCCTCTTCCTCTTCCATCTGAAGATTCAGATTTTCCATCTCCTTCACATGTTCATATACCGCACCAAATGGTTTCAGCTGGAATGTCAGGGACATGTAGTCCTCGTACACCAGCTCCAGATCCGGAATGGATTTCACCTTTTCCAGATCCGGATGAGACCGGGATACCGTAATATCAAACTTCGGCGTCAGCTGGATCCCGTACTCCTTACGGATGGACTCCCGCTTTGCCTTCTGCTCTTTTCGGATTTCCAGCTCAATGCGCCGTTTTTCCTGCCGGAGCTGTCCCAGTTTTTCTGAGAACTCATCGTATATGTAGAACGTGTTGATTCTGTCTCCGCGGGGATCCAGCACGTCCAGCAGCTCCGTGGTATCTTCCAGTCTGTATTCTTCAGGCACGCTGCTGCTCCCTTCCAGGAGCTGCGACAGCCTTCTCATCTGCAGAAGCAGTGTTTTCACTTCGTAAATCTCGACCACGGAAAGAACCGATTTCGCACTGCGGCTTAAGGTGTAGGATACATCCTTCACTTCCATGAACAGTTCGCTGATCTGTTCCACCAGACGCGGATTCTCTCCTGCGAAGGCGATCATGCGGTCCACTTTATCCAGTTCTTCACGCAGATCTTCTTCTTCACCCGGAAAGTATGGCCGGATTTCCTTCAGCTGTTTTTTTCCGAAGGGAGTATTCAGGTTAATGCACGACAGGATATATTCCAGACCTGTCTCCGTTCTCGTTTTCACGTTGGCCAGTCTTCTGTTCTTTCCTGCTCTCATAAATCTTCTCCCTCTTTTCCCGCCGCCCGCAGGCAGCTGTAGTTTCTATTTCCTCACATCGATCAGCAGCATATCCGGGATCGCTTCCTGCATGGCCGCAATCAGTGCTTCACTCTCGAAGGAATATCCCCGCGGTGACCACGGATTTACCGTGATAGCCGCAACTTCAATATGTTTCAGTACGCTGACTTGAAATCCCTTCTTCCGCAGCTTTCCCCAGTCCATCGCATTGATGAAGATCTTGGTCGGATCCTTGAGTACAAACCGTACCTGCTTCAGCTTTTTCGGACTGATATCGCAGATCACGCTGTTTGTAAAGGCACCCGGAATATAGACATATTCTGTTGCTTCATCAATGGCCTCATCAATAAAACGGCTCCCGCCCAGTCCGGTCTTCAGATCCAGCGCAACGGTTTCCTCTCCTTTTATGAGCAGGATCTTGTCCTGGAACAGATTCTCTTCGATCTGCGTGCGGGCCGGAACGTTCTCCAGCTCGTCCAGACTGTACAGGGAAACCAGATGGGCTGTTTCCTCCACCACTTTTTTCATATTTCTGGAGAGGACAGCGCCTGTGGACAAAATAATGGCATCGGATGTCTCCGGAGATGCGATGGCTTTTCGGTCGATGGCTCCGTCGATCAGAATCAGGTCACAACCATAGCCAAACAACTCTTCACAGACTCTCTTTGTATCCATGGCTGCCGGCGGACCTGCGATCTGTACGTATCCGCTGTCTGCAACCCTGCAGATGAGCAGATCTCCCATCGGCGTGGAATATCTGGTTTTTTTCAGAATCTCCATGCCTGCATCTGCCATATCATACAGCTGCGTCGGCACGGTCACAATGGTATCCTGATCCAGATAGATTCTCGGCTTTTCGGTTCCGGTGACCAGATCCTGGGTTTCTCCGTCGCGCCCGATGGATGTGACACCCAGCCGGATTCCCTCGTCCATAGCTTCCTCAATGAGATAATTGAGGGCCGTGGTCTTCCCGGCATTTTTCGCCATGCCTACGATGGACAAAGTCTTGTATTTGGTTGATAAATCGTATAGTAAACCCATCTGAAAAAATCCTTTTCATATCTGTGGGGAGGCAAAAGCCTCCCCGCAGGTATTTTTTATATTCTCCGGCAGTCCGGATCTGAAAATCCTAGTGAGCGTTTCTCTGATGTCTCAGCAGGTTTGCAGGTTCCATGGACTTGATTTCCGGACCTTCGCCCAGAGCGGATACGCCCTGATACTTGTAGGTCTTCTTGCCGGTGCAGTAGTCGCAGGTGCAAGGCAGATCAGGCAGCTGCGGTTCGGTGTAGGTGGTGATAACACCTTCGTAGTTTCTCAGGATTACCTTGTGCGGCGTCTGGGAAATTACGTACTGCGGCATTACCGGAGTCTTTCCGCCGCCTCCCGGTGCGTCTACTACGAAGGTAGGTACTGCATAACCGGAAGTATGTCCTCTCAGACCTTCGATGATTTCGATACCCTTTGCAACAGAAGTTCTGAAGTGTTCGATACCGATGGACAGGTCGCAGATGTAGATGTAGTAAGGTCTTACTCTGTTCTGAACCAATTTGTGAACCAGTTCTCTCATGATGTGCTTGCAGTCGTTTACGCCTCTCAGCAGTACGGACTGGTTGCCCAGAGGAATACCTGCGTCAGCCAGCTTTCTCAGTGCTTCGCAAGCTTCCGGAGTCAGTTCCTTCGGATGGTTGAAGTGCGTGTTCAGCCAGATCGGATGATACTTCTTCAGCATGTTTACCAGGTCGTCGGTGATTCTCTGCGGCATTACAACCGGAGTTCTGGAACCGATTCTTACGATTTCAACATGCGGAATCTTTCTCAGTTCGCTGATGATGTATTCCAGAGTTTCGTCCTCTACGCACAGAGCGTCGCCGCCGGACAGCAGAACGTCACGAACAACCGGAGTTCTTCTGATGTAGTCCAGACATGCATCGATATCTTCTCTGGATCTTGCACCGTCAGTTTCGCCTGCCAGTCTTCTTCTGGTGCAGTGTCTGCAGTACATGGAGCACTGGTCCGTGATCAGGAATAATACTCTGTCAGGATATCTGTGAGTCAGTCCAGGAGCCGGGGAGTCTGCGTCCTCGTGCAGAGGGTCAGCATCATCGGCATCGGATCTGTGCATTTCAGCCAGAGTCGGAACAGCCTGCATTCTTACCGGATCTCTCGGATCGTCCGGATCCATCAGGGAAGCATAGTACGGAGTGATACCTACACGGAAGCCGCCCATTACTTTTTCGATATCAGCCTTTTCCTGTTCGGTCAGGTTTACTACTGCACAGATATCCTCCACGGTGGATAATCTGTGCTCTACCTGCCAGTGCCAGTCGTTCCACTGTTCATCCGTTACGTCCTTGAACAGAGGGATGTCTTTCCAATTTCTAGTTGCCATTATGTTCTCCTTTTACACTTTATTTCAGACTGCGGAGAGGATCTGATGCACTCCCGCAGTCTTTCCATCTTTAAACTTGAAATGTGCTGCTGATTATGCGTACATTTCAGCAAACAGGTTTCTCAGACCTTCGTGCTCTCTCAGGCACTGCAGCGTGATTTCTGCGTGACCCTTGGTGTAGCCGTTTCCGATCATCATGTTTACGTCCTTGCCAACGCCTTCTGCACCCAGCGCAGCCTTGGTGAAGGAAGTTGCCATGGAGAAGAAGTATACCAGACCGTCATCCTTGGTAGCCAGGATGGAAGCCATTTCCGTATTTTCGATGTTTACGCAGTTGATAACGAGATCAGCCAGCTGTCCATCGGTTGCTTCCATAACCTTGTTGTAAACTTCTACCGCATTGGTAGCGTCTGCAACCATGTATACATCTGCCAGATCCAGATTCTTTGCTCTTGCTTCAGACTTCGGAGATCCTGCGATGCAGATTACCTTACCGGTTACGCCGGCTCTCTTCTTTGCTTCATATAAGCAGAGCAGGCCGGACTTGCCGCCGCCGCCGATGACTACTACAGTCTGACCCGGCTTCACCAGCTTTGCAGTCTGTGCAGGTGCGCCTGCTACGTCCAGTGCGGACAGAGCCAGACCTTCCGGCATATCTTCCGGTAATTTTGCATAAATACCGGACTGGAACAGGATTGCCTTACCCTTGATATCAACCTGGTCGATTTCCGGTCTTACTTCCAGAATTTCATCGATTCTCAGCGGAGTCAGGGACAGGGAAACCAGAGTAGCGATCTTGTCGCCGACCTTCAGGTCGCCAACATAATTCTCTCCGATTTTTTCCACGGTACCGATCAGCATACCGCCGGAACCGGTCCAAGGATTCTTATGTTTACCAGCCTTGGCAACGATGCCCAGCATGGTTTCTTTAATCTTTTCGATATCGCCGCCAGCTCTTCTTTCAATTTCGGTGAAAGATGCAGAGTCGATGTTTAAAGTCTTTACATCGATCAGCACTTCGTTGTCATAGATTTCATCCATGTTGTTGTCAACAACATCAGCTGGCTGCGGTAATACACCCTTTGGTGAAATTACGCGGTGAGTTCCGTAAGGACATCCTTTTTTCATCTTAATTTCCTCCTGAAAAACTTTTTCGTGCCGTACCCAAATTCCGACACATCTCTTTGCTATATCATCACGGCAGATCCCTGCATACAGAAAGCGTCTGCCGTGCCTGAAACAAATGCCTTGTGGATTTTGTCAAGAAAATCCGGATTATGCGTACAGTTCTGCGAACAGCTTCATGATTCTTTCGTCGTCTCTCAGAACCTGCAGTGCCACATTGGCGTGACCCTTGGTGTAGCCGTTTCCGATGAGCATGTTCACATCCTTGCCGACACCTTCTGCACCCAGAGCTGCCTTGGTGAAGGAAGTTGCCATGGAGAAGAAGTATACCAGACCGTTGTCCTTGCAGGCCAGAATGGAAGCCATTTCGGTGTTCGGAATGTTTACTACGTTAATGACTACGTCAGCCAGTTCGCCTTCGGTTACTTCCATGATTTCGTTGTACATTGCAACAGCGTCGGTTGCATTTACTACCAGATATTCGTCAGCACACTTTACGGACATGGCGCGGTTGATGGACTTCTTGAAGCCGTCTACGCAGATAACCTTGCCGTTTACGCCAACCTGCTTCTTTGCCTGCCAGCAGCACAGGATACCGGACTTGCCGCCGCCGCCCATTACGACTACAGTGTCGCCAGGCTTGCAGATCTTAGCAGTCTGTGCAGGTGCACCTGCTACGTCCAGAACGGACAGTGCCAGTTCCTTCGGCATATCCTTCGGCAGGATTGCATACAGACCGGACTGGAACAGAATTGCCTGACCCTTTACGTCAACCTGGTCGATGTCAGGTCTTACTTCCTTGATTTCTTCGATCTTCAGCGGAGTCAGGGACAGGGAAACCAGTGTTGCGATCTTATCTCCGACTCTCAGTTCACCTTTGAAGTTCGGGCCGATGGCTGCAACCTTACCGATCAGCATGCCGCCGGAACCGGTCCATGGGTTCTTATGCTTACCGGTGGTTTCCACGATGTTCATGATGATCTTCTTGATCTCTTCCACATCGCCGCCGGCTCTCTTTTCGATTTCCGTGAAGGAAGCGGAGTCAATGTTCAGAGTCTGCACATCGATCAGCACTTCATTGTCGTAGATTTCCATGGTGTTGTCCAGCTTGTCTGCAGGCTGCGGCAGTACACCCTTTGGTTCGAGCACTCTGTGAGTTCCGTAGATATCACCTTTTTTGAATTCCATAATGTTTCTTCTCCTTTTACTATAATATATTCCTTTGTATTTTTCGGGAGTCCCGGGTTACCCGATTTACCCTCCTGCTCCCCGCATTATCTTATAAAGCAATAAATATGCCAAAGATATCTTTCTCTCTCCTCAAAATGTATTCGCAGTATTTTCAATCCATGCAGGGGTCTGTCCTTTTTTTAACAAGGAATTTTCATCCATTTTCCGAACCGTTTTCGTTTCATATGAAAAAATAGCGAACACATTTCGGTTCGCTATCTTTTTCGCTTTTTTTATGGCTGCGGGAGGGCTTCATGACCCGAATCCATTCCCGGATCCATTCCCGGATCCATTCCCGGATCCGAGCCCTGTTTCGCACCCTATACACCCTATAGAATGTCGTATTTTTTCTTTTTCCGTACGATCTGAGTCTGGCTGATCCCCAGCGCTCTGGCCGCCTTTCGGGTGGAACCGTATTTGTCGCAGGCGTATTTGATCAGCCCCTTTTCATACTCATCCACTGCCAGCTGCAGATCCAGTTCCTTTTCCGGCATCCGATCCGTTTCCTCACCGTCTGCACTGCTGTCGCCCGGAAACTGGCTTACAGAGCCGCTGAAAAGCTCTCCGTGGCTGTCCCGCATCACGTCCATCAGACTGATATTGTCGCCGGCTGCAGAAATGATCAGACGCTGCACCGTGTTTTCCAGTTCCCGGATATTTCCCGGCCACTGCTGCTGCTGCAGGTATTCCATGGCGGCATCGTCCATACCGCGTCGCCGGCCGAACTTCTTTCCGTATTTTTTCAGGAAATGCCCCACCAGGGCAGGGATATCCTCCGGCCGGTCCGACAGGCTCGGAATCCGGATTGGTACCACATTCAGGCGGTAGTACAGATCTCGCCGGAACAGGCCTTTTTCGATGAACTCCTCCAGGTTCCGGTTGGTGGCGGAAATGATGCGGACGTTTGTCTTAATCGGTGCCGTTCCGCCCACTCGGTAAAATTCACCGTCCTGAATAACCCGCAGCAGCTTGGCCTGCATTTCCAGCGGCAGTTCACCGATTTCATCCAGGAAGATGACGCCGTTGTTGGCGATCTCGAAATACCCTTTCTTTCCTGACGCATTGGCGCCGGTGAACGCACCCTTCTCATAGCCGAAGAACTCGGATTCGATCAGGTTCGGAGAGATGGAGGCGCAGTTGATCTTGACAAAGGGCTGCATCTTCCGGTCGCTGTTTTTCTGTATGATATTGGCGGCTTTCTCCTTACCGACACCGGTATCTCCGAAAATGATGACATTGCAGTCGTAGCGGGATACCTGCATGATCTCGTTGAGCACCTGATTCATGGCGCGGCTCCGGTAAACATAGTCCTCCAGCATGGCCACTTCTTCTCCTCTGGCAAAAGCCCGGTTCACGCCGCCAGGTTCCGTCTCGTCCAGGTTCTCCAGTTTTTCCACCAGCTCGAAACGAGCATTTTCAAAGTAAGGCGCCAGTTCCTCCACCACCTGCACATCAAAGACATCATACCCATCCACATACCCTTCGGCCCCCCGTACTTTCAGCGGCTTCGTCATGGATTCCGTGATATACAGGGCGATGTTCAGGTTGTTGATCAGGTTGGTGAACACGACCGTGCCGCCCCGTTTTGCAGCCAGAATATTGATGGTCTCGGCGCCCGGAATTTCCGCGCAGTTGATGGACAGGTCGAAATAGGAATCCCGGTCCAGCCGCTGCATGCATTCCAGCGGCTTCAGGATGTCCATATAATGGATCTCATTGAATACCTCTGCCATCAGCTGATCCACGCTGCCGCCGGTGATCCGCAGATCGGTCTTTTTATCGAAAATACAGACGATCTCCGCATCCTCTCCTGCGGCACGCCGTACCACATACCCGTACAGAATGTTGGTGATCAGGCTGTTTCCCACGATGAGAAACCGCTTCTTCTCCTCTGCGATCTGGTGCAGCCGGAACAGGGTCCCCGACTCGTCAAAGGCACTCATCAGCAGATTTTCAGGAACACCTTCCGGCACTTTCACCAGGGTAATCCGACTGTTTGCGATCATATATCCATCAGCGTCGATCTGATGAAACACAGGATCCACTGCCCGGATGCTTTCAATGTGCATTGGCACCGAGGCCAGAGAAGCATTGCAGATGATTTCATCTCCCACCTTGAAATTCTGCGTATTTTCAAATTCCGCGCCAATCTGGTCAATGACACCGAAGGCCAGGCCGCCGGTATCGGTCACCGGATTATGCAGCTTGCCTCGCCGGATGACAATATCGATGATCTTCTGCTTGATCTTCTCCTCGTTGTCATTTGCTTCCGTTCGGATCTGCTTGAAACTGGTGCCCTCCAGATGAATCCGCTTCAGTGAGACGCGGATTTCGTCAGGATAGATGTTCCGATTGTTGTCCAGACGCCAGGCGGAAGTCGGTAAAACCTGTTTCGGTTCCAGAACGCGGTTAATGTGGTAATTCATGGATGGTCTTTTTCTCCTTTTTTTGTGTTCACCGTTTTATAGGTGATTCTAAATCGGTTCACTTCTCTCTTATTTTCAATAATAATCCATTGGCACGCAAATTGCAATATATATTTGCGTAAAATGTTTATTTCGTCCTGCCGTATATCCTGAAGGATATCACGGATGATACATATGCAGGCGAAACCAATAGAACTATTTATGGATAAAAGGAGATTGGAAAAATGGAAGAAAAGAAGTACACTTCATTATTAAGACTGAGAATGTCCGCAAAGGATGCACACTACGGCGGAAACCTGGTTGACGGTGCACACATGGTTCACCTGTTCGGCGACGTTGCTACCGAACTGCTGATCCAGATCGACGGAGATGAAGGTCTGTTCTGCGCATATGATAACATCGAATTCCTGGCACCGACCTATGCCGGCGACTATATCGAAGCTTACGGAGAAATCACCAAGGTTGGCAACACTTCCAGAAAGATGAAATTCGAAGCCAGAAAGGTGATCGCTGCAAGACCTGACATCAGCGCTTCTGCCGCTGACGTTCTGGAAGAACCAATCGTCGTTGCAAGAGCTACCGGTACCTGTGTAACTCCAAAGGAATGCAAGAGAAAATAATCCATCACCTTTGTCGTGATACTTACTGATACATCTTTTAAAACTTTTAAAACTTTGCTGAAAAACACCCGGCGCACATGCACCGGGTGTTTTTCACTGCCGTCGGTCGGCAGATCGAGCGAGGCGCAGCGGCCTCAGCAGTTTTTCAGATATTCGATTTCTTCTCTCGTCAATTTCCGATAATGACCCGGCTTCAGATGACCCAGCCGGATGTCGCCGATGGCCACCCGCTCCAGCTCCTGCACCGGATTTCCCACCGCAGCAAACATCTTCCGCACCTGCCGGTTCTTTCCCTCATGGATGGCAATCTCCACCAGGGTGGAGTGCTGGGTTCCTTTGATGATCTTCACCTTGGCCGGTGACGTAACGAACCCGCCGATGTCCACACCACGGCGCAGCCGGGCTGCCCGTTCGTTGGAAAGAACGCCGGACACCAGCGCACGGTATGTCTTATATACCTCGTGCTTCGGATGGGTCAGCCGGTAAGCCAGTTCCCCGTCATTGGTCATGATCAGCGCGCCGCTGGTGTTGTAGTCCAGCCGCCCCACAGGAAACAGACGGGCGTCGATATCCTTCACCACGTCCATCACCGTCAGCCGGTCCTTCTCATCCTCCACCGTGGTCACCATGCCCAAAGGCTTATTGATCAGCACGTATTCCATCTTCTGGGCGCCGCGGATCTCCCGTCCGTTGACCATGACCCGGTCACCTTCCTGCACGTCATAGCCCGGCTCCCGCAGAACGGCACCGTTGACCTTCACATTCCCGTTTTCAATCAGCTCGTCTGCCTTGCGGCGGCTGGCCACGCCGGCCTGGGCAATATATTTATTGATTCTCATCCTTCGTATGCTCCTCACTGCCCGGCCCCTGGGTTTCCGGGCAAAATCTTTTCGCCCTATTGTATCATAGAATCCCGCAGGCCGCAAGGGAAAGCGCGCAGGTGCAGATCCGGTTCCGTACGCAAAAATCTGTAGAATTCTTTTTCCGCCTGTGATATGATACTGACATGAAAAAGTATACATTTCCCATCATGCTGTGGCTGGTTTTCGAAGCCATCGCCGTCACACTCTGGCTCGTGCTGGACAATCTCTTTTATCTGTTTAATTTCACTTACATCGGCACCTGTCTGGCCGTTGGTCTGGCGCTCTACGCCCGGAAGTTCCCCTATGCCCGCCATGTGGTCCAGTTTGCCGTAGGCCTTTACATGCTGGTGTATCTGGGAATTCTGTCCGGAGAAAACATGCAGATCGAAGGCTTCTGGTACTATTTGTTCCTCGGCGTGTTTGAGGCAGCCGTCATCCATTACATCATCGCTAAAATCTGCGGTCCCCTTCTCTTCGGACGGGGCTGGTGCGGCTATGCCTGCTGGACTGCCATGATCCTGGATCTGCTGCCCTATAAAGCTCCGAACCAGCCAAGAAAAAAGCTGGGATTTCTCCGTTATCTGGTTTTCGCAGGTTCCCTGCTTTTCGTCGGCGGCCTGTTTCTGTTTCAGGTGCCCAATCTGGAACGGATCATGTTTTACAGCTTCCTCATCGGAAACGCCGTATACTACATCGTCGGCATCGCCCTGGCTTTCGCCTTTCAGGATAACCGAGCCTTCTGCAAGTACATCTGCCCTGTGACGGTCTTCCTGAAACCGGCCAGCTATTTCGCCCTGCTGCGGATCAAAAACGATACCGACAAATGCGTCTCCTGCGGGAAGTGCCGGAAGGTGTGTCCGATGAACGTGAATCCTGCCGACAATTCCCGCAAAAGAGAAAACGGTACAGAGTGCATTCTCTGTTTCCACTGCGTCGAGGCATGCCCGAAAAAGTCGCTGCATACATAAGCAGGATTCTTCACTCCGTCCGGCCTTCCTGTTTTTCATAGATACCCAGAAGCCCGGCGGTCTCCACAACCTTTCGGATCTCTTTGGGCTCCGTCCGGTACAGACCCTTCTCCTTCATGTGCTGAAAAAACTCCCCGCCCGCGAAAGTGAACCGGCGGTACAGTCCGTCTTCCTCCAGCAGGGCCTCCTGGGCGTATGCCAGGAGTTCCCCCACCGCCAGATTTCTCGGCAAAATCAGCAGTCCCGACTCTCCTGCCGAAGCATTGGCTTCGGGCGGCAGGGTTTCGGGCTGCGGGACTTCGGGCTGTAGTGCAAAGCGGGCTGCGTTATATCCTGCCAGGCTTCCTGTGGTGATGGCTTCGGTATGGCCGACGAAAAATCCCGATTTTTCGCCTGCCAGAAACAGGTTTTCAAAACCGGCAGCACGCATGGTGTCTTCCCGCATGCCTACACTCATATACCGCACGGAATTACCCTGTCCCCCGCTGCACGGATCCAGGAATCGTACCTCTTCAAAACCCTCCACCATACGCAGCTTTTCCAGCGGAAAAAACGGACTCATCAGCTTCGCCTCTCCGGTGTCGATGAGAATCAGATTCTCCGCAAACGCATCCAGCGCATACTGCTGGCAGACTTTTTCTTTCAGTTTCCCTTTCTGGACCAGTTCTGGCGGCAAAGGGATCACGATGTAGCCGTCGCGGGACAGTTTTTTCTGAATCTTTCGTGAAAGGCTTTTCTTTTCCAGCTTGCAGGATCCGCTCAGTGCGCCCGGCCTGCCGCTTTGGCGGCGGGCTGCCAGGTCGGCAGCCCCGGCCCGCGCGGTCAGGCTGACCCGCGGGCCGAAGGCCGGGCAGCGCTGCACACACATCGCACAGCCATTGCCATACCGCATACAGTTGCCCATGGGGCCGCTGGATCCGGTAGCTTCTACGAAAACATCCGCTTCTTCCCAACGCCCCATCACATCGGGAGATACCGGACCCGATGTGATGGTTTTCACCGCTGTAATCCCTTTTCGACTTCCTTCAGCCCGGTTTTCGCTCTCACGGCCGTCCCCGGACGGCTCCCACTTCAAATCGATGCCCCGGCAGCACAGCTGTACTTCCACGCCCCTGTCTGCAAGGAGCCGGCGTACCGCCGGCTCCACCTTCGTTATGTCATAAAAGCTGGCATGCTCATGACCAGGAAAATCCACATTCCGGTGGACCGCATACCGGTCCGTGATCTGAAACAATTCTGCTGCCCCCAGAGCGATATTTTCTTCTGCTGCCGTGAATCTGCCGTTATTCCGCATAATCCCGCCTGCATTTCCCGCACCCAGCAGCAAATCCGTTTTTTCCGCCAGAGTGACCTGTGCCCCCTGTTTTGCAGCGATGAGCGCCGCACTGCAGCCCGCCCATCCGCCGCCGAGAATGAAAATTTTGCACATAAAACAAAAACCTCCCCTACTATTTCTATGCAGGGGAGATCCCGATCAGACGTATTTCTCAATTTCTTTTTTCTTCGTGATCCACAGGATTTCCGGCGGCATGCCCGGCTGATTGATCATATCCGTCCGTATACAGTGATATATGGATTTATCCAGATTCCGCGCCCATTCCAGCACCTTCACCCGCTCCAGATACCCTTCGCTGTGACCCTGATACATGGTCACGCAGAGGAGTCCGTCCACAGCCAGCAGATCCAGTGCTCCTGCAAGGGCTTCCATGGTGGTGCCGCAGCGTGTACTGATTTCTTTGCTGCCGCCGGGCAGATAGCCCAGATTGAACACGATGACCTTCGGCCGTTCCTGCACGTATTTTGCCATATGCTCATGGCTGTCGTGGATCAGTTCCACATTGGTCCGTCCTGCTTCTTCCAGCCTTGCGGCTGTGGCCCGGATGGCGCTTTCCTGAATATCGAAAGCATAGACTCTGGCAAAATGCTCTGCCAGCCACAATGTATCATTGCCGTTTCCGCAGGTTGCGTCCACAGCTGTGCCGTTTTCGTCCGCATATTGGAGGCACATGGTCAACGCCAGTGCCGTGGTGTTTCGCAGTACGTTCATGGATTACCTCTCTTTCGTCTGGTTCTATTCTATCACGGCCGGACTGCATTTGCAAAGCCTTACGGTAAGTCCATCCGGATCGGTATGGCTGCAGGATCCGCACAATCCCATGCCGCAGCACAGATTCGCCGGATTGGGCACGACCAGCCTTTCTTTTTCTTCGGCAGTCAGATCTTCTGTCAGCTTCCCGATGAAGTATGGGCTGACCAGCACCATGGCTCCCTGTGACCGAGGCGTTTCTTCCCCGCAACCGACACAGATGTGCTGCTGCAGGATTCTCTTCATTCGTTCCAGATACCCTTCCTGATTCAGCCGGATCGTCTCGAAGACCTGCCCGCAGAGATACTCTTCCAGAAATGCTTCCGGCAGTGTCTCGTCATCCAGATACACCTCTGCATCCATAGAGGCATATTCCGGCAGCTGCCGTAATGCCAGGAAGGGCGCAGCCGCCACACCGCGGGCGATGACCAGAAGCTTCCCTTCCGCCGTCAATGTTTCGTCTCGGAGCAGACCGCCGTAATATGGGCCGGCAATGCGCCAGACACTTTTTTTCGTCAGTTCCTCTGACTTCGGGCCCGCCGCCTTCACCGCCAGTTCCACGCAGCCGTCTCTGAATCCGTCTCTGCAGCCGTCCCTAAAGCCGTTTCCTCCCTGCCGCCGGGTACGCAGCACGGAAACCGGTGTACGGCAGCCCAGTGCCTCTGCCATCAGATACGCCCCCGGCCTCCGGCATGCCTCGGCCAATCCGGCGGAAACAGCCAGACGGATGACAAACAGTCCATTCCCGTAATGGATTTTTTCCAATACATCCGTTTCCCATAAAATATCCGGCTCGCGGGAAACCGCAGTTTCTCCACGCCGTATATATTCCGTATACGGGCAGACACCCTGCCAGCCGGCGGCGTCTTCGCAGCTGCATCTGCCGGTCCTGGTCATGGTGCAGGTATAGCACTGGCCTGCAGCCATCAAGTGACAGGGACACCGCAGAGAGCCTCTGTCCACACAAACATATCCCACGTTTAACCTCCTGCTGTCTCACGATCTCATGCACAATTTCTTTCTCTCACGGGTTCGATGTTTCCAGTACGGCAAATCCAAAATCCATCAGTGCATATGCGTCCCGGAACCAGTTTCCGTCATTGAGAACCACGGCAATGACCCGGTAACCGTCCCGGCTGGCGGAAGATACCAGCGTTCTGCCGGAGGCTTTGGTAAACCCGATTTTCACGCCGTCTCCTCCCTCATACTGAAAAACCGTCTTATTCTTATTAACAAAGGTGCGCGCTGAATTGCCTTCGCTGCTCCACCTCTGTGCGCCCACGATTCTTCGGAAATCTTCCCGCTTCATGGCTTCTCTGGCGATGTACGCAAGATCCCGCGCCGTCGTATAATGATCCCCATCATACAGACCATTTGGATTGAGGAAATGGGTTCCCCGGCAGCCCAGCTCTTCCGCCCGCTGGTTCATCTGTTCCACGAAGTGTTCCACGCTTCCGCCTGCGCAGGCTGCCAGCGCCACGGCACTGTCATTGCCGGACTGGAGCATCAGCCCGTAAAGCAATTCCTCCACCGACACCCGTTCTCCTGCTTTCAGATACAGGGATGATCCTTCCACACCCTGTGCCTCTTCCGGTACAATGATTTCGCTGTCCAGTCCCAGTCCCAGCTCTTCCATCGTTTCCAGAACCACAAGAGCAGTCATGATCTTTGTGGTACTGGCCGGATACATCTTCTGATCCGCATTGTTCTCATACAGCACCGTTCCATCTTCCGCATCGATGAGAATGGCTGCTCCCGCTGAAACGGTTGGTGCGGCGGCGGTCGTTCCCACCGGTTCCGCTTTCGCTGTAGGGTATCCGTCTTTTGCTGCAGGGTATCCGCTGCCGTCCATGTCGGATGCTTCCGTCAGCACTTTCCAGATAGTCAGAACAGACAAGGCCAGAATCAGAATCACAAAAACATCAATCAGCAGCCCGGCGGCTTTCTGCCCAGTTCCCGGTTCTGTTTCCTGTCTCCTTCCCGGTTCTGCTCCTTGTTTCCTCTTCCGATGCGTTTTCATTGAAATACATTTTCTCATTTCTCTGCTCCCTACAGCAGTTTACGGGATTTCGGCGGTTATATTCCGACTTTTTCACCCGGTATGAATGCGAGGCAGAAAGAACGAACAGCAGCCTGGCATATAATAAAAAGACCCTGAGAAACAGAGGTTTCTTCAAGGTCTCTTTTATGCTTCTTATATCTTATATGTTTCTTTTTCAAGCTGCTGCCAATGTCACAGGATCAGTCCATAGGAACGACGGTACCGTCTTTTTCCTTTCTGACTCTTTTTCCGTCCCGGTCCACCAGCTGTATTTCCAGCTCATTCTGGACAAACAGGTCAATAGCATTCAGCAGCGCCCTGGCCTCTTCCGACTGCTGCTTTCTGGCTGCATCCAGGCGTTCCAGCACTTCCAGCTGTTTTTTTGCAGCCGCCTTTGCTTCCGATCCCTGCTTCAGCATATCTTTCAGATCGTATCGTGCTATTGCGATCCAGTGTGACACAGGCTCTTTGCCGTAAAACGTTTCCCATTCCCAATATCTTCTGCCGCAGAAAGAGCCCGGGCTCTTAGTGTACCCACTGTTTGTATTAATCACCTTCATATAGAATGCAGCCTTTTCGTCTGCGGTGCGGCAGTAGGTGTCCACCTTATCCGTAAACATCAGATGGCAGGCCACCGCGGTATTGGTGAACATATACTTGCGGATGATCGCATCGCGTTCCTCCTGGGTCTGAGCCAGTGCAGCCAGAAAATATTCCTGGTTCCGACAATCCCTGCCCTTCCCCTTTTTCAGCGCCTGCTCAATGGCCTCAGGCCGGCAGGCATTCCGAAGCAGGTCTGCCATATGCCCATGGTTGATCTTATTCTCCATCGGTTCAATCATGTACAGGAATTTGGGATCCATGTATTCCGTAATGCCGCCCAGATACATATCCCATAGAATATAATAATCATCTTCCCCCAGCATACACGGCCACTTCTGCAGAACCTTTTCCTGTTTTTCAATGATTTGCATGATTCGCTCCTCCAGAGAGCGCGGTCCAAACAGTCCCATACTTATGTCCTGCTACTCAAAATATAGACAAAAGTGTCCATATCGAGATTATTACTGCTTCAT
>JBJFHL010000075.1:0-6217 GCA_051893555.1 Anaerovoracaceae bacterium
GCTAATCTCTATTTTATTTCTTCTAAAAACTCCACAACTATTTTACACTATCGCACCCTATGGCACCAGCCGGTTCCGGTCTCTCGGGAAGGCGGACGCTTCGCGGATGTTATCCAGCTCTAAAAGCTTCTGGACAATCCGTTCCAGACCCAGGCCGAAGCCGCCGTGCGGCGGCAGGCCGTACTTATGCATAGTCAGATAGTTTTCAAAATCCGCAGGATCCATGTGCCGCTTCTTCATCTTGGCCACCTGCTGGTCATAGTCGTGGATTCTCTGACCGCCGGTGGTGATTTCCAAGCCGTAGAGCAACAGGTCATAGCTCAGGGTGTACCGCGGATTTTCCGGATCATCCATGGCATAGAACGGACGCTTTACGCTCGGATAATGGGTGACGAATACCAGCGGGCTGCCGGTCTCCTCCAGGAAATACTGGCCCAGCCACTTTTCTTCCTCCGGCGCCAGATCCACCGGATCGGTGATCTTCTTGCCGGACTTCTGAGCGTAAAGTTCCTTGGCGTCGGCAAACTTAATCTGCGGCACCTTGTCCAGTTCCGGCAGCCGGCGGCCTGCCCCCAGCACCAGATCCAGCTCTGCCGCATATTCCGTGTTCAGCAGGCGGAAGATATACCGGAACATGCGGGTCTCCAGTTCCATCAGATCCTGGAAGCTGTCAATGAAGCCCATTTCCAGATCCAGGCCCTGGAATTCCGTCAAGTGGCGCGGTGTGTTGGAGTTTTCACCGCGGAATACCGGTCCCACGGTGAAGACTTTCTCGAAAACGCCCACCATGGTCTGCTTGTACTGCTGTGGACTCTGGTTCAGATACGCACGCTGGTCGAAATACTTGACCATGAACATGTCCGCGCCGCCTTCCGCACCGCCCATGACCATCTTCGGCGGCACGAATTCAGTGAAGCCTTCTTCCCGCAGGAACTGACGGAAGCCGTACATGACGCCGTCCGCCACCCGCATGATGGCACGGATCCGCGGGTTCCGCAGGGTCACCACCCGGTTGTCCAGCAGGGTCTCCAGCTGCAGGTTTTTCATTTTCCGGTCATTGCTGATCTCCAGCGGCAGCTTTTCAGCCGCGCCGCCCACCTTTTCCACTGCAGAAATGCGAATGTCGAATCCCAGCGGGCTTCTTTCATCCGCTGCGATGGCGCCGTCAATCCGAACCCAGTCCTCCGGGCTCAGCTTCTGTGCCGCATCGGTGGTCTCCCAGATGCACTGGAAGGTTCTGCGTGGCGAACGAATGATCACGAAGGCGAAATCGCCCATGTCCTTGATCCGGTGCACGGCACCGCGAACCTTCACGGCATCCCCGTCCTTCAGACTGCCGTCTGCAAACTGCTGTATTACGATCTCAATGTCCCGCACCTCGCGAGGCCGGTCATACTGTACAAAATCCATCGTCTCTCTCCTCTCCATTATCTGCGTTCGATTTCTACTTTTACCAGCTTGTTCACCAGCGCCGGGCTTGCCTTTCCCTTCAGCTTCATCATGCACTGCCCGATGAAGAATCCGTAAAGCTTTTCGTCCCCGGCTTTATAATCTGCCACCAGATCCATATGAGCATCCAGCACTTCCTTCACCACAGCGCCCACCTGGCCGTCATCGCTGATGGCTTCCAGATTGTTTTCCTTTATATATGCTTCCACGTCGAAGTCCGGCTCCCCTTCGAAGACCTTTTCAAAGACCTCCTTGCCCATGATCCGGTTCAGACGTCCGGAAACAATCAGTTCGATAAACCTGGCGAAAACCGATGGCCGGATGGCCAGATCGTCGGCTTCCACGCCCTTTTCGCCCATCAGGAACAGGGTGTGGCCCATGAGCCAGTTGGTGGTCTCGGTGACGTCCGCACCCAGGGCGATGGTATCCTCGAATATCTTCGCAAAATGTTTATTCCCGGTGAGAATCTCTGCGTTCTTTTCGGTCATGTCGAACTCTTTCATGTAGCGGGCTTTTTTCGCATCGGCCATTTCCGGCTGTGCCGCCGTCAGGGCCTGAATCATTTCCTCACTGATGGAGACCGGCGGAATATCCGGTTCCGGGAAGTAACGGTAATCCTGTGCGTTTTCTTTGGAACGCATGGAGTAGGTCTTTCCCCGGTTTTCATCCCAGCGGCGGGTCTCCTGAACGATCTCCTCGCCGAATTCCAGGCAGTCGATCTGACGCTGGGATTCAAAGGCGATGGCCCGCTCGATGGACTTAAAGGAGTTGATGTTCTTCATTTCCGTTCTGGTACCGAATTCCGGTGCGCCCACTTCCCGCACCGACAGGTTCACATCGGCACGCATGGAGCCTTCCTCCATCTTGCAGTCGGAAACCCCCAGATACTGAAGGGTGGATTTCAGCTTTTCCAGATAGGCGATGACCTCCTCTGCGCTGCGGAAGTCCGGTTCTGATACGATTTCCAGCAGTGGCACGCCGCACCGGTTCCAGTCGGGATAAGTCACATCGCCGAACGGGGAGTGAACCAGCTTGCCGGCATCCTCTTCCATGTGGATCTCGTGGATCCGGATGGAGGTCTGCTTGCCGGAGCGGGTGGTGATGTCCACCCGGCCGTCTCTGGCAAACGGAAGATATAACTGTGAAATCTGATAGGCCTTCGGCAGGTCCGGATAGAAGTAGTTCTTCCGGTCAAATTTATTGTATCTGGTGATGTCGCAGTTCAGGGCGATGCCCGTCATGACGGCAGATTCCAGCACTTTTCGGTTCAGCTTCGGCAGCGTTCCCGGCTGACCGGTGCAGATCGGGCAGCAGTGGGTGTTCGGCGCACCGCCGAACTCCGTGGTACAGGAGCAGAATATTTTCGTTTTCGTGTTCAATTCCACATGGACTTCCAGTCCCATGACAACTTCCCATGCCATATTAACGCACCTCCTTTTCTGCGGAACATTTGCCGCTCGGGGCAGAACATTTGCCGCTTGGGGCAGCCTTATGATACTCTGTGGCCTGCTGGAACGCATAACCGATGTTCAGCACATCCGCATCCCCCAGAGCCGGTCCGATGATCTGGGTTCCCACCGGCATGCCCGCCTGGTCAAAACCGCTCGGCACCGACAGTCCCGGCAGCCCGGCGATGTTGACGGATACGGTGAAGATGTCCGACAGGTACATCTTCAGCGGATCGGCCAGGCTCTCACCCAGCTTCGGCGCGGTGGCCGGCGCAGCCGGCAGCAGGATCGCATCGTACTTGCTGAAAATTTTATCGAATTCCTGCTTGATGATGGCCTTCACCTGCAGGGCTTTTTTATAATAGGCATCATAGTAGCCGGAGCTGAGTACGAAGGTTCCCAACAAAATCCGCTTTTTCACTTCTTCCCCAAACCCCTGGGATCTGGTTTTGCTGTACATTTCCGTCAGGTCCTCGTAGCCCTCTGCACGGAATCCGTACCGGACCCCGTCGAAGCGGGACAGGTTGGAACTGGCTTCGGCGGCGGCGATGATGTAGTAGGTCGGGATCACATAATCCAGGAACGGCAGGCTGATTTCTTCCACTTCTGCGCCCAGTTCCTTCAAAGTCTGACCCATATCCAGAATGGCCTGCTTCACATCCGGCTCCAGACCCTTTTCAATGGCCTCCGTCGGAATGCCGATACGCATGCCGGAAATGTCCCCGGTCAGGGCTCCCAGATACCCTGTGTGCTGCATTTCCTGCGGCAGGGAGGTGCCATCCATTTCATCGTATCCGCTGATGATGTCCATCAACGCGGCACAGTCCTTCACATCTTTGGCGATGGGTCCGATCTGATCCAGGGAAGATGCGTAGGCGATCAGTCCGTAACGGGAAACCGTGCCGTAGGTCGGTTTGAAGCCGGTGACGCCGCAGTAGGCAGCAGGCTGGCGGATACTTCCGCCAGTGTCGGAGCCCAGGGCGCAGACGGCAGCCCTGGCGCCGACGGCGGCGGCGGAGCCGCCGCTGCTGCCCCCCGGCACGCGGCCTGCATCCCACGGGTTCAGGGTCGGTCCGTAAGCCGACGTTTCCGTGGTGGAACCCATGGCAAACTCGTCCATGTTGGTTTTGCCGATGACGACAGCACCGGCAGCTTCCAGTTTCTCCATTACAGTGGCATCATAAAACGGAGCGAACTCACCCAGGATCTTTGACGCACAGCTGGTTTTGATTCCTTTCGTACAGATATTATCCTTGATGGCAATGGGAACACCTGCCAGAGGAGACGCCAGCAGGCCGGAATCCCCGGCAGCAAGCGCAGCGTCCACAGCCTGTGCTTTGTCAAGTGCTTCCTCACGGCAAACCGTGATATATGCATGGAGCTGCGGCTCGGATTCTTCGATGGCCGTAAGCACAGCCTCCGCCGCCTCCACAGAAGTTATTTTTTTCTCTTTGATGGCCTGACCCAGCTGAAGAGCGGTCATTTCACATATTCTTTCGTAATCCATGTCTGCTCTCCTTTCTAATCGATGGTCCGCGGCACCACCGGCATTCCGTCTTCGGTCTCCGGCAGGTTCTTCAGAATATCCGCTTTTTCTGCGGAAGGACGGACTTCGTCTTCCCGCATCACATTGGTAATGGCGAAAATGTGGGACAGAGGTTCTGTCTCCGTGGTGTCCAGGGTGCTGAGAATGTCCATATATTCCACGATAGCACCCAGTTCCTGCTGCATCTTCTCGGTCTGCGCCTCGTCCAGTTCAATTCTGGAAAGCTCGGCCACATAACCGACCAGTTCTTTCGTAATCTGCATGTCTTTTCTCCCTTTTTTTGTCTGAATCTTCACGGCTGGTGGGGATCATGGAATAAAAAAAGAAGCCACTTCATCCCCAACATGGGACGAAAGCAAGCTTCCGCGGTACCACCCAATTTAATCGCAGGTATCTCTGCACTGTCGCAGGCCTTTCTGCAATTCACTTGTTTTACGGAATGACGCTCCGCACGCGTCCGGGTCTAATAGGAAGCGGCTGCTTCCGTTCTTCCGGCTGCTCATGGATGTTTTTCTCCTGACTTCCGCGTACCGCCCTCGCACCTTACGGCGGCTCTCTGTGACCTTTCATCAGGTTACTCTTCCAATCAATGCATTTCACTTTATTTGACTAAACACTTTTTATGTTGTAGTTATACCACAATTTTTTCATCATTGCAATGTTTTTTTGTGTATTTTTCACAAGATATTTTATGCAACAGAAAAGAGACCCCGCCGGCAGTTCCTGCCCCCCGAAGTCTCTCTCATTTTTTGCTCTTTTCTGTTTTCAGACTGTTTCTGGTTTTATTTGCTGCTGCAGCCTAGTTATTGTTTTCTCTGGTATAAGTAATCAGATCCTCCGCGATCTCATTGGCTGCAATGGATACCGGCTTGTCGATATCCACGTCCGTCAGGATCGGCTTGCCGTCGATGATGTCTCTGGCTCTCTTGGCAGCCAGAATCACGATGGTGTATCTGCTGTCTGCTTTTTTTCTGATTTCATTAATTGACGGATATAACATTTACGCTTCCTCCTTATATCTGGAAATCAATTCTTCCGCTGTGAAGGTCACACGGGAATGCTCTGCTGTCACAATGGCCTTCACACGTGCTACTGCTTCTTCCAGTTGACCGTTTACGACACAGTAGTCGTATTTGTCGATGTAGGAAAGCTCCTTCAGGGTCTCTCCCAGACGCATCTCAATGGCTTCCGCCGTCTCCGTTCCTCTGCCAGTCAGCCGTTTGCGCAGCTCCGACATGGATGGCGGCAGAATGAAGATGAAAACGCCATCCGGATAGTTTTCTTTCACCTTCAGGGCACCCTGCATATTGATTTCCAGGATTACATCGGTGCCTGCAGACAGTTTGTCTATGACCGGCTGCTTCGGTGTGCCGTAGTAATTGCCGTACACCTCCGCATACTCCAGAAAGCCGGACGCTTCGATTTTGCGAAGAAATTCCTCTTTCGAAACAAAATAGTAGCTCACGCCGTCTGTTTCACCCGTCCGCGGATTTCTCGTGGTCATGGAGACCGAAAGTTCCAGGTCATTCGTTTCCGCAAGGAGCGCCTTGCAGATGGTCCCCTTCCCCGCACCCGACGGGCCGGACAGTATAAACAGTTTGCCTGCATGTTTTTCCACTGGATTCATTTTTATCTCCTGCTTCATTTTAAATACAACAATTCACCTGGAATTCTTATTTTAACATAGAATCCCGGATAATGCAAGGAAATAATCTTTATTGGTCGTGTCAAGTTGTTGTGGAGTTTTTTGTTGACAGCTCCAATGTATTTTTAA